>JAHECB010000037.1 GCA_024641925.1 Betaproteobacteria bacterium
GGCCAGCAACCATGCAGGTGTGGTGCAGGGTCTGCAGCAAGGCGGCGCTTCGGCGCAGCTGGTGGCGGCGATGATGGTCCATCGCACGGGTGACTGACTACTGCAAGGGCCCGCGCGACGCGGCCCAGGTCAATGCGCGATTCAAGGTGTTGGCAAGGCGGTCGTGGTGGGCTGTTGCTTCGCGCCGCCTGTTTTGAAGTAACGGGACGTTTTGTGACGTTTCCTTTGCCAATTCACCTGTTCAGGCACGCAGGGCCTGCGCCTGGCGCGCCAGTTGGGTGATGCGGGCCCAGTCGCCCGAGGCGACGGCATCGGCCGGCGTCAGCCAGGAGCCGCCACAGACCTTGACGTTGGGCAGCGCCAGAAACTGCGGCGCGGTTTCGATGTTGATGCCGCCGGTGGGGCAGAACACCACGTCGGGGAACGGCCCTGCCAGGGCCTTCAGCATGGGGATGCCGCCGGCCGCCGTGGCCGGGAAGAACTTCAGGAACGACAGGCCGTCGGCTTGCGCTGCCATCACCTCGCTGGCCGTGGCCACGCCCGGCAGCAGCGGCAGCCCGATGTTGCGGCAAGCAGCGCCCACCGACGCGGTGTAGCCCGGGCTGACGGCAAACACGCTGCCGGCGTCCTTGGCAGCCTGCGCATCAGCCGCGCTGCGCACGGTGCCGGCGCCCAGGATGGCATCGGGCACGGCACGCGCAATGGCTTCGATGGCCTGCAGCGCCACAGCGGTGCGCATCGTGACTTCCAGGACCCGGACACCGCCAGCCACCAGCGCCTGCGCCAGTGGCACGGCATCCTGAACCCGCTCGATGACGATGACCGGGATCACCGGTCCATGGCTGGGCAATTCCAGGGTGTTTTTCATGTCAGGCTCTTCGTGATGTGTGTGCAGGGAGGGGGGTGTTCAGACTACATCCAGGTGACCGCACCTTCTTCGGCGCTGCGCACGTTGCGGCGCATCCCGGCAAACAGTTCACGGCCCAGGTCGTGGCCATTGAGCTCGGCCTGGGCCGGTTCCAACGTTGCCGGTTTCCGGGAAGCCCAAACATCAGCGGGCACCAGTGCCTGGAGCGTGCCGGCTTCAGCGTCCAGCCGGATGATGTCGCCGTCCTGCACCAGAGCCAGCGGTCCGCCAGCCAGCGCTTCGGGGCTGCAATGGATGGCTGCCGGCACCTTGCCGCTGGCACCGCTCATGCGGCCGTCGGTGACCAGGGCCACGCGGTGACCTTGACCCTGCAATACGGCCAGCGGTGGTGTCAGCTTGTGCAGTTCGGGCATGCCATTGGCGTGGGGGCCCTGGAAGCGCACCACCACGACCACGTCGCGGTTCAGCTCACCCGCCTTGAAGGCCTGGTGCAGACCTTCCTGGGTGGTGAACACACGTGCTGGCGCTTCAATGATGTGCCGGTCTTCGGGCACCGCCGATGTCTTGATGACGGCGCGGCCCAGGTTGCCTTGCAGCAACTTCAGGCCACCGGAGGGCGAGAACGGTGAAGCCGCCGGCCGCAGCACGCGATCGTCGCCTGTAACTGTGGCCACTTGCCAACGCAAAGTGTGTTCCGGCATCACCGGGTTGGCGCCGTAGGCGGTCAGGCCGTCCGCATGGACCGTCAGCACATCGCTGTGCAGGCCCCCGCATTGCATCAGTTCCCGCAGCACATAAGCCGGTCCGCCGGCGGCCTGGAACTGGTTGACGTCGGCTTCGCCGTTGGGATACACGCGCGCCAGCAAGGGCGTGGCGGCCGACAGGTCCGCAAAGTCATTCCAGTCGATCAGGATGCCGGCTGCCCGGGCCACGGCCACCCAGTGGATGAGGTGGTTGGTGCTGCCGCCGGTGGCCAGCAGGGCCACCATGGCATTGACGATGACGCGTTCGTCCACCAGTCGGCCGATCGGCGTGAAGCGCTGGCCGTGCCGGGTGATGTCCAGCACCGTGTTGACCGCTTCGCGTGTGAGCGCTTCACGCAGCCCGTCGTGCGGGTGAACAAACGCGGCGCCGGGCACGTGCAGGCCCATCGCCTCCAGCAGCATCTGGTTGCTGTTGGCGGTACCGTAGAAGGTGCAGGTGCCGGGGCCGTGGTAGGCCGCGCTTTCGGCCTGCAGCAGTTCTGCACGGTCGGCTAGGCCCTGAGCCGCGCGTTCGCGCACCTTGGACTTGGCCGTGTTGGACAGCCCCGTGCCCATGGGGCCGGCGGGCACGAATACGCAGGGCAGGTGGCCGAAGTGCAGGGCGCCGATCAGCAGGCCCGGCACGATCTTGTCGCACACGCCCAGCAGTAGCGCGGCGTCAAACACGTCGTGTGTCAGCGCGATGGCGGTGGCCATGGCGATGGTGTCGCGCGAAAACAGACTCAGCTCCATGCCCGGCAGGCCTTGGGTGACACCGTCACACATGGCGGGCACGCCGCCAGCCATCTGCACGGTGGCGCCGCGTGATTGCGCCTGGGCGCGGATCAAGGCTGGGTAGGTCTCGTAGGGCTGGTGTGCCGACAACATGTCGTTGTAGGCGCTGACGATGCCGATGTGGGGCGCCTTGTGTGCCACCACGCGCAACTTGTCGTTGCTAGGCAGGGCTGCAAAGGCATGCGCGACGTTGGCGCAGCCCATGCGCTCGGGGCCGGGTGGTCGTTCTACCAAGCGTTGGATGCGCTGCAAATAGGCCGTGCGCGTGCTGTGGCTGCGTTCGACGATGCGTTGCGTGACTGCGGTCAGGGCGTTGTTCATGCCAGCTGGTTTGGTAACCAAATACTCAATTATTCAGTAACTAAGTTACAGCGTCAAATCAGGATTTCATCCTGCCTGGAGCAGCAGGCGTGTTCAACCTGGGGTGTTGGCGGCACCCCTTGGCAGAACCGACAGCGCTTGCCGCAAAGTCTGGCTGTCGATGGGCTTGACCAGATGGGCCGCCATGCCGGCAGCCTGGCAGCGCTGGACATCCTGCGGTGTATCACTGGCCGTCAGCGCCAACACGGTGCAGAGGCACATGGGTGAGGGCAGGGCGCGAATGCGCCGCGTTGTCTCGACGCCATCGATGCCTGGCAGGTGCAGGTCCATCAGTACGACGTCGAATGCCTGCCGCTGCAACAGCGCCAGCGCGTCTTCGCCGCTGTCAACGACTTCGGCGTCCATGCCCGTCACGGCCTGCACAACCAGGCTCGACAGGATGCGGTTGACGGCATCGTCCTCCACCAGCAGCACGCGCAGGGGGATGGGGTCGGCAAATACGCAGGTGGGTATCGTCATCGGCGTCCAGCGGGATCACGGAACCACCACAGTATCCCGCAGCTGCGCTTGTCTTCGCAGGCAACCAGTTTCGCGGCCGGGGACGTCACCTTGCCCGCAGTTGCGCGCCGCAGCATGCCATGCGATGCTGGCATCCGTGAACACACCTGCCCATGACTTGCTTGACATACCGATTGACCCGAGCCTGGTGATGCGTGACCCCGAGCAGGTGTACCGCCAGTTGCGTACTACCTGGCCGGCGCAGCATGACTGCTGGGTCTTTGGTTATGCCTCGCTCATCTGGCGGCAGGAATTTGCCGTGGCCGAGCAGCACCGCGCCCGGGTGCACGGCTGGCATCGCAGCCTGCGCATGCGTTCCAACGTGAACCGTGGCAATCCAGCGACGCCCGGTCTGGTGTTTGCGCTGCTGCGCGGCGGCTCGTGCCAAGGGGTCGTTTATCGGCTGCATGCAAACGACCTCGAGGCGGAGTTGCGACGCCTGTGGAAACGTGAGATGCCCACGGGCGTTTACGACGCGCGGGTGCTCACCTGTCATACGACCCGCGGTCCCGTAGCGGCGCTGGCATTCACGCTGCCGAGCCGCAGCCCTGCCTGCCTGCCGCGCATGCAGGACGCAGAATTGCTGCACATTTTTCGCAATGCGCGTGGCCGTTTCGGCAGCACGCTGGACTACCTGGTGCGCACGGCTCAGGCCTTGCGGGCAGAGGGCGTTCACGATGCCGAGATTGAACGCCAGGTGGCGCTTGCAACGCGGCATGGGCTGCTGGCCGAGGCCGGGCCAGGGCGGCCGTCCGACTGATCCGATGGGTCGGCGGACTCAGTTGAATCCGATGGTGGCCCAGGTTCGTGCAATTTCGGCGACGCCGTCTGTGCCCTTGACACTGCGCAGCGTACGCACGCCAGCAGCCTTGGTCTGGGCCGATTGCAACTGTGCCATGCCCAGGCGCAGGGTGGCGTCCGCAGGACGCTTGAGCTTGCCGGTGGCGATGCCTTTCTGGATCAGGTCGATGCCTTTGCCGACATCCCCTTCGGTCACGTAGGCGTAGCCCAGCTTGACCATGTCGTTGCCGTCCTTTTGGGCCATCGCATCATCAACCTGTTTGGCCATCGAAGACTTCAGTGCAGCCGCCTGCTTGACCGCCAGGTCACGCAGGCGTTGATGGCGCGCCGCTTCGGGGCCGGTGCCCAGCAAGCCGGCCTTGGTGCCCTTTTCGATGATGTCCAGGGCTTCGGCAGGGAAGCCGTCTTGCAGCGTCAGCTGCGCCATTTCCATGTATTCGTCAGTCTTGGTCAGCGTGCCCGTGGCCAGGCGAAGGCGCAGCACGTCCAGGGACAAACGGTCCGAGAAGCCCGACTTGCGCGGCAGGCGGCCCAGGAAGGCGTTCCAGTACTCGGTCTTGGGGTAGGCGAGCGCCAGCTTTTCCAGCGTCTGCACCTGGCCGGCACTGTTGTTCATGCGCTGCTGGGCATCGGCCAGGCGCAGCAGGTCGGCTTCAGCGGGCTTGCGGCCGGCGCGTTCAGCGGCGGACACGGCAGCGGCGGCGTCGCGCGCAATGGCGGCGTAGTCGCCGGTGGCGCTTTGCAGGTAACTCTGCAACTGCTGGATGGTGTCGCTGTTGTTGCCGGCCGCCACGGCCTTGGCCAACCACTCGCCGGCTTTGCCGTTGTTGCGAGCCTGTGCGTAGGTGGAGGCCAACTGCTCGGCGATGCGACCTTGTTCGGCGCCGCCCACGCGGCCATAGATGGATTCCAGGGCTTTGATGGCGGAGCCCGAGTCGCCTGCGCGCTGAGCGGCTGCGGCCATCATCCGGTCGATGGTGAGCTGTTCGGCCGCGGTCTTGCCGCTGGCGCGGTCGGCTTCACGCGCCTTGGCCAGGGCTTCGCGGGCCTTGCCTGCGCGCAGCAATTCCGAGGCCTGCTGCAACGGTTTGCCAACCTCGGCCCGCAGCCCCTGCGCGTGGGTGGGGCCGGCGAAGGCCAGGGAGGTCAAAACGGCCAGGGTGAACAAACGCAACTGCTTCATGGGCGGAATTCTGCTGGTGCGACTCGAGATCCGCTGGTCTTGCGACCAACGGTCTCCCGTGCCACGGGTCAAGGGAAGGCCGATCAAAGAAACTGCTCGTTGCCCACGATGCCGATCTTGGTGACGCCCAGGCGCTGCGCACTGGCCATGATCATCGCCACGTGTTTATAGGTAACGAGTTTGTTGGGCCTCAGGTGCACTTCGGGCTGGTCGGCCTGTGCTGCCACTGCACGAAGCCGGGTTTCGATGGCGGCCCGGTTGCCGGCTTCGATGATCTCGCCGTTCCAGCCGATGGTGCCGTCGAAGTCGACGTCGATGCGCACGATCTCTGGCGGCTTCGGCGGCGGTGCGGCATTGTTCGGCACCGGCATGTTCATCTTGACGGCGTGTGTCTGGATGGGGATGGTGATGATGAACATGATCAACAACACCAGCATCACGTCGATCAGCGGCGTGGTGTTGATGTCAACCATCACCTCTTCTTCGTCGCTATTTGAATTGCCTACGTTCATGGCCATGAAGGGCGCCCCTGTCTGCTACTGCCGCACGGCCGCGCCGGCCGGCGGTTCGGTGATGAAACCGACTTTGAAGATGCCCGCGCGTTGGCAGGCCACGACAACCCGGCCCACGGATTCGTAGCGCACCTCGGCGTCGCCCCGGATGTGCACTTCGGGTTGCGGCTCCTTGACCGATTCGACCTTCAGCCGTGAGACCAGCGCCTCGATGTCGGACAGTCTTTCAGTGCCCCAATAGATTTCGCCATCGCGGTTGACAGCGATAACGATGTTTTCGGGCTTGGTCTGCAGCGGGATGTTGCGTTCCTTGGGCAGATCGAGCTTGATCGTCTGCGTGACCACCGGAATCGTGATCAGGAAGATGATCAACAGCACCAGCATCACGTCCACCAGCGGTGTGGTGTTGATGGTGTTGTTGAGTTGCTCTTCGCCGTCGCCTTCAGCAGCGCCAACTTGCATCGCCATGGCGATATCTCCTCAGGGGCCGAAAAGGGTCAGCGCTTGCCAGCCAGCAGCACGTTCAGCAGGTCGCCCGCAAAAGCCTTGGTGTGGTCCATCACGGCCTTGTTGCGACGCAGCAGCCAGTTGTAGCCCATCACGGCGGGCACCGCCACGGCCAGACCGATGGCGGTCATGATCAGCGCCTCACCGACGGGGCCGGCCACCTTGTCGATGGATGCCTGGCCACTGATGCCGATCTTCACCAGCGCGTTGTAGATGCCCCAGACGGTACCAAACAGGCCCACAAACGGCGCGGTGGAACCCACGGTGGCCAGCAGGGCCATGCCACCGCTCAGGCGGTTCTGGATGCTGCCCACCGAGCGGTCGATGGACATGCCGATCCAGGTGTGTTTGTCGATGGACTCGACCATCGTGCCTTCGTGGTGTTCGCTGGCCTTGATGCCCTGTTCGGCAATGAAGCGCAGCGCCGAACGGTCTTCCAGACCACCCACGCCAGCTTTCACAGAAGGAGCTTTCCAGAAGGCTTCGGACGATTCTTTGGCGCTTTTCAACATGGCGCGCTGTTCAATCAACTTGGTGAAGATGACGTACCAGCTGCTCATGGACATGAGCAACAGGATCACCAAGGTGCCTTTGGCCACGTAGTCGCCCTGGCCCCACAGCGCCTGCAGGCCGTAGGGGTTCTCGATGGCCTCTTCGGTCACGGCATTGGCAGGCGCGGCGGGCGCGGGCTGCATGGCCGGCGCCGGCGCGGCCGGGGCTTCGACGGCAGGGGGGGCAGAGGCGGCTTGGGCCAAAGCCAGCGTGGGCAGGCTGAAGGCCAGGACCACACTGGCCAGCAGGCTGGCGGCGGACTTGGCGGCCGAGGGACGGTTTTGCAGGAAGGTGCTGATGGACATGATGACTCCAGGGGGCGAAAACGGTCGCTGGGTTCTTTTGAAAAGGCGACAGCTACGAACGGTGATGAGAAGGGACAGGATTCGAGGGGGCGACTAATCGAGTTTCCAGACGTATTCAACGTCAAACGAACCGCCGACCGGGTTGCCGTTTTCGTCAGACCCCGGCTTGAATTGACAGTCGCCCAGCTTGGTCAGGGCAACGCGGTCCAGCAGACGGTGCTCGCGCGTCGCGCCGGCGGACTTGATGACCTCTTTGCCTGTGACACGACCATCCGGACCCACGGTGAAACGAATTTTGGTGGTGCCGGTGGCTTCCGCTCGCTGCGCAGCGGGCGGGTAGTCTTCGCCAGTGGGAGCGCAGGATCTGACGTTGGCAATCGCTGGCCGAACCGGGGATTTCTTGGGCGCAGGTGGCGGCGGCGGTGCGGGGGGTGCCGGCGGCGCAGGCGGCGCGGCAGGTGCCGGGGGCGGCGCAATGAATACCGGCGCAGGCGGCGGCGCGACGGTGGTCGTGGTGATCACGGGAGCCGGTGTCGGCGGCGGGTTCACCACCACTTCAGGCGGCGGTACAAACGAAGGCGGCGGCGGCGCAAACTTGGGCGGCGGCGGCAGGTTTTCAGGCGGCGGCGGTGGCGGCGGCTTGGTTTCTTCGATGATCTTGGTTTCGATCGGCGCCTTGATCACCTCGACCATGCGCTGAGCCAGCCCCGTGAGCAGCGCCCAACCCAGCAGCAGGTGCAGGGCCAGAACGATACCGATGCCCACGACATGCTTGCCGGGGCGCTGTTGTTCGGCGAATTCCAATCTTTCCTCCTGCCGGCATGCACGGGTATCACGTGACGCTGCGCTTATGGTCTCGCTGCGACCTTGTGGGTCGCTGCTGGCTGATGTGCTCGAAGGGGCGGACTATAGCCCGAGACTTGCCCATCGTTTACCGGGCCGCACCCTAAGCAGGCCCTATTTGAAGGGTATGAATCCTGTACCGCTGTGTAACCGCAGTCACCCAGGAGCATGCACCGCAGGTTCGGAAACGGGCCTGTTGGCGGCGGACTGAATTCCCGGCGTTTCAGGGCATCCAGACTGGTTTTTCGAAGGCCGCCCGGGCTGGCGTCAGTGTTGACTTCAGAACTGCATGAAGCCTTGTACCCAACGGTGAGCGTCGTCTTCCAGCGCCGCAGACTCGCAGTTCAACACCGTACGACCTGGAACCCCTCGTAACCATGTCAACTGATGTTTCGCCAATTGTCGTGTGGCCGCCAGGGCTGGATCGAACCACGGGGCGCGATCGGCCTTCGGCGGCCGAGTCGGAGGGGCTTGTTCTGCAGCGTCCAGCGCCGCCCAAGCCTGGCGATAGCCCACGCTGCGCATGCTGGGCAGCTGTGGATTCAGGTCGCCGCGCTGCCGCAAGGCCCGCACCTCGGCCTCCAGGCCCCGCGCCACCATCTGCTGCAGGCGCTGCTCGATGCGGGCGTGCAGCCAGGCACGCGACGCTGGCTCCAGGGCCAGCAGCGGCCAGGCTGCGTCGGCATCCGGTCCGGATCGGGCAGGGTCCTGGCGGTGCCAGTCAGTCAAGGTTCGCCCGGTGCTGCGCCAGACTTCCAGCGCGCGCTGGATGCGCTGGCCATCCCGTGGCGCCAGCCGCGCTGCGGTTTCCGGATCGACCTGGGCCAGGGCTTCGTGCAGGGCGGGCCAACCCTGCACCTGCGCTTCGTGGTCGATGGCGACCCGCAGCGCAGGGTTGGCGGCGGGCATGGCGCTGATGCCCTGGCGCAAGGCCTTGAAGTACAGCATGGTGCCGCCGACCAGCAAAGGCAAACGCCCGCGGGCGCGGATATCGGCAACCAGTTGCGTGGCGTCGGCCACAAAACGTGCCGCCGAATAGCTTTGGGCCGGGTCCTGGATGTCGATCAGATGGTGCGGTACCTGGGCCTGCTCTGCGGCGCTGGGCTTGGCCGTGCCAATGTCCATGCCGCGGTAGACCTGGGCCGAATCGACGCTGATGATCTCCATCGGCCAGCGCCGCGCCAGGGACAGCGCCAGTGCCGACTTGCCGCTGGCTGTGGGCCCTGCCAGGCACAGCGCCTGCACGGGCGCGCGGTAGCGGTGGGTCGTCAAGGCCGGCGCCGCTGCAGCGGCGTCAGAACCGTTCATCGTCGCGCAGGTAGCGCCACTGCCCCGCGGGCAACTGCGCCAGCGGCACGCTGCCCACGCGCACACGCTTCAGGCCCAGAACCTGCAGCCCCACCTGTTCACACATGCGGCGAATCTGCCGTTTGCGGCCTTCGCGCAGCACAAAGCGCAACTGGTCTTCGTTCTGCCAGCTGACCTGGGCGGGCCGCAGCAGGATGCCGTCCAGCGACAAGCCGTTTCGCAGGCGCCGCAGGTCCACATCGGCCAGATTGCCCTCGCCCAGCAGGCTGACGCGCACCAGGTACTCTTTTTCGACGCGGGTCTGGTCACCGATCAGGCGCTTGGCCACGCGGCCGTCCTGCGTGAACACCAGCAGGCCGGTGGAGTCAATGTCCAGGCGACCGGCCGGGGCCAGGTGTCGCAGGTGGCCGACGTGAAAGTTGATGCGCGAGGTGTCACCCGGCCAGTGGTTGGCGGGTGTCACCAGAGTGATGGCCGGCTCGTGGCCGTCTTCGGCCTGGCCACTGACAAAGCCCATTGGCTTGTGCAACAAGATGGTGACCTGCCGGGCTTGTTCGGCCTGCGCTCGTGGGTCGATGGTGATGATGGCGCCGGCATGGGCGCGCTGCCCGAGTTGGGCGACCTGGCCGTCGACAAAAACCCAGCCGGCCACGATCCAGTCGTCAGCTTCGCGGCGCGAGGCCAGGCCGCGTTCCGTCATCAGCTTGGACACCCGCACGCCGTCGCTGTGGGCCTGGATGGGCTCGTTGCGGGGTGCTGCGGTGCGTTGCGCCACCGGGCGTGATGAGGCGCGCGCCGGGGGCTGGGAGGGGGCCATGGCCTGTGGTGGTCGTTGCCGCGGCGCACCCTGGGCGGCGGCATCACGCCGAGGCGGCATGCCGCGGTTGTCTGGCCGGGTCTGCGACACCGGTCGCTCTCGTGTCGGCGGGCGGGGGACAGCCCCTGCCGGGTCGCGGGCGCGGTCGTCCAACGGTGCGTCGCCCGACGGCGGTCGATCATCCGGTTCGCGCCGGCGCGCCGACGCCGGTTTTTTGGTCTTTGGCGCATTCACGGCGCGCACACGGGACCTCATGGGGTCGCGCGGCTGTGCCGAAGGTTTGATGCTGATCTTTGTACGGGTAGCCATGGGGGGATTTCACCATGCTGGCTAAGCCTGGCGTGAGAATCTGGCGACACAAACGACACAGCGGCTTTGGCCTTGTCGAGCCACATGGCCGCATGGATGCCCGGGCTCGCCAGCGCGTACTGTTCAACAAGGGAGTTTTGCCATGGCCATGATTCAACCGTTGGCAGCAGGACTGTGCTGCGCGCTGGCGCTGTGCCTGGCTCAGGCCGCGCAGCCGCTGCCGCCGGCATTGAAGCTGCAAGTGGATGCGGCCTTCCGCGCTTATGAATCGGGCAACAGGATGCAGGCGCAGCAGGCTTTTGAGCAGCTGGCGGCGTCGGGCGTGGCGGTGGCCCAGTACAACCTGGCCGTGATGCACCTGCGTGGCGAGCTGCCCGGTGCCGACCTGAAGCAGGCGCGGCGATGGCTTGAAAAGGCCGCCCATGGTGGCTTTGTGACGGCGCAATACGACCTCGGCCAGGCGCTGGAAAACGGCCAGTTTGGTCCGCGCGACCTGGCGCAGGCCCACGACTGGTACGAACGCGCCGCCAGCGCCGGCAGTGTGGACGGGCAGGTGGCCATGGGCACGGCCTATTTTCTGGGCCGCGGCCGTCCGCAGGACTATGCGCTGGCGGCCCAGTGGTATCGCGAGGCTGCGAAGGCAGGCCAGGAAGGCGCCATGTACCTGCTGGCGTCGATGTACGAAAAAGGCGATGGCCTGCCGCTGGACCTGCGCCTGGCCCGCTACTGGTACGGCGCGGCGGCTGCCAAGGGCGATCCTGCCGCGCGCGCCAAGGCTTTGGCCATCGACGCCCTGAACGGCGATCCGGACAAGGCGCCGCAGTGAAGCGGCGCGCCCAAGAAGCAGATTCGTCCCGCCACTGCGTGCGGTGCCATGGGCCCGTGTAACCCTAAAGCACCACCTTCACCATGGGATGTGTGGACAACGTGCGGTAGAGCTCGTCCAGTTGTTCCCGGCTGGTGGCCGTGACGGTCAAGGTGAGGCCCAGGTATTTGCCGGCCTTGCTGGGTCGGCGTTCCACATGTTGCGTTGCTTCAAAGGCCGGGTCGAATCGCTTTGCGATATGCACCATGGCGGTCTCGAAGCCGTCCACGTGCTCGCCCATCACCTTGATGGGGAAGGCGCTGGGGTACTCGATCAGGCTGGGCGCAGCCTGGGCGTCGGTGGGATCCTTGGCTGACGACATGATCAGATCGACATGGTCTGCTTGGCGCGCTGGTAGGCTTCGTGCAGCCGCGCATAGACCGGACCGGGCTTGCCGCGCAAAGCGCCGTGTCCGACGGCTTCGCCGTCGATGCTGGTGACGGGCAGGATTTCCTTGGTGGCGGAACTGAGCATCACCTCGTCGGCTGACCGCACGTCGGCTTCGGTCAGCGGCCGCAAGTTGTAGGCGATGCCGCAGTCCTCGCACAGCTCGCGCAGCAGTTCAACACGTATGCCTTCTAGCACAAGGTCGCTCTTGGGCGGACCCAGCAAGGCCCCTTCGTGCGCGATCCACACATTGCTGGATGCGGCCTCGGTCAAGTGGCCGTCACGGAACATGATGGTTTCAAGCGCGCCCTGGTCGGCGGAAATCTGCCGCGCCAGCACGTTGCCCAGCAGGCTGGTGCTCTTGATGTCGCCCCGCTCCCAGCGGAAGTCACGCGCCGTGACGCAGGCCACGCCCTTGTGCCGCTGTTCGGCGCTGGCCGGCTTCATGGGGCTGCTCATCATGAAGACCGTGGGGGTCACCCCTTTGGGCATGACATGGTCTCGCGGCGCCACACCCCGTGTGACCTGGATGTAGACCACCTGGTCTTCAGCCGGCGACGCCGCCACCAGCGCACGGCAATGGGCCAGCCACTGTTCGCGGGTGTACGGGTTGTCGATGCGTACCTTGGCCAGCGACCGTGTCAGCCGCGCGAGGTGTTCGTCGAACCGGAACAGGCGCCGGCCATAGACCGGTGCCACGTCGTAGATGCCGTCGCCAAAGATGAACCCGCGGTCCAGCACCGGCACGCGGGCCTGCGACAACGGCATCTGTTCGCCATTCAGGATGCACAAGGTGTCGGTCATGATGGGTCCAGGTTGGGTGGGGCCGGTTCAGTGGTTCGGGCCCCGCTGCAGAATGGCTCACTGGCGGTTGGCAAGACCGACGCAGTTGACCTGTATGGGTGGGAGCCGCCTGATTGTTCATCAAGTGCGGCCTGCGGTCTGGGATTTACTTGACCCACAAGCGGATGGCGTCCCAGGTGCGGCCCAGAAATCCGGCCAGCGGAACGGGCTGCAGCACCACCAGCGGCATGCTGGCAATGGCGGCGCCGCTGGCGGTTGTGATCTTGATGGTGCCCACTTGCTGCCCGGCGGTCAGCGGCGCCAGCAGCGGGTCGGTGCGTTCCAGCGTGGTCTTGATCTTGTCGCCTTCGCCCTTGGGCACGGTCACCACCAAGGCGCCCGGTGCGCCCAGTTTGGCTTCCTTGGACTCACCTTTCCACACCTGCACGGTGGTCACGGGCTTGTCGGCTTCAAACAGGCGCACGGCGTCCCAGGCCTGCCAGCCCCAGTTCAGCAACTTCTGGCTTTCGTTGGCGCGAGCCTCCTTGGAGGCCGTGCCCATCACCACGCTCAACAGCCGGCGCGGGCCGGCCGGCGTTTCACGCATCGCGCTGGTCACCAGGCAATAGCCGGCGCTTTCCGTATAGCCGGTTTTCATGCCGTCCACCGTGGGGTCGCGCCCCAGCAGCATGTTGCGGTTGTCCTGCTTGATGTTGTTGTAGGTGTACTGGCGCAGCGAATACAGCGCGTAATGTTCCGGGTGTTCGTTGATGATCTTGGCGGCCACGAAGGCTACGTCGCGCGCGCTGCTGTAATGACCCGGTTCGGTCAGGCCACTGACGTTCTTGAACTGCGTGTTTTTCAAGCCCCAGGCCTGGGCCTGGCGGTTCATGCTGGCCACAAAGGTGTCAAGGTCGCCGCTGACGGCTTCGGCCAGGGCCACCGCGGCGTCGTTGCCGCTTTGCACAATCAGGCCGCGCAGCAGTTCGGCCACCGTGGGGTGCATGGTGGTGTCGATGAACATCAGCGAGCCGCCGCCCTTGCGTTCGGCCCAGGCGCGCAGGGACACCGAGACGGATTGGTCCAGGGCCAGCTTCTTGTCGCGGATGGCGTTGAAGGTCAGGTAGGCCGTCATCAGCTTGGTCAGTGACGCCGGGTCGGCCTGCGCGTCGGCGCCCCGCTCGGCCAGGACCTGGTTGCTGGACAGGTCGATCAGCAGGTATTGCCGGGCGGCGATTTCGGGCGGTTGGGGGTTTTGCGCCAACGCGGTGGTGGCCAGCATCAGGCCGGTCAAGGTGCAAAGAAGCTTGTGGAAGAGTCGGTTCATTCGAGGTTTCAAGGGGAGTCAGGCCGCGCAAAGGATGAAAACGCCAGTTGCACGATCTGTTTGAGTGCGGGCAGTTGCCCGTGGAAAAAGTGACCGGCACCGGGCAGTACGGTGACCGGCAGTTGTTGCGGCCGCGCCCAGTCCAGCACGGCCTGCATCGGCACCACGTCGTCCAGTTCGCCCTGCACCAGCACGGTGTCGGTGGGCACCGCGGCGGCCACGAAATTGGTCACGGCAGGGGCCACCAGCACCAGGCGCCGGGCGGTCTGTTCCGGGCCCAGGGCTGCCAGGCGCGCAGCCGCCTGGGTGGCCACATAGCCACCAAAGGAAAAACCGCCCAGCACCAGCGGCTGGCCGGGTTGCCGGTGGGCTGCCAGCACAGCCAGGGCGTCGTCGATTTCGCCCTGGCCTTCGGCCCACTGGCCGGCCGAGGCGCCGATGCCGCGGAAGTTGAAGCGCAAGGTGGTGAAGCCCAGTGGCACCAACGCGCGCGCCAGCGTCTGCACCACCTTGTTGTCCATGGTGCCGCCGTGCAGCGGGTGGGGGTGGCACAGCAGCGCCAGCGCGCCATGGTTGGGTGCGCCCGCGGCAGGCCGGTCCAGGGCGCATTCCAGAGCGCCTTGCGGACCGGGGATGGTGCTGCGCACCGTGGCCGGGTTCATCGGCCGATGTCGGGTGCCAGCAGCAAACGCTGCACCACTTCGCCGCGCACCAGGTGGCTGTCCACAATGTCGTCGATGTCTTCCTGATCCACAAACGTGTACCAGGTGCCCTCGGGGTAGACCACGGCCACCGGGCCGCCGGCGCAGCGGTCCAGGCAGCCGGCCTTGTTGACCCGGGTGCCACCAGGGCCTGCAAGGCCGGCTGCCTTGATACGGGCCTTGCAGTGGTCAAACGCCACTTGTGCGCCATGTTGTCCGCAACTGGCCTCGCCAGCCTTGCGTTCATTGAGGCAGAAAAAGATGTGGTGTTTGTAGTAGCCCATGTTCAAGATTGTAGGTAGACCCCAGGCCGGCTGCCGCGCCGCGGCTGGCCTGGCCTGGACCCAGGGCCGTGCCGGTTGCCTTTTGCGCTTGCCAGGGTTGGGTGCCCGGCTGTTTGCAGCGCGCGTGCCTTACCGGTACTCGTCACTGCGCGGTCCCAGGCGCGACAGCACCCAAGCCATGGCTGCATAGGGCCATAGCCAACCCACCCACTGCGCGATGCCATGAAAACGCACAAACCGGCCCTGTTCCCAGCCGTGAAGACTTTGTTCGAAATAGGGGTTGTCAGGCGCATGCGCCACACCCACCACCAATGCCGTCAGCACCACCAGCCCGACGCCTGCGGTGTGGCGGCGTGAAAGCGGGGCCAACATCACCGCGCCCACAGCACCAAGGGCCAGCCCCAGCAAGGTCGGTGCAGAGACCCAGGCGGTGGCCCGCAGCGGGCCAAAATTCAGCAGCGCAGACAGCGTCAACCCGGCGCACGCCACGCACAGCGCACCGGCGGCCGTGGCCAGGCGCCGCCAGCCCGGCGCCACCACGGCGTTGGCCACCAGGCAGGGGGCCAGCAAGCCCAAAGCAACGATCATGGCGTGGGCGAGCGGCTGCAAGGGCGGTTCGTGCAAGGGTGGCGGCGCAGCCAGAAGTGCTTGCAAGGCGCTGGCCCAGTGCACATCACTCAGCAATGCTGCCAGAAACTGGCGCAGGCGCTCACCCACTTGCCCCAGGCCCAGCGGCACCGGGCTGGGAAACAGCAGGCCCACGGGCCACAAGGTCAGCAGCGCCAGCGCAAAGGCGGCGTCCCCGGCAAACCAGCGCCCGCGAAAGGACTGCCAGCGGTCGACCCACCCCAGGCGGTTCACGGCCAGCGCCAGCATGGCGCCGGCGCTGTTGCCTGCGGTGTTGCTGACCCAATCGCTGAGCGAGGGTACCCGTCCTGGTACGAACTGTTGCATCAGCTCACATCCATAAGACAGTGCGGCGCCCAGCGGCAGGGCCAGCCACAGCGCCTGCCGGTTGCGCAGTCCCGAGCGCCGGGCAGCCAGCGTCACCAGCAGGCCCAGCGGCAGATAACCCAGGATGTTGGACCACAGGTCGAAGTCGCTGTGCTGAAGTGCCAGCGGCAATTTCATCAGCACCCAAAGGTTCTGTCCCGGTGGCCAGCGCCAGCCCTCGAACGGGAACAGACTGGCGTACAGCACCAGCCAGGCATAGCCCATGGCCAGCCAGGTCGCAGAACTCCATGAGCGCTGGGCAACCATGGTCTGCTGCCCGCGTTTCAGAACGGCTTGACCACCACCAGGACAACGATGGCCGCAAACAACAAAACCGAACCTTCGTTGAAAACACGGTACCAACGGTCGCTGCGCCTTTTGCCGCCTGTTTCAAAACCCCGCAGCATTTGTCGGCAGGCGTGGTGGTAACCCACCGCGCCGACGACCAGCACCAACTTCAGGTGCAGCCATGGCGCTCCTTTGCCGATCCCGTAGCCGAGCCAGAGCCACAGACCCAAGACCAGCGCAGGCACCATCAGAATGCCCGCAAATCGGTACAGCTTGCGCGCCATCAGCAGCAGCCGTTCACGCTCGGCGTGGCTGTCGGACTGCACCATGGACAGATTGACAAAGATTCTCGGCAAGTAAAAAAGGCCGGCGAACCAACTGGCCACAAAAACGATGTGAAAGGCCTTGACCCACAGATAACCGGTGCTCATCCAGGCATTATGGGCGGGTGTATGCAGGGCACGGCTTTTGTGGTCCGGCAGAGGCCACCACCCCAAACCCTGCGCGCAAAAAAAGCCCCGGCTCACGCCGGGGCTTGCAAGCCTTACCGCTGTCATCACGTTAAGGCACCTGCTCAGGGAGGAAAAGCAGGGGATGACACCCTTGCGGGATATCATCCAAGGCCGATGCTAGCACCAACAAATTGGTGTCAATAATCACCTTTCCGATACGAGCTTTCGCTTGTAGAGCTTTAAGTTGAGCTGAAGGTTTTTGTCGGTTTCCCTGAGCGGCCGTCCGGTTGCCCACCCTCACCCCCTCATCGATTGCCAGATGCAGCCTGCAAGCTTCCCGACCAGCCGCCCGCGCCGCTTGCGCCGCGATGCCGCCACCCGCGCACTGGTGCGTGAAAATCGTGTGGCGCCCGAAGACCTGATCCTGCCCGTTTTTGTGCTGGACGGCAGCGGCCGTGCCGAAGATGTGCCCAGCATGCCGGGTGTGCAGCGTCGCAGCATCGACGGCCTGTTTGCCGTGGCCGAAGAGTGCCTGGCGCTGGGCGTGCCGGTGATGGCGCTGTTTCCGGTGATCGACCCATCGCTGAAGACCCCCGACGGGGCCGAGGCGCTGAACCCGGAAGGGTTGGTGCCGCGTACGGTGCGTGCGTTGAAAGCACGGTTCCCCGAACTGAATCTGCTGACCGATGTGGCGCTGGATCCCTTCACCAGCCATGGGCAGGACGGCCTGCTCGACGACAAGGGCTACATCCGCAACGACGCCACCGTGGCGGTGCTGCGTCAACAGGCGATGCTGCAGGCGCAATCGGGCGTGGACATCGTGGCGCCCAGCGACATGATGGACGGCCGCATCGGCGCCATTCGCGGCGCGCTGGAATCGGCCGACCTGATCCACACGCGCATCATGGCTTACAGCGCCAAGTACGCCAGCGCGTTTTATGGCCCGTTTCGCGATGCCGTGGGCAGCGCCGCCAACCTGGGCAAGAGTGACAAAAAGACCTACCAAATGGACCCCGGTAACAGCGACGAAGCGCTGCGTGAAGTGGCGCTGGACATCGCCGAGGGCGCTGACATGGTGATGGTCAAGCCCGGCATGCCCTACCTGGACATCGTGCGCCGCGTGAAGGACGAGTTCCGTGTCCCCACCTTTGCCTACCAGGTCAGTGGTGAGTACGCCATGCTCAAGGCTGCTGCGGCCAACGGCTGGCTGGACCACGACGCGGTGATGATGGAGGCACTGCTGGCCTTCAAACGCGCAGGTGCCGACGGTGTGCTGACCTACTTTGCGCTGGAAGCGGCGCGGCTTCTGCGCAGAAGCTGACGCGGCCGCTGAGTGCGGGCGGGTGTTGAATGCGCTACTTTCACATTGACGGTGACCACTTCACCGAACTGCAGGCGCTGCCCGATGCCTTGCCTGCATCGGGTTTTTTGTGGGTGGGCAGCGCGCGCGCGGAATTTGAAGCTGAACTGACCCGGGTTCAAGCCGCGCTGCAGCGCTGGCATGTGGGCACCTTGGTCGACCTGCACGTATCGGACCTGTTGAACAGCCAGCTGCCCAGCCATTACGACTACACCTCGTGGTATGACCTGATGGTGTTTCGGCGGCTGGCCGCCGCAGCGGCTGGCAAAGATTCAATTGGCGAAGCTGCCGACGGTTCACCCGACAGCGCACAGCGCACGCTGGAAGCCGTTGACACCAGCCCTGTCGGCTTTGCGGTGTACGACCGTGTGTTGGTGACCGTGCACCCTCCGGACTGCGCCGTGCGCGAGTACTTCGCGGGCCGGCTGGCGGGTATGACGGGCAACGGTGAAGTGCGGGGCGCTGCACGCTTGCCGGCCAGTCCGGCAGACTTGATGTTGCGCATGGTGAACCACATGGTGGACAGCTACCTGGACTTGCGCCGGCTGCTGACCCGGCAACTGGGCGCACTGCAGCAGCGGTTGCTGGACCCGCGCAGCCGTTTCCACGACTGGACCTTTTTGCTGCAGTCGCGCACCAGCCTGAATCAGTTGGAAGACATTTGCGAAGACCAGCGCAGCGCCATCCAGGAATGGATTGATGCGCTGGACGAATGGCCAGACGAGACCGACGCCGACAGGCGGCGTGAACGTGAGTTGCTGCGCGTGCGTTCACGCGACGTGCTGGAACATGTGGAACGTGTGCTGGGCCACGTGCGCCGGCTGGAAGAAACCGCAGAGACCGCCGTGCAGATGCACTTTTCAGCGCTGGGTCATCGCACCAACGACATCATGCGCACGCTGACCGTGCTGACGGCCGTGTTCATGCCGCTGAACCTGATCACCGGGTTTTTTGGCATGAACTTCGACGCGCTGCCGCTGGTTCACAGCGGCCGGGGATTCGCCTGGACGGTGGCGGTGATGCTGGTCATCGCGGTTGTGCTGGTAGCGTACTTTGTACGCAAGCGCTACCTGGGGCGCGGCGGGACAGGACACTGATGCCGTGTCGAACACTGCACTGGACGTTTCGGCCCCGCCCAGGCGACGTGTTGAGGCCGGCTCGCTACGGCTGGCGCTGGCGCGGGTGACCTACAACTGGCGCTGGCGCGGGTGACCTACAACTGGCGCTGGCGCGCCAGGGGCGGATTGCGCTCGAAGTACCGCTTGATGCCCGCTGCAATGGCCTCCACCAACTCGGCTCTGTAGTCGCCACTGCGCAACTGCCGCTCTTCTTCGGGGTTGGAGATGAAGGCGGTCTCGACCAGGATGCTGGGTATGTCGGGCGCCTTCAGCACGACAAAACCAGCCTGCTCCACCCGGGGCTTGTGCAGCCTGCCCACCTTGCCGATGCGCCGCAGGACTTCGTGGCCCAGCCTCAGGCTGTCCTTGACCTGCGCGGTGGTGCTCATGTCCAGCATGGCTTGAAGCAGCTGGGGGTCTTGGACCTGTGACAGGTTGACGCCGCCAACGGCGTCTGCCGCGTTTTCGCGTTGGGCCATCCACTGCGCGGCTGCGCTGCTGGCCCCCCGCGTTGACAAGGCAAAAACACTGGCACCTCGCGCTTTGGGCGAACTGAACGCGTCAGCGTGCAAGCTGACAAACAGGTCGGCCTGAACCCGCTGCGCCTTGCGCACGCGGTCTTGCAAGGGAACAAAGTAGTCTGCGTTCCGGGTGAGCATCACACGCATGCGGGGCTCGGCATTCAGGCGTTTGCGCAATTTCAGCGCAATGTCCAGCACCACATCCTTTTCACGCAGGCCCGTTGGCCCGGTGGCACCCGGGTCTTCGCCGCCATGGCCGGCGTCGATGGCCACGATGATCAGGCGGTCAACGGTCCTGCGTTCCGCCGCCGTGGCGGCGGTCGCAGCGGATTCCTTGCCACGTGCCGCAGTCGTATTGGTTGTCTGGGCCACTGCGCCAGGTGTGGTGGCCGCTTTGGCCACCGCGGCCGGCGAACCGGAAGCCAAGGTGGCCGCCGCAGCGCCACTGGCCGACGCGGCCGCCACCCCAGGTGCGCTGGCGGCTCGCGCCGCTGCCGGTGCCTGAGCCAGCAGCCCGGCCGATGCACCTGACGCTGCAGTGCTCGCCGATGCCGCAGCGGTGGCCGAGCTGCTGGCTGCCAACACCTCTGCGGGCCTGTCGACACGGGCGATCAAGTCGCCCAAGGCGTCGGAAGCAGCGCGTGACGCAGGAACTGCAGGGCTTGCAGGTGCTTCGGGCGAAGGCGGCTTCTCGGCCACCACGGCTGCGCTGGGCTGAACGCCGTCCTTTTCGCGCACCAACGACAGCAGCGGATCCACTTCGTTGATGGGAAACAGGTCCAGCACGAGTCGGTGGCGATAGGCGGCCACCGGGGGCAGCACAAACTGCTCGGGCCGGATATTCTGTTTAAGGTCAAAGACGATGCGCACCACATGGGGCTTGTACTGGCCCACCCGCACGCCAGCGATGTAGGGGTCGTCGTGCTGGATCTTGCCCACCAGTTCGCGCAGTGCCAGGTTCAGGTCCAGACCGTTGATATCCACGCCCAGTCGCGGCGGCGACTCTGCCAGCAGGTGGCTGGCATCCAGGGGCGTGTCCGACTCGATGGTCACGCGGGTGTAGTCGCGCGCCGGCCACACGCGCACGGCCAGGATGGTGGCGCCAAAGGCCAGTTCGGCCCGGCCCAACAGCAAGGCCAGCGCACCCCGCTGGCCCTGCTTCTGCAGCCAGGATCGACGTTGCGGTGACAGGGGCTTGTTCATGGCAACAGGGCCAGGCCTTGCGGGCTCAAGGCCTGCAGCGTCACCTGGCGGTGGTGATCGTCAACGGGCTCGATGTGCATGTCCAGGTCGGCTTGGGGCAACATGCCCTGCGCGTTTTCGGGCCATTCAGCCAGTTTCAGGCCAGGTTCGGCAAACAGCTCGCGAAACCCCGCGTCGACCCATTCGCGCGGGTCGGCAAAGCGGTAGAAGTCGAAGTGTGAGATGTTCAGCCCGTTGGCCTGGTGAGGTTCCAACACCGCGTAAGTGGGGCTCTTGATGCGGCCTGCCACACCCAGCGCACGCAGCAGGTGGCGTACAAAGGTGGTCTTGCCGGCACCCAAAGGGCCGTGCAAGGCGATGAAGGCATTGCGCAGTGGCACTTGTGCCGCCAGCTGCTGCGCAAATTTTTCGCAGGCGGCTTCGTCAGCCCATTCAATCAGGCGGGTTTCTAGAATCGGCTCATGCCGCAGGTGCATCACGTGTCGAATGTCTTGCCCAAATCGCCGCCGCCCTTGGACGACGTGTCCTCGCTGGCGTTGTTGCAGCAGTTGCGCGCGTGGTCAACAGAACTTGGATTCTCACAGATTGGCATCAGTGATGTGAATCTGTCTGCCGCAGAGCCCGGACTGCTGGCCTGGTTGCAGGCCGGTTTTCATGGCGACATGGCCTACATGGCGCGCCACGGCCTGAAACGTGCACGGCCGGCGGAGCTGGTGCCGGGCACCGTGCGTGTCATCAGCTTGCGCATGAACTACCTGCCGCAGAACAGCCCACCGGCCGCCCTTGCGCTGGCGCGTGAACTGGCCGCCCTGCAAGAACCAGGGCAGGCCGTGGTGTCGGTGTATGCGCGCGGACGGGACTACCACAAGGTGCTGCGAGCGCGGCTGCAGACGCTGGCCTCGCGCCTGGCTGATGCTGCCGGGCCGCTGGGCTTTCGGGTGTTCACGGATTCGGCGCCGGTGCTGGAGGTGGAACTGGCGCAAAAGGCTGGCCTGGGCTGGCGCGGCAAACACACGCTGACGCTGTCGCGTGACGCGGGTTCGCTGTTTTTTCTGGGCGAGATCTTCATCGACATGCCCCTGCCCATCAGCGAAGCCGTCACGGCCCACTGTGGCGAATGCAGCGCCTGCATCAGTGCCTGCCCGACCGGTGCCATCGTGGCACCTTACCGGTTGGACGCGCGGCGCTGCATCAGTTACCTGACCATCGAGCATGCGGGTGCCATCGACGAAGCGCTGCGGCCCCTGATCGGCAACCGCATCTATGGTTGCGACGACTGCCAGCTGGTCTGCCCCTGGAACAAGTTTGCCCAGCCTGGCACGCTGGCCGACTTTGATGTGCGTGAAGTGCTGGACCAGCCCCGCCTTCTGCAGCTGTGGGCCTGGCAAGAAGCCGACTTTCTGCGCCTGACGGAAGGCAGCGCGATCCGCCGCATCGGCTTTCAACGCTGGCGGCGCAACCTGGCCGTGGGCCTGGGCAACGCGCTGCGGCAGGCTGATGCACCAGACGCGCTCCACATTCGCCAGGCCTTGGCGCAGGCGCCGGAGGCTCTGGCGCCCGCTGAACATGCGCTGGTGGCCGAGCACATCACCTGGGCCTTGGCCCAGACCGCATGACAACGCGGCCTGATGTCGGGCCCATGGCTACGGCCATGGGGTCAGCTGCCCGACAGCGCCCGAAAGATGCCCAGCCACAACGGCAAGGTCACCATGGCCAGCAGTGTTGACAAGGTCACCAGCCCGGCGGTGTAGGGCCCATGCCCCCCCATGCGCGCTGCGAGCACATAAGAACTGCTGGCCGTGGGCATGGCGGCAAAGGCCACCAGCAGCGACTGCTGTGTGGCCGGCAGTTCCGAGCGCAGCATCAGCAACACGGCCACTGCCGGAATCAGCATATGGCGAATGGCCATCAGCGCCAGCGCCAGGCCGGGCGCCAGCCGCAACGCGCCCACCTGCAGGCCCGCGCCTACGGCCATCAGGCCCAGCGGCACCGCGGCACTGCCCAGCCGCGTCAGCGTGGTGTGCGCCATGTCGGGCAGGTGCAGACCCAGACCCTTGAACAACAGCCCGGCGGCCGTGGCCAGGATCAACGGGTTGCGCAACAACTCCTTGCCAAAGTGATGACCGCCCTGCCGAGCCAGTGGCCAGACGGCCGCCACATTGACCACCGGTACGCTCACAGCCAGCAGCACGGCCATCCAGGCCAGCCCGGCGCTGCCCTCCAGCCGCTGTGCCATGGCAAAGGCCACGTAAGTGTTGAAGCGAAAGGCCGTTTGTGCGCCCGACGCGTGCAGCCGTCGGTCCACACCCGGCCAGGCCTGCAGCGCCAGCGCAGCGGCGATGCCCACACCCAGAACCACCAGCGCGCTGCCGGCCACTGGCGCCACATTGCTCAGTGACAAGGGGCTGCGCGCGACCGAGCTGAACAGCAGCGCCGGGAACAGCATCATGTAGACGAGTCGTTCAACACCTTCCCACAAGGGCCGGTTCAGCGCGGTGTAGCGACAGACAAGCCATCCGATGGCGATGAGGGCAAAATCGGGCAGCAGCAACAGGGCTTCGGACATAGCCGTCTAGTATCGTGTGTCTTGATCGGCTCCCGACATCCAACGCGAATCCATGACACCACCATCCGTTTCCGTCCGACTACAGAAGGCTCCGGTGGGGAGTCGATGGGCCCTGGTGGGCCTGCTGTCGGTCCTGGTGCTTGTGCTGGTGCCGAAGCCGCTTCGCGCCAATGCACAAGATGTGAAGGTTGAAGGTCAGGCCATCGCGGGAACTGCCAACGTGGCGGGCACCGTCCTGGAGCTGAACGGCACCGGCGTGCGCCAGGTGGCGTGGTTCAAAGGCTACGTGGCGGCGCTGTATCTGCGCGACCGCGCCAGCACGCCCGAGCAGGTGTTGGCCATGGCCGGCCCCAAGCGTGTGCAGTTGCGCATGCTGTACGACGTACCGGCCAAGGAGTTGTCCAAGGCCGTACACAAGGGCGTGTTGCGCAACAGCAGCGACGTGCTGAAGCCGAAGTTGCTGGCACCGCTGGCCGCCTTTGAAGAACAGATCAATGCTGTCGAGAAGGTGCGCAAGGGTGATGTGGTGGACATCGACCACGACGGTGCAGGCGCCATGGTGCTCAGCGTCAACGGTGCTGTGCGCGGCGACCCGCTGGCCGGTGCCGACCTGTTCCCGGCGCTGTTGCGGGCGTTTGTGGGTGAGCGCCCCTATGACGACCGCATGAAAGCCGGTCTGCTGGGCCAGCCGTCCTGAAAACCGGCACAGGGCCTTCGGCGTCGGGGGGCGGCGTGAAACGGGGCGCGGCAGGTGCCGGCGCAGAACTGGTGGACCGTTTCATCGACGCACTCTGGATCGAAGACGGCCTGGCGCCGTTGACGCTGGCGGCCTACCGGCGCGACCTGCAGTTGCTGGCCGCCTGGCTGGAAGCCCACGCTGGCAAGACCCTGCTGCAGGCCACCGAGCCCGACCTGCTGGGTTATGCGGCACAGCGCCACAACAGCACCCGCGCCACCACCAGCAACCGCCGGCTCACCGTGTTCAAGCGCTATTACCGCTGGGCGCTGCGTGAACACCTGCTGACGGCCGACCCCACCTTGAAGCTGCAGGCGGCGCGGCAGGCCCTGCGTGTGCCCAAGAGCCTGAGCGAAGCCCAGGTTGAAGCCCTGCTGGCGGCTCCCGACGTGGACACCCACCAAGGCCAACGCGACCGTGCCATGCTGGAGTTGATGTATGCCAGCGGCCTGCGGGTGAGCGAACTGGTGCAACTCAAGACCGTGCACCTGGGCTTGAACGAGGGTGTGCTTCGGATC
>JAHECB010000286.1 GCA_024641925.1 Betaproteobacteria bacterium
GCAGCTTGTCGTAGGTCTGGGTGCTGCCGTCTTCCAGCAGCACGGTGCGCGCGGTGGTGTCCAGTGTCTTGGCACGGCCCCGCAGCAGGTTGATGCCCAGTTTTTGGAAATGATCGGCGCAGTGGCGCAGGTGCGTGCCTGATTCGGGGATGTTGCCCATCAGCAGGTAGGGAATCGCCATGCGCGAATACGGCGCCTCGGGCTCGTCACCGATCAGCACCACCTCGTCGTCGGGGGCGTGTTTGCGGATGGTTTCGGCGGCAATCACGCCAGCAGGGCCGGCGCCCAGGATCAGGTGTTTCATGGTCGTTGCACTCCAACAAATGAAAAGGCGGTTGCCAGCAACCGCCTTTGTTCAGCAGACAGGGGGCTGCTTACAGACCCAGTCTGGACCGGGTGTCGGCCTTGAGCATGCCGTCGGTGTCCCAGCCGCGGGCGGCGTAGTACTTAGGCAGCATCTCGGGCAGCTTGCTGACCAAGCCCTTGGCCGGGCCGGTCTTGCTGGGCTCATTCAGCAGGCGCGGCGGCAGCGTGTCGTCCTTGGACGTGAAACCGGCGCGGTTGTTGAAGTCACGCTCCATGTTCCAGATGCGCTCGCCGATCTTGGCCAGATTTTCCAGCGTGAATTCCGGGCCGCAGGCCGCAGCCACCTGTGGTGCCACATCGGCAAGGCCCCAGGCAAAGCTGGTGAAGATGCAGATGCCGGCGCTATCGAAGGCCGCGGTGGCGTCCTGGAAGGCGATGACCAGTTCGGGCTTGCCTTCGGCCGTCAGTGGGTCAGTCTTGACCGGGATGCCCATCACTTCAGAGGCCACGGTGTAGCTGCGCAGGTGGCAGGCGCCGCGGTTGCTGGTGGCATAGGTCAGACCCATGCCCTGGATGCCGCGTGCGTCGTAGGCCGGGAATTCCTGGCTCTTGACCGTCATGCTCAGTTCGGGGTGGCCGTACTTCTTGCACAGGCGGGCGCTGCCCTGGCCGATTTCCTTGCCAAAGCCTTCGCCCTTGGCGGTGATCTCGGCAAAGTGCGCCAGCGCCTGGGCGCTGCCGAACTTGGCGTCCATGCCCAGCTGCTCTTTCGTCAGCACGCCCATTTCGTACAGCTCCATCACGGCGCCGATGGTGGCGCCGAAGCTGATCGGGTCCATGCCGTGCTCGTTGCACAGCACGTTGGCATATTGCAGTGCGTCCAGGTCGTTGACGCCGTTGGCAGCGCCCAGGGCCCAGGCCGCCTCGTATTCCAGGCCGCCGCTGGCTTTCCAGTATTGCGGCTTGTTTTCCACCGTGAAGTGGCCCTTGTCGATGGTCTGGATGCGGCCGCAGGCGATGGTGCAGCCAAAACAGGCCTGGTTGGTGACCAGGGGCTTCTTGCCGTCGGTGGGCCGCGGCGTGGCCATGGCTTCGGCGGAGATGTCCTTGGCGCCTTCGAACTGGCTGTCGCGGTGGTTGCGGGTGGGCAGGGCGCCCACTTCATTGATGACGTTCATCAGCACCTGCGTGCCATAGGTGGGCAGGCCCTGACCCGTGACGCCGTTTTCGGCCAGGATCTTCTTTTTCTCGTAGGTGACGCGCATGAACTCCTTGGGGTCATGCACGTTGGCCACACCCTTGGTGCCGCGCACGATGATGGCCTTGAGGTTCTTGCTGCCCATCACCGCACCCACGCCCGAGCGGCCGGCTGCGCGGTGCAGGTCGTTGACCACCGCGGCAAACAGCACCTGGTTTTCGCCGGCGCCGCCGATGCTGGACACCTTGGCCAGCGGGTCCTGGTGCGAGGTCTTCAAGGCCGCTTCGGTCTCGAAGACGGTCTTGCCCCACAGGTGGGCCGCGTCTTTCAGTTCGGCCACGTCGTCGACGATGCTCAGGTACACCGGCTTGGCCGACGCGCCTTCAAAGATCACCATGTCCCAGCCGGCCATCTTCAGCTCGGCACCCCAGTAACCGCCCGAATTGCTGCAGGCGATGGCCCCGGTCAGCGGGCTCTTGGTGACCACGGTGTAGCGGCCGCCAGTGCTGGCCATGGTCCCGGTCAGCGGGCCAGTGGCCCAGATCAACTTGTTGGCGGCCGACAAGGCGTCCACCTTGGCGTCGACCTCTTCAACGATGTATTTGGTGGCCAAACCACGCGAGCCCAGGTAGTCCCTGGCCCATTGCATGTTCAGCGGTTCTGATTTGACGGTGCCGGCGGTGAGGTCGACACGAAGAATTTTTCCAGCCCAAGCCATGTGCTTGCTCCTAAAAGTGTGTGGTCAGGCGAACGCTCAGGCGACGGGCTGGTTGCCCAGCTTGTCGGCCCAGGCCTTCATCTTGTCGATGCCGGTCCAGTTGGCATCCACGTAGGTGATGGCCGCGGTGGGGCAGGCCGTGACGCAGGCGGGGTCGCCGCCGCACAGGTCGCACTTCTGCACCTTGCCGGTTTCCTGCACGTAGTTCACGGTGCCGAACGGGCAGCTGATGGTGCAGACCTTGCAGCCCACGCAGGTGGACTCGTTGACGACCTTGGCGCCGGTCAGTTTGTCGATGGTGATGGCCTCCACCGGGCAGGCGTGCAGGCACCAGGCCTCGTCGCACTGCGTGCAGGTGTAGGGCACCTTCTTGCCGGTGTCGTGGAAATCGAACACCTTGATGCGTGACTTGGCGGGCGCAAACACGCCGTAATTCTCGAAGGAACAGGCCATCTCGCACTGGAGACAGCCGGTGCACTTGTCGGCGTTGATGTGCAGGCTCTTTTGCATGTCGTGGGGACTCCGGATTGCTGGGTTTCGGGCAGCCGAACGTGGCCCAAGGACGGTGGGCCAGCTATGCAATGATGTTCATAGATGACACAGCCCGGTACCTAGGCCAAACCCTGAATTGCATGGCCTGGGGGTCTTGCAGAGGCCCGCTTCGGCGCTGATCTGTACCGCCCTGAGACACCTCATGCGGCAGCGTTGCCCCCTCGACCGGGGGGGCGGCTCGGGCGTTCCTCACCCAGATGAGGACAAGGCCATCGCCCAGGGCTCGACCGCAGCCCCACCATACGGCTGCCCGCAGCCCGTTCACGGGTGCCGAGGTGATGCTGCGACGCGCTGCCTGGCCGACGCGGATTCAGCGGCGCGTGAGCCGCTGCGATCAAACGCAGCGATGCCGACGGTTACCGAGTCTTGGCATTCGGAAAAAACAGCGGCTGGCCGTCGATCTTGTAGTTGGCGATGACCTGTTGTCCGGCACTGGACACCACCCAGTCGGCAAACTGCTGGGCCAGGGCGGTTTTCAGGTGCGGGTAGACGGCCGCATTGACCACCATCACGCCGTACTGGTTGAACAGGCGGCTGTCACCTTCCACCAGCAGCGCCAGGTTGCCCTTGTTCTTGAACGACAGCCAGGTGCCGCGGTCGGTCAGCACATGGCCTCCCAGGGACGATGCCATGTTCAGGGCCGGGCCCATGCCGCAGCCGCAGGCCTTGTAGCCCGGCGGCTTGTTTTGCGCCACGTCGATGCCCACCGCTTTCCACAAGCGCAGTTCGGCTGAATGGGTGCCGCTCTTGTCGCCCCGGCTGATGAAAGTCTGGCGGGTGCCGGCCAGTGTTTTCAGGGCCAGGGCGATGTCCTTGCCCTTGATGCCGGCGGGGTCGTTGGCGGGCCCCACCAGGACAAAATCGTTGTACATCACGTTGCGGCGCTGGGTGGCAAAACCTTCGGCAACAAACTTGTCTTCAGCCGCCATGTCGTGCACAAATACGATGTCCGCGTCACCGCGCCGGCCGGTGTCCAGCGCCTGGCCGGTGCCCACGGCCACCACGCGCACCTGGATGCCCGTGGCCTGTTTGAAGGCGGGCAGCAGTTGCTTGAACAGACCCGACTGCTCCGTGCTGGTGGTGCTGGCCATGACGATGAAGGGGTCCTGTGCCTGTGCCTGCGCGGTGCTGAGCAGGGCCAGCGTGATCGCGGCCAGGCCGCGCCACAGCCGGCTGCACGCTGACGGGCGGGCTGAATTCAGGTGTGCCATGGCAACTCTCCTTTTAGAAATTGTTGGGCGCGCTGGGGCAGGTCGGCGCCGGTCGAAAAAAAGTCGTGGACGGTCCGTTCAACCACCAGGTCGCCGGCTTCCAGGTAGGCCACCCGCGTGCCCAGGCGCTTGGCCTGGCCCAGGTTGTGGGTGCTCATCACCACCGTGACACCGGCGGCGGCAAAGTCTTCGATCAGCGTCTCGACCTCTCGCTTGGCGCTGGGGTCCAGGCTGGCCGTGGGCTCGTCCAGGAACAGGATGTCGGGTTTCATTGCCCAGGCGCGCGCCAGCGCCAGGCGTTGCTGCTGGCCGCCGGACAGCTCGCGTGCCTGGCGTTCTGCCAACTCACCCAGGCCCACGCGCTGCAGGGCCTCTTGGCACAGCGAGGCCCGCGTTGACCGCGGCACCCCTTTCAACCACAACGCCAGGTGCAGGTTCCAGCGCACCGACAGGCGCATCAAGAACGGCCGCTGAAAAACCATGGCCACCCGCAGGGTTCGACCTGCTGCCACCTGTCGCTGACCGGTTTGCAGAGGTAGCAGGCCATGCAGCAGGCGCAGCAGGGTGGTCTTGCCCGAGCCGTTGGCGCCCACCAGCATCAGGCTGTCGCCGCGATGCAGGTGCAGGTTGACGCCACGCAGGGCCTGCGTGTTGCCGAATCGCACGCCGGCTTCGTGCAGCGACACCAGCGGCTCCAGATCGCAGGCTGGCGCCGTGCGCGCATGGCTTGACGGCGTACCAGGGGTCGGTGGGTTCAGCGCCCGGTGGGGGGTGGGGTTCATCCCGCCACCGCGTCGCGTGCCAGCGCGCCGGCGGCGTTGGCGGCACCGCCTTGGCGCCACTGCACCAAGCCAATCAGTCCGTTCAAAGCCCCCACCAGCGCCAGCAGCACCATGCCCAAGGCCAGCGCCAAGGGCAGGTCACCTTTGCTGGTCTCCAGTGCAATGCTGGTGGTCATCACCCGCGTCACGCCTTCGATGTTGCCGCCGACGATCATCACGGCGCCCACTTCGGCAATGGCGCGGCCAAAAGCGGTGAGCATGATGGTCAGCACCGCCAGGCGTTCGTGCAGCAGAAGCAGGGCCGCGCTGGTCCAGCGGCCCGCGCCCAGTGATTGCAACTGTTCACCACCGTCGGCCAGGGCTGAGAGCAGCAGACGCCGGGACAAGGCCGCCACCAAGGGCACCACCAGCACCGTCTGTGCCGCCACCATGGCCGCGGGTGTGAACAGGATGCCCAGTGCGCCCAGGGGGCCGGCGCGTGACAGCAGCAGGTACACCAGCAGGCCCACCACCACGGACGGCAGAGCCAGCAATGTGTTGAGCACACCGACCACCAGGCCCTGACCTGGAAAGTGGCTGACCGCCAGCCCAGCGCCCAGCACCAGGCCGATGGCCACGCCGATCAGACAGGCGCTGCCGCTGACCATCAAGGACAGCTGGACCACACCCCACAGTGCGGGGTCGCCGCCCAAGGCCAGGCTGGCAGCCTGCTGCAGGCTTTGCGCAATCGTGTTCAAGGATTCAGGGGTGTCGCGGCTGTGGGGTCGAGGCGATCGATTGTGGTCAAGCTTGCATCGCGGCGCGATATGTCGGTTCTTGCATAGGCCAAGGGCGCCGACTTTCACAGAAAAGCGAGGCTGTGATGCCTGTTGGCCGTCAGGCCGCTCGTTGAGGTGAAAATCGCGGCATGCGCGAAACCACCGATGCCCAGGCCACGGCCGAATACATCCCGTTCGAGGAGTTCAAGAACGGCTTGCCCCATGGCCGCTTCCACGTCGTGGTCAACCCGGCGCTGGCCGGGCCTTTTGTGGCTTTTCGCACCCACGCCACGCAGTGGGCGTTGGCGCTGATCGGCCCGGGTATCGCCCTGGCCTTGCTGGGGCATGCGGTGTGGGGTGTGGCGCTGGTGGCTGCGGGGGTGCTGTTGCGCCGGTCGATCAAGCGCCAGGCGCCGCGGCTGCTGCTGCACCTGGCCAGTCGCCAGCCTTCGGTGTACGAACAGGCTACCGAACACGGGGTGATGGAAGTGCGCCGCCGCTGACGTCCTGCCCGTCGGCTGTTCCTGCCGTGGGCCGTCAAGCGGCAGCGCCGACGGGCCCTTCAGGCCGTGGACGAGACGGCGACTACTCGCCGCCATTCATAATCGCCGGCAATTCGCCATCTGTGACCAACGCCAGCCCGCCGCGCAACACATGACCCCGCATCCACCACCATGAAATCGCGCGGCCAGGCCCTGCGTGATTACATCGTGCGCCGATTGCTGCTGATGATCCCGACCTTCATC
>JAHECB010000287.1 GCA_024641925.1 Betaproteobacteria bacterium
GAATCGGCCTGGAACATGGCCAGAACTGGCGCGACATTGCGCGTTGGAGTGCGCTGAGCAATCCGAACATTCTTGAAGTGGGTCAGGTGCTGCGTGTGGCGCCGCCTGACGTCGTTTTGCCGTCGGTTCCCCCCGTGACAACCGCGGTGACCGCCAAGCCAGCGGAGCCGGTGGCCACGGCGCAGCCCATGGGCAGCGCGACGGTTGAAAACCGAAGCCTGGATGGCCGGCCGTCGACCAGCGCAAGCGCCGCTGCGGGTACGGCCAGTTCACCTGCTGGTGTCACCGTCAACAGCAACCCCGCCATGTCGACTTCAGTGGCCACGGCTCAGGCCGCGCCAACCGCGGTTGAATCCGATGAAGACGTCAATTGGTCCTGGCCTTCGTCTGGTGCGGTTGTAACGCCTTTTGACGATTCCAAAAGCAAGGGCCTGGGCATTGCCGGCAAAGCAGGGGACCCCGTGCTGGCAGCCGCTGACGGCCGCGTGGTGTATGCAGGTTCCGGGCTGCGCGGCTATGGCAATCTGGTCATCGTCAAGCACAACGCCACCTACCTGACAGCCTACGCGCACAACCAGAAACTGCTGGTCAAGGAAGACCAGGCAGTTCGCCGCGGCCAGCCCATTGCAGAGATGGGTTCAACCGACGCCGAACGCGTGAAGTTGCACTTCGAGGTCCGGCGCCAAGGCAAGCCGATCGACCCCGCCAGCGTGCTGCCCCGGCGCTGAACGCCCGTGTCCGGCGGCAGAGATTGGCTCGAGGTCGAGTCACTGGACCTTGAAGCGCAGGGCGTGGCCCGGCGGCCACCGGCTGAAGGCGACGAAGGTGCGGGCAAGGTGGTGTTCATCGAGGGTGCCTTGCCCGGTGAGCGGGTGCAGGTCAACGTCTCGCGCAAGAAAAACAACTGGGAACAGGGCCCCATGTCGGCGCTGGGCCGCGAGAGTTCGCAGCGCGTACGCCCGGGTTGCCCGCACTTCGGCATGCATGCCGGCGCTTGTGGAGGTTGCAAGATGCAGCACCTGCACCCGGCAGCACAGGTGGCCGTCAAGCAGCGGGTACTGGAAGACAACCTGTGGCACCTGGCCAAGGTCAAGCCTGAACGCATGCTGCGCGCCATCGAGGGCCCGGCCTGGGGTTACCGCGACCGCGCGCGCTTGTCGGTGCGCTTTGTCGCCAAGAAGGGCACGGTGCTGGTGGGTTTTCACGAGCGCAAGTCACGCTATGTGGCCGACATGCAGGTATGCCCGGTTCTGCCCGCACGCATCAGCGCCATGCTGCTGCCGTTGCGCGAACTGATCGGCAGCATGGACCAGCGCGACCGTTTGCCGCAGATTGAACTGGCCGCAGGTGACCAGGTCACGGCGCTGGTTTTGCGCCACCTGGAGCCCTTGACGGCAGCTGACCAGCAGCGCCTGCGGGCCTTCGGCGCACTGCACAGTGTGCAGTGGTGGCTGCAGCCCAAGGGTCCGGAGACTGTTCATCTTCTGGACGAAGGCGGCCCGGTGCTGGCATACCGGCTGCCTGAGTTTGGCGTGACCATGCCGTTCAAGCCCACCGATTTCACACAGGTCAACCCGCACATCAACCGGGTGCTGGTGGACCGCGCCTTGAAGCTGCTGGACTGCCAGCCTCAAGACCACGTCATCGACTGGTTCTGCGGCCTGGGCAACTTCAGCCTGCCGCTGGCCACCCAGGCGCAGTCGGTGCTGGGCATCGAAGGCAGCGAGACGCTGGTGGCTCGGGCGCGCAGCAATGCAGCGGCCAATGGCCTGGCGTCCCGTACCCGGTTCGAGGCTCGCAATTTATTTGAATTGACGTCGCAGGACCTGCAAAGCCTGGGCACTGCCCAGCGCTGGCTGGTGGACCCGCCGCGCGAAGGCGCTTTTGCCTTGGCCAAGGCGCTGGCCGAATGGCATGCCGAGCCTGCGGCCGGCAAAGCCCAGGGCTGGCAGCCCCCGCAGCGCATCGTGTACGTCAGCTGCAACCCCGCCACCCTGGCGCGGGATGCCGGCCTGCTGGTGTACCAGGCGGGCTATCAATGCAGTCTGGCGGGTGTGGTGAACATGTTCCCGCACACGGCGCATGTGGAAAGCATGGCGGTGTTTGACCGGGTGGGCTGAACGCCAGGATGGAAAAGGGGCCCGCTGGGGCCCCTTTTGATTTCAGCGGCGGACAGCGCCCGCAAGCATTGGATCAGTCGTCGCCGCCACCGCCGATGCCAAACAGCATCAGCAGGCTTTGGAAGACGTTGTAGATGCTCAGGTAGACGCCCAGCGTGGCGCTGATGTAGTTGGTCTCTTCGCCATCCCGCACGCGCTTCAGGTCGTACATGATGAAGAACGAGAAGATCACGCTCACCAGCAGGGCCAGGGTGATGCTCAAGGCGCTGCTCTGGATGAAGAAGCTGGCAATGCCGGCGACGAACACCACGATCATACCGATGAACATGAAGCGGGCAATGCCCGACAGGTCGCGCTTGATGATGGTGGACAGGGTGGCCATAGCCAGGAAAACGCCGCCCGTGGACGCAAAGGCCATCATCACGATGCTGGCGCCATTGCTCATGCCCAGCACGACGGCCAGCATGCGCGACAGCATCAGGCCCATGAAGAAGGTGAACGCCAGCAGAACGGGCACGCCCGCAGCAGAGTTCTTGGTCTTCTCGATGGCAAACATGAAACCAAATGCACCAGCCAGGAATACCATGAGGCCGATGCCCGGTGTCATGATGCGGTTGAGTTGAATGGCCATGCCCACCCAGGCGCCCAGCACCGTGGGGACCATGGACAGGGCCAACAACCAGTAGGTGTTGCGAAGCACACGGTTGCGCTCTGCGGTGACAGCGCCGCCACCTGCGTAGCCGGGGTAGTTCTGCACGTTCTCGTTCATAGAGCCTCCAGACATGGAAAAGGCATTCAATCGAATGCGAGCCTCATTCTAGTGAGGCTGGCACCGTCGTTGCATAGCCCCACAACTTAAGGCGCTTCTGCCTGTGAAACCAGCGGTTATCGTTGGCACCATGAAAACCAAACCTGTACTCACCCTGTCTGATGTTCGTGCCATGGCAGCCGCTGCCGAGTCCGTTGCTGTGGCCCAGCACTGGGCCGTCACCATCGCCATCGTTGATGACGGCGGTCACCTGCTCTGGCTGCAACGTCTTGACGGCGCAGCAGCCATTTCTGCGCACATTGCGCCAGCCAAGGCCCGCACGGCGGCCCTGGGACAGCGCGAAAGCAAGGTCTACGAAGACGTCATCAACCAGGGCCGCATGTCGTTTCTGAGCGCCCCGGTGCTGGACGGCATGCTGGAAGGTGGCGTGCCGATCATGGTCGGCACCGATTGCGTGGGTGCCGTGGGTGTCAGCGGCGTGAAGTCCAGCGAGGACGCCCAGGTGGCCCGCGCCGGCATCGCAGCACTGGACAACTGACGACGGCTTAGGCGCTTTGGCGTCGATTGAACGGCCGCACACTGCCGATCTCGGTCGAAATTCGCGCTGGGCGGTCTATACTCCGGCGGTTTAGCCAAAACAGCCCAGCGCCCCCGAAACGCTACCCAGGTTTCCCCGGAAACTGCCCCACCCGGGTGCAGCATCGGGCGCTCCAAACGGGCGCATGAAATCGGAGTTTTCCTTGCTGACCGTCCTGCCCACCGCGCTACTCGCCCTTGCGGACGGCACCACCTTTTTAGGCACCAGCATCGGTGCCCCTGGCCGCACGGTGGGCGAGGTGGTGTTCAACACCGCGCTGACGGGTTACCAGGAAATCATCACTGACCCCAGCTACCGCCGCCAGATCGTGACGCTCACCGCGTCTCACATCGGCAACGTGGGTGTCAACGATGAAGACTCTGAGTCGTCCCAGGTGCATGCCGCCGGCCTGATCGTCAAGGACATCGCATTGCGCGTGTCCAACTTTCGGGCGCAGATGTCATTGCCCGAGTATCTGCAGCAACAGGGCACGGTGGGCATTGCCGACATCGACACCCGCCGCCTGACCCGGGTGCTGCGCACAACCGGCGCACAGAACGGATGCATCCAGACTTTTGCACCGGGAACTGAGGCGACCGCGGCCCAGATCGCCGAGGCCGTGGGCTGGGCGCGCGAAGCGCCTTCCATGGCGGGCCGCGACCTGGCCCAGGAAGTCAGCACCGCCCAGCGCTACGAGTGGACCGAAACCGAATGGGCGCTGGAAACCGGCCACGGCCGTGCGATCAACACGCCACACCACGTGGTGGCCTTTGACTTTGGCGTCAAGCGCAACATCCTGCGCATGCTGGCCAGCCGCGGCTGCCGCGTCACCGTGGTGCCGGCACAGACCAGCGCGGCTGAAGTGTTCAGGCTGCAGCCCAACGGCGTGTTTCTCAGCAACGGTCCGGGCGACCCTGAGCCTTGCGACTACGCCATCATGGCGGCCCGCGAGCTGGTGGATGCCGGCCTGCCCACGTTTGGCATCTGCCTGGGCCATCAGATCCTGGCGCTGGCCTCGGGCGCCAAGACCTTCAAGATGAAGTTTGGCCACCATGGTGCCAACCACCCGGTGAAAGACCTGGACAGCGGCCGCGTCAGCATCACCAGCCAGAACCACGGTTTTGCCGTGGACGACAGCAGTCTGCCCGCCAACCTGCGGCCCACGCACGTGAGCCTGTTTGACGGCACGCTGCAAGGCCTGGCCCGCACCGACCGTCCCGCGTTCTGTTTCCAGGGCCACCCTGAAGCCAGCCCGGGCCCACACGACATCGCCTACCTCTTTGACCGCTTCGTGGGTCTGATGGCGCAGCGCTGAACCTCAGCGGAACCGGCCAAGCACCATGCCAAAACGTCTAGACCTCAAGAGCATCCTCATCATCGGGGCCGGCCCCATCGTCATCGGGCAGGCCTGCGAATTCGATTATTCGGGCGCCCAGGCCTGCAAGGCGCTGCGTGAAGAAGGCTTTCGCGTCATCCTGGTCAACAGCAATCCGGCGACCATCATGACCGACCCGGACATGGCCGATGTCACCTACATCGAGCCCATCACCTGGCAGGTCGTTGAAAAGATCATCGCCAAGGAAAGGCCCGATGCGGTACTGCCCACGATGGGCGGGCAGACGGCCCTGAACTGCGCGTTGGACCTGCACCGCAACGGCGTATTGGCCCGGTACGGTGTGGAGATGATCGGCGCCAACGAACAGGCGATTGAAAAAGCCGAAGACCGCATGAAGTTCAAGGACGCCATGACGTCCATCGGCCTGAACTCCGCTAAAAGTGGCATCGCCCACAGCATGGAAGAAGCGCTGCAGGTGCAAAAGCGCATCCAGGAAGACATTGGCGGCACCGGCTTCCCCATGGTCATCCGCCCCAGCTTCACCATGGGCGGCACGGGCGGCGGCATTGCCTACAACCCGGAAGAATTCGAAGAGATCTGCAAACGCGGTCTGGACCTGTCGCCCACCAAGGAACTGCTGATCGAAGAAAGCCTGATCGGTTGGAAAGAGTTCGAGATGGAGGTTGTGCGCGACAGCAAAGACAACTGCATCATCGTGTGCAGCATCGAGAACCTGGATCCCATGGGCATCCACACCGGCGACAGCATCACGGTGGCACCGGCGCAGACCTTGACCGACAAGGAATACCAGGTGATGCGCAATGCCAGCATCGCCATCCTGCGCGAGATTGGTGTGGACACCGGTGGCTCGAATGTGCAGTTTTCCGTGAACCCGAAAAACGGGCGGCTCATCGTCATCGAGATGAATCCGCGGGTGTCACGTTCATCCGCGCTGGCGTCAAAAGCCACGGGCTTCCCCATTGCCAAGGTGGCTGCCAAATTGGCGGTGGGTTACACCTTGGATGAGCTGCGCAACGACATCACCGGTGGTGCCACGCCAGCCAGTTTCGAGCCCAGCATCGACTACGTGGTCACCAAGATTCCGCGTTTTGCCTTCGAAAAATTTCCGGCGGCCGACAGCCACCTGACCACGCAGATGAAAAGCGTGGGTGAAGTCATGGCCATGGGGCGCACCTTCCAGGAAAGTTTCCAGAAGGCACTGCGCGGCCTGGAAACCGGCATCGATGGTCTGTCCGAACGCACGGGCTGCACCGAAGACGACCGTGACGAGATCCTGGATGAGATCAGCAATGCGGGCCCGGAACGGATCCTGTTCCTGGGCGACGCGTTCCGCCTGGGCATGAGCCTGGATGAGGTTTTTGAAGAAACCAGCATCGACCCCTGGTTCCTGGCGCAGATTGAAGAGCTGGTGCAGATTGAACACCAGGTGGCCCAGCGCAGC
>JAHECB010000288.1 GCA_024641925.1 Betaproteobacteria bacterium
CTGTCACTCGGTTTGCTGAGGCCTTATGGCCAGGCGACGCCAGCAGGCGTCGAAAATCTTTACAGCTTCAGCGCATCCTCTTCGCAAGTGCTTGATAAAAGGCTAAAAAATTCAATGGTCCGAAATTTGCTTGCCTCTGTGTATTGCGCACGGGTGCGGTCAACAAAAGGATGGTAGTGATGAATTCGAAGACTTTGAAGGCGCTGACGGCAGCCCTTGGTTTGCTCGTGTCGCTGGGGGCTCAAGCGTCCATCGTGCCCTGGACGGCCACCCTCAACCAGGCGCAAGAAGTGCCGGCGTCGGGCTCAACGGCCACCGGCTCGGCCTTTGGCACGCTGGACGACGTATCCGGCCTGCTGTCGTGGAACATCACCTACGCCGGCCTGATCGGCGGCCGCGCTGCCGGCATGCATTTTCATGGCCCGGCTGCGGCGGGCGTGAATGCCGGGGTGGTGGTCGACATTGGCAACCTCAATGGGCTGGGCAGCCCCAATATCGGGTCGACCACCATCACAGCGCCGCAGATCGCGCAGCTTCTGGCCGACAGCTGGTACCTGAACATCCATACGCCGCAGTTTCCTGGCGGCGAAATTCGTGGGCAGGTGATCACCGGCAGCACGGTTCCTGAGCCTGTCACGCTGGGGCTGATCGGGCTTGCCCTGCTGGGCGTGGCGGCCACCCGCCGACGCTCTGCCTGACGCCTGACGCCGGGTTCAAGCTGAACCGGCGCCCCGCCAGACCCGCCGCGGCAGGTCTGGTGGCCCTATCCGCCGCCTTTCGTCCCGCTCGACCCTTCGTCATACCGCTGCCCCAGCGCCAGCAGTTCCGGCGTGCCGATGACACCGTTCAAGCCGTCAAAGTCCAGCATCTGTTGACGCCAGGGTTCGGTGGTTCCATGGGCTTTCAGGCTGGCGTAGTAGCCACCCAGTGTGTGCGCCACGGCGCGCGCCGTGCCACCCGGGAAGATGACGATGCGAAAGCCCAGGTCGCCCAGCACCGCAGCACTGCTGACGGGCGTGTGGCCACCTTCCACCATGTTGGCAAGCAGTGGGATGCGGTGGGCAAACCGGGCGCATGCGGCCTGCATCTGCTGCGGCGTGCGCAGCGCTTCGACAAACAGCGCGTCCACACCGCAGGCCAGGTAGGCTTCGGCGCGGTCCAGCGCAGCGTCCAGGCCTTCAACGGCCAGTGCGTCGGTGCGGGCCAGCACCAGCGTGTGGCTGCTGTGGCGCGCGTCCAGCGCAGCGCGCAGCTTGCCGCACATCGCCTGCACCGGTTCCACGGTCTTGCCCTGCAGGTGGCCGCAGCGTTTGGGAAAGGTCTGGTCTTCCAGCTGCACCATGGCGGCGCCGGCGCGCTCGAAGGCGCGCACCGTGCGCTGCACGTTCAGCGCGTTGCCGAAGCCCGTGTCGGCATCCACGATGACCGGTGTGCTCACCCGTTCCGTGATGCGCGCCAGCGTCTCGGCCACTTCGGTGGCGGTGGTCAGGCCCACGTCGCTGCGGCCCAGCCGGGTGTAGGCGATGGACGCGCCCGACAGGTACAGCGCTTCAAAGCCGGCCTGTTCGGCCATCAGCGCCGACAGCGCGTCGTAGATGCCGGGCGCCAGCAGGGCGCGGGGCTGGGCCAGACGTTCTTGCAGGGTCATGGTTTGTTTGCTTTCATGTGATGTGCGTCTGTTGAGCCGTCTGTGTCGATGTTGCGGTTTGTGCCGCGATGTAGCCACCGGCCACCGCGCTGAGCAAGCCATTGCCCGACAGGTAACCCCAGACCGCGTTGCCCGACACGCCGCGTGCCGCGCCGCCTGCGGCCAGCAAGTTGGGCAGTGCCTGGCCGCTGGCTGTCAGCACGCGGCAACGGGCGTCAATGTCCAGTCCGCCCTGGGTGTGGAACAGCGCGCCCGTGACCTTGATGGCGCAGTAAGGCGCCTGCAGTGCGGTGCCGTGCAAGCTGTGTTGCAGGGCCGACAAGTCGCAGCCCAGCAGCGCGGCCAGCGCTGCGGCGTCGGCGGCGTGTTTGACGGCCCCTGCGGCCTCGGCGGCGACAAAGTCCGGAAACCCGCGGCCCAAATCCAGCAGTCGCTGGTCGAACACGTTGTAGGCCACACCGCCGGGCTGTGCCAGCACGTGCACCGCCGCTTCGGAATAGCCCGCGGTTTCATCGTGAAAGCGCTCGCCCTGGGTGTTGAGTTGAATGCCGCCTTCCATCATCAGCGCCCAGGTGATCAATGCGCCTTGGGGCACGGCCCAGCTGCCGTGGCCCTGGTAACCGCCCAGATCGGCCAGGCCGGCGCCCAGGGCGCGGCCCCAGGTGATGGCGCTGCCGTCGTTGCCAGCGTGGCCGGCGTAGGTGGCGTTTTGCATCTCGGGCAGCAGTGTTTGCACCATGGCTGCATTGCCGCCAAAACCGTTGCAGGCCAGCAGCAGCGTCTGGCAGGCCAGGTGTTCCACACGGCCGTCCGGACGTTGATAAGCCAGGCCCAGCACGCGGCCGCGGTCGTCAGCCCACAGCTCATGCACCTGGGCCGACGTCAGCAGCCAGGCGCCGGCCCGCAAGGCCGCGGCTTCCAGCGCAGCCACCAGGGCGGCGCCGGTTTTCTGGGGCAGCGTATGCATGCGCAGTTGGCTGTGGCCAGGGTACAAAAAACCTTGCAGCAGTTCAAAGTCCAGACCATGGCGCTGTTGCAGTGCGTCCAGCGCTGGTGCCGCCGCCTGGGTGTAGGCGGCCACCAGGTGAGGTGCCGCGTCGCCGTGGGCCTTGGCCTGGATGTCCGCGGCAAAAGTGGCTGCGCTGTCGGTCAGCACGCCGGCTTGCCGCTGCACCTGCGTGCCGGCGGCCGGGATGAAGCCGGATGACAGTGCGGTGGACCCGCCCGCCTGCGCGTCGCGCTCCAGCAGCACACAGTCGATGCCGGCGTCGCGCAGCATCAAGGCCGCGGTCAGGCCGCAGGCGCCCGCCCCCACGATGGCCACCGGCACGGGGGTTGTGCCCTCAGGCATCTGGTGTTCGCGGCGGATGGTCGGGGCGGCGGGCATGGTGGACAAGGGGGTAGGCGTGGTTGCTGACGCAAGCATACGGGCGCCTGGTGTTGCCCAGCCTCAGCGCGGTCCCGGCCGTCGCAAGGCCAGTACCACCAGGGCCACCACGGTGGCCGCGAAGGCCAGCGTCAAGGTATCGGGCCGTTCACCCAGCAGCGGCCAGGCAAACAACACCGAAAAAAACGGCTGAAAGGCCTGCAACTGGCCCACGCGCAAGGGTCCGCCCCAGTCCAGCGCGCGGTACCAGGCAAAAAACGCAGCCCACATCGACACCAGCGCCAGGTAGGCCAGGCCCCAGCCGGCTTGTGCTGACAGCGTACCGGTAGGCGCGGTCATCAGCGCCATCGGCAGGCTGACGGGCAAGGTCAGCAGCGTCACCCAGCAGATCACCCGTTCGGCGCCCAGGCTGCGTGTGACCTTGGCACCTTGCACATAACCCACCGACGCGGCCAGCACACCGCCGGCCACGATCAGGTCGTCCAGCACCAGGCTGAAGGGGTGCCCGGCCTGCGCACTGCGCACCATGGAAAAACCCGCGACTGCCGCAGTGCTGAGCAGGGCGCAGAACCAGAACCGGGGTGTGCCGGCGCGGGCGCCTGCCGATCTTGCAGCGAGCACCGCCGCGCCGGCGGTGGCCAGCGGCAGCAGGGCCGTCACCACCGCCACATGCGCTGCGCTTTGTTCACGCAGCGCCAGCGCCAGCGACAACGGGTACAGCACAGCATTGCCCGCGGCCGCCACCAGCAGCGGCCCCCATTCGCCGCGTTGCGGAAAGCGCGCCCTCACGGCCAGCAGAAACAGCGCTGACACCCCGGCGGCCAGCACCACCCGCGCAAAGGTGATGAACAGCGGTGACAACGCCGTACCGCCCGGGCCGCCCAGGGTCAAGCGCGTGACGGGCAGGGTGGCGCCAAACAAGGCCACCGCCAAGACCCCCAGCGCCAGCCCTGCGGCGGGGTGGCGCGGGCTGCTCATCAGCGGTCGCTGCGGGGTGTGCCGCGCAGTTGCGCCACACGCTGGCGCAGGCTGTCCAACATGGGCCAAGGTGCACGGTCGGGGGCATAGCGGCGTCGCAGCCATTGCGCCAGCTCGGCCAGCTGCTGGTCGTCCATGCTGTGGCGGAAGGCGGGCATGAAGCCGACAGCAGGCGTTGCAGGCTGCTGGATGCCGTCGAGCAGCACCCGCAGCAGGTTGTCGGGACTGTCGGCGCGCAGCTTGCTGTTCAGCGCCAGCGGCAGGTTGCTGCCCAGTTCGACAGCGGCACGGCCCTCGCTGTGGCAGGCGCCACAGGCGGCTTCGAAAGTGCGCTGTGTGGCGTCGGGCAGGGGCGCTGCTGCGCGTGCACGGGCGATGTCTTCTTCAGCCTGCTGCGCCGTGGTGTCGGGGCTGGAGGTGCCTTGCAGGTTGGCCAGGTAATGCGCCATGGCCTGCAGGTCGGCATCGGGTGCGTCGGTCAATGAAGACACCACTTCGGCCATGGGCCCGACCGCTACGCCGTGCGCCGCGCTTTGGCCGGTGCGCAGGTAGTTGAACAGCGAAACTTGGTCCCAGGCCAGCGTGCGCCGGCGGGCTGCTGTCAGTGACGGCGCGTGCCAGCCGTCCACCACGGCGCCGGACAGGGCCGTTGCACCTGTGCGTTCGGCGCCCAAGGCGCCGCGTGGTGAATGGCAGGCGGTGCAGTGGCCGGGGCCGTTGACCAGGAATTCACCACGCTGCCACAGGGCTGCATCAAGCTGTGCGGGCGCGGTGACGGTCTGCGGGCCGCTGTGCAGGTACAGCGCATTCCACAGGGCCATCAAGGGTCGCAGGCTGAACGGCGCCTGCATCTGGGCAGCGGGGGTGGCCAGCGCGGTGGCCGGGCGCGACATCAGGTAGGCGTACAGGGCCGTCAGCTCGTCGTCGGTCAAGCGTGTGAAGGCGGTGTAGGGGAATGCCGGGTACAGCAGGTGGCCGTCGCGCGAGACCCCTTCACGCATCGCGCGCTGAAAGGCGCTGAACGACCACTGGCCGATGCCGGTGGCCGGGTCGGGCGACAGGTTGGTGCTGAAGACGGTGCCAAAGGGTGTTTCGATGGGCCGCCCCCCCGCGTAGGCCGGGCCCTCTGCGGCGGTATGGCAGCCGGCGCAATTGCCCAGGGCCGCGAGCTGCCGGCCGCGTTCGACGGTGGCGGCCGTGTAGACCGCCGAGGCATTGACGCCAGTGATCGGTGCTATGGCAGGCCGCCAGGCGTTGACACCCAACAGCCCTGCAACGGCCGCCAAGGCACCGGTGACCAGCGCCGCGGCGCGCGCCCACAGGGGTTTGGAACGGGGCAGATGGCGCACCACCGCATCGGGCAGCGCCACGGCAGCAGGCTGCCCTGCGGGCTTCAGAACGGACCCGGTTTCGGGTTGGGCTGGGGCGGCTGGTGCAGATCCTGGATCGCCTGATGCGGACGTCGCCGAAACCGCCCCCGGCAGATTGCGCAGCGCAGCCCGCACCACCTCGGGTGTGAACGGCGGATGGCGCAGCCGCACGCCGGTGGCGTCGAAGATGGCGTTGGCGATGGCCGCGGTGCCCGGCACTGACGACGACTCGCCCGCACCCAGGATGGGCTCGTCCGGGCGCGGCATCAGCACCACCTCGATCACCGGCACCTGGCGCAGGCTCAGGATGGGGTAGCTGCCCCAATCGCGGCTGCTGACCGCGCCTTGGGCGGGCTCCACCGTGGCCTGTTCGATGAGGCTGCGGCTGGTGGTCTGCACCACGTTGCCGTGCACCTGGTGTTGCACACCCGCCGGGTTGACCATGGCCCCCGCGTCATGGCCCACCACCACGCGGCTGACGTGCACGTCGCCGGTCAGCGGGTTGACCTCGACGTCGGCCACCCAGGCCGCCCATGCTGCACCAAAGCCAGGGAACTTGCTGTGGATGTAGCGGGCGTAGGCCAGTCCTTGGCCCTTCAGCACGCCGTTGCGGTTGACGGCCTTGGGGGCGGCTGTGGATGCGTTTGTGCTTGTCGGTGTTTTTGTCTGCCAGCCCGCACGTTCGGCGGTGGCGCGCAGCAAGTCGGTTGCGCGTGTGTCGTCCAGATGCCGTAACCGAAACGCGAGCGGGTCTTCGCCCTGCGCATGCGCCAGCTCGTCCATGAACGACTCGTGTGCAAACGAGTTGGGCAGGGCCGAGACGCCGCGCAGCCAGGACGCCCGCAGGATGGGCGGCATGTCGTGCACCGTGACCTTCAG
>JAHECB010000289.1 GCA_024641925.1 Betaproteobacteria bacterium
GGCGTGCGGCGAAAAACACTGGACATCGAAGCCGACGAGTCCTGAGACGGCTGGCCGTCGCAGCGACCGTTACAAATTTTGTGTGCAGGGTCGCGGCAACAACCCTTGGCATTCACATCAACGCGCCAACTTCAACTTCAACGCCGCCACAGCCTTGTTGACTTCGCGCGCCATGGGGTGCTGGCACCACATCAACGCCGCGAACCAGGCGACCGCACAGGACAGACCACCCAGCACACCCACCAGCACATAGTTGGTTTCGTCCACGGGCATGAAGGCCACCCAGGCCGCCAGCGGTGCGCAGGACAGCACCGTCACCTTCAGGCTGGGCCACAGGGCATCCCAGACGTCGCGCGCAGTGACCTCAACCTCTTTGGCCAGGTAGGCATGCGACATCAGCGAGCCCAGAATCGCCGCCGCCAGCAGGCCCCAACAAGCGCCCTGCAAGCCCCAGGGCACAGCGGCGAACAGGCCCAGCAAACGCATGGCCTGCATGCTCATCTGCAGCGTATTGCTCTGCCGTGCCTTGCCCTGCGCCAGCATGGCTTCCTTGGCAGCGGAGTAAATGACTTCCACCGCCGCCACCGCGCACAGCAATCGCGACAGCGGTATCGCGTCCAGCCACTGCGTGCCGTACATCAGGCGGATGGCCGGAAATGCCGCCAGCGCCATGAACAGCAGGAACGGCCAGCCCACCGCCGTCAGGTAGGTCATGGTGCGCAGCAAGGCGTTGCGGGGTGAACCTTCGTCACGCATGCCCTGGGCGAAATACGGCAGGCACACCGGCAGAATGGACCGAATGACCAGCCGGTGAAAGATCTCGACGAGCCCACTGGCGCGACTGAACATGCCCACTGACGCCATGTCCTGCGTGCGCCCGATCACCATCTCAGGCGCGCCTCGCCCCAGTTGGCCAAAAATGTAGATGCCGCTGACAAACTTGCCGAAGTGAACAACCTGCTTGACGCCCCGAAGACCCGGCCACTTTGGAAACGTCTTGGGCCTGAAATAGACCGAGGCCGCCACCGTGACCACCACCCCGACCACCGATGACCAGGCCAAGGCCATGTAGCCATAACCCCTGACGGCCAAGACCAAAACCACCACCAGCGACGCAGAACTGGCCAGAATGTTGGCGAGAAAAACGGGCTGAAAGTTCAACTCGCGGCGAAACCAGGCCATGGCCACGGCACCAAAGGGGATCAGCAGAAAACTGACGGCCTGCACACGCATGACCTCACCCACACCGTCGGAGCGGTAGAAGTCGGCCACCCAGGGCGACAACCCAAACAGCAACAAGGCCATGAACCAGGACACCGCAATGTTCACCGTGGTTGCGGCCCGGATCATGTCATCCGTCAGGTTGCGCTCCTGGATCAGGTATTCACCCACTCCAAAATCGCGGAATGTGCTGGCCAACTGCGCAAAAACGGCCGCGACCGCGAACACGCCCGTCTGCTCGGGTGTGAGGATGCGCGCAATCACGACCGTGCTGATCAGCTGGAAGGCGATGCTGGTCCAACCGTTCAGGGTGGAAAACGCGATGGACTTTCTGACACTGCCCACGTTCAGCCTTCGCCATCCTCACGGTGCACAGGTCGGCCATGCCTGCCGTCGGCGTCGTTCTTGTGCCCATGCGAGTCCCCTGCCGACTCGGCAAGGCCAAGCTTGCGCCGCAAACCCTTGACACCCTCGGTCAGGGCTTGACGCAACGCGCCCAGCGCACCACGCAGGGTTCGAGGGTCATGTGCAATCAAGCCCCAACGCTCGCGGCGGTGCGTCATCCAGTCCGTCTTGTACGGGTCGTCACCGATCAGGTAGTCCACCTCGGTGACGTGCTCGCCGACAAAACAGCTTTCGAGCAGCATGGCCGTCAGCAGTGTGCCTGGCGAATATCGCCTGTAGTCCATGTCGTAAGCGAGCTTGAAGATCTCGGCCCGCCCGTACGCAACGATCCAGATCTGGGCCGCAATAGGGGTGTCGCCCAGCCAGGCTATGCCCATGCGCAACCAGCCGCGTTCAGCGCCTAGGCGCACCAGCGAAGAGACAAACTCATGGAAGGGCTCGCGCTCCTTCCAGCTGGCCGCATAAACATGCGAGTAGGCGTCAATGGCACGGTCGATGTCGCTGCCGCCGCGAATCAGCTCCAGCCGGCCCCCTTCGGCTTGAAACTTGCGACCCGTGCGCTTGATCGTGTTGCGCAGCTTGCTGGAACGCGCGTCAATGAATTGCTGCCAGTTCAGCCCCCGTGTGGGCAGGTACCAGTTGCCAAAACGATAATATCTTGACGTCAACATGCCGGCCGATTTCAACGCGCTTTCGAGCGCCACAAAACTGGGCTTTTCAGGGTCCATGGGCGCAAAACGGTAAACACCAGCTTTCTGCGACTCGCGCCGCAGCGCGCCCACCAAAGGCGCCAGGTCTGCGGGCGCCAGGTCGGGGCGGTGCACCGGCTCATACAAGGCCGTGAAGTAGTTGCTCAAGGCACCCGGCTCGTCGCCGACCTGCACAGGCCAGACGGCAGCGCAGCCCTGGTCATCACGCAAGACCAGGTAACGCGCCTGCTCGGCCAGGTGGGGAACACAGTGGGCAAGCAATTCGAACCAGTCCTGGCGCAGTTCAACATTGGCAGAGGCATGCGCTTCGAAAAAGCAGGACACCTCGGCGGGCAAGGGCTGTCCCGCGTTGAGGACCTCGACACTCCAGTTTCTATTCTTGATCTGGGCGTGTTTCATGACCGCTGAGTTCTCATGTTGTTGTCGTGACCGCTGGTGCACAGCTGCATCGCGGCCGTCACTTGAACACCTTGCGCATCAGACGTTGCGGCACGCCGATCAACTTGCGCCAGCACATGACCAAGAACGGTTTGGGGTCCCGCCAGTCCAGGTAAACGCCCTTGATCTTGTGTTTCAGCAATTCGTCGCGCTCGTGCCTGAGCAACCAAAGCAGCCCCATCGTGTCGCGTTCGCCGTTCAGCCATACGGCCTCGCTGGTCTGCTGTACCGCCTCGGTTTTGTGTCCGGTCTGGATCCAGTGCTCCAGAAGCGGCAGATTCACACCGTTGTGCACAGCCACGTCAATCCAGAAATCGGTTCGACCGACCGTAGGTTCGATGGCCCAGAACTGGCCGCTAGCGTCGCGCTTGAGTTCCAGTGATGCCGGCCCGCTCAGACCCAAGCCGGCGAAAAAGCGCAGGGTCAGGGCATGCACCTCGTCGTTGCGCTCGGATACAGCGATGGTCGTGTGCCCCATGGGTCGCGACCGCAACTTGCGCCCTTCGAAGCGGGCCACGACGCGGCCCTGGTCCAGCAGCAAGGCGCCAAAGTGGATCTGGCGGTCATCGCCCGGAATGAATTCCTGCACGATCACCGGAAGGCATTGCGCGATAAGCCCTCTATAGCCTTCAACCTCCTGGCGGTTTTGGGTCACGATGGTCTTGAAGGCCGACACGGGCTGCGTGGGCTTGAAGATGACCGGATAACGCAGCGATGCCAGCGCGGTATCAAGCTGGCTCAGGTCCTGAAAGGTCGAACTGCGCGGATAGGCAATGCCGGTGCGCAGGCACTGCGCCTCGATCTCGTCCTTGCTCAGCAGTCGCAGTACGTCCGGAGCTGAACCAGCCCAACTGAGTCGGTAGTGCGGCTCAACACGGTCGACATGCCGCGCGATGGTGGCCACCATGCGGTCGTTGGTCAGCAGCAAGGTCGGACGAGGCCCGCCGTTTTCGGCCGCCAACGCCAGCAGGTGATCGACCAAGCCATCACCGTTGATCTCGTCAACATAGCGAATCACCGTCAAGCCAGTGGAGGTCCCGGGCAGGTCGGGGTTCTGCTCCAGCGTCAGGGTGCGCACACGCTGACGTGCCAGCGACCGGACCAAAGCAAGCCCATGGCCACAAAGACCGACGATGACAACCTCTGGATCAATGCGCATGGTCATGGCTGTGGCTCGCGGCAGCGCAGATTCCTGGGATGTACGGCGTCAAACCGATCCCATGGCCCGCGAGAGTGATGGAATTTGACCGGACGCAACGGGTTGATGACCAAGCCACTCCCACCAGTCGCTCGCGACCCTGGCGAGACCGGCGCGGCTCGCTGCCGGCCATTGGCGGCTGGGTGGAGCAATGCGCCGAAGCAGCTTGGTGAAGAAGGCGAGCATACCGCCCATTGACGGGCTTGCGGACCAGTCCACATGGGCTTACTGACTCGACGTGAAAACATGCTCAGTCAGCGATGGTCTGGCGTGTGGCCGTGGCCGCCGGAACCGTACTTCGGTACAAGGAATGCAAAAAGACAAGGTCCCCCTGCGCGTCCCACGGATCATGCTGAGCGACTCGACAGCGAGCTGTGATAGCGCGGCCGTGACGAACTGCGCGCCTGAAGGAGGCTCAAGTCTGGTCGGCTCCGCCAGCTGAAGCCCGCCTGAACGTCGTGCCAACCGGCACCTGCAACTCGGCTGGCGCCGTCGCCCGCGCCAGAAAGGCCTGGTCGGCGGCTTCCCCAAAAAACCGCAGGCCCGCGATGCGCAGAGCATCGTCGGGCACCTTCAACAGTGGCGTGTACTGGGGGTGGTGGTGTTCACGCGTGGGGTTGTTGCTGGCGGCGTTGTAGCAGCACAGCAAGGTCCAGCGGCGGTCGGGGCTGCGGTTCTGGTCCGAACGGTGCAGGGTGTTGCAGTGGAAAAACAGCGCGTCGCCAGGCGACATCTCGGCATACACCAGTTCCAGACGCTGTTGAGCCTGTGTCACCCGGTTCAAGTCGGCGCCCACCTGTTGGCCGTCCAGCAGGCCGTGCTCGATGCGCCCCATGTGGTGGGAGCCCCGCAACACTTGCAGGCAGCCGTTGCTGCGCGTGCAAGGGTCCAGCGCCACCATCACCGTGGCCATGTTCGGGAACAGGCAACCGTTGTGGTACCAGTAGCCATAGTCCTGGTGCCACTCCCAGGCGCCGCCTTCGAGCGGCTCCTTGGCGGTCAGCTTGGAATGGTAGTGGTAGACCTCACCGCCCAGCAAGTCCTCCATGGTGTCGACCACCCGGTGGCTGCGCGCCGCCAGGCCGTAGACGCTGTCGCCTGGGTGGTTCCAGGTGGCCATGCGGGTGACGCCGCCTTCGGCATCGGCGCGGTTGTAGAAGTGGCCGCGAATGGCAGGGTCGCGCTCCATCGCCGTGCGCAAGAGGTCCGTTTCCGCGGTGTCAAACACCCCGCGCAACAGCACATAGCCATCGGCGTCAAACGCCCGTCGCTGGGCATCGGTCAGTAAACTGGGCACTTCAAACCCCTGCAGTCCAAGTTCGTCAACGATAGCAAGTGGTGCACCATCCGCACCAGCCACCGCCCCTGTCCATGCCAACCCCCGCCGCTCCCGTTTTGACAGCTGACGGCCTGGGCTTTGCTTTTGGCGAGAAGGCGGTGCTGCGCGCTTTGAGTTTTGTGATCGCGCCAGGCTTGACATGGGTGACGGGTGGCGACGGCAGCGGCAAGACCACCTTGCTGCAGTTGCTGGCCGGACATCGTCAGCCCACAACGGGTCGCTTGCACCGCGACGCCGCCAGCGTTGCCGAGAGCAGTGCGGTACTGGATGAGCAATTCAACGGCATCACGGCACAGGACTGGCTGGTCCGGCCACGTGCCAGCCAGACGCCACCCGACCCGGCCGAGCTGGCTGAACTGGTCACCCGCTTCCGGCTGGACGAGCACCTGGCCAAGCCGCTGTACATGTTGTCCACAGGCAGCCGGCGCAAGCTGGGCCTGGTGGCGGCTGCCACCAGCGGCGCTGCCTTGACCCTGCTGGACCTGCCCTACGCCGCTTTGGACGCTGGCGCCTGTCAGGTGCTGAACAGCCTGCTGGATACAGCAGCAGCTCAGACCAGCCGGGCCTGGGTGGTGACCGACTACGGCGTGCCTGCAGGTTTGAAGTCCGCGGCAAAGTCCTGCCACCTCAACCTGGACGACCCTGGCCACAGCGCCCTGCACACCCAGCCGCCCGGGCCGCTGGCATCTCGCTCGTCTTGAGTTCGACCCAGAATCCTCAACAACCTGGAACCTGGAAGCTGCCATCCCATGTTCAAGCTGCAACAGAAAATCACGCCCTTTCTCTGGTACGAAAAAGACGCGCTGGCCGCTGCCGAGTTGTACATCGGGGTGCTGGGCAATGGTCGGCTGCTGAGTGTGCAGCGCT
>JAHECB010000038.1:0-4077 GCA_024641925.1 Betaproteobacteria bacterium
ACCAGCACCTGCGGCGGCGACCAGGTGCGGCCTGCATCGGTGGACCGGCTGGTCAGCATGGCGCTGCGGCTGCCGCTGGCCAGCGCCGTGCCGCTGAAGGCCAGGCCCATGATGTGCAGGGTGCCGTCGCTGCCGATGTCGACCCAGGGGTCGCTGGCCCCGGTCAAAGTCGCCGGCGCTGCCCGGTGTCGCACCACCGCAGCGCGACAGCGGGTGCAGGGTTTGCGACCACGTGCTGCCGCCGTCCAGCGACAAGGCGCTGACCAGGCCGCGTGCGCCGCCGTTGCTGTAGCGGTCCTGCTGCCAGGCAGCCAGCAACCCGTGTGGATTGGCGGGCGACTGGGCCAGCACCGGTTCGACCTCGGCATGGAGGTACACCAAGCCGCTGTCGCTGGCCGCGGCACCGCAGGCCGTCGCGATGGGGCTGGCGAAGCTGACGCGGCCGGAGGGCAAGGCCGGCGCTTCAACGGTGGCCTGCGTGCCGCCGTCACCACCACCACAGGCCTGGAGCAGCATCAGCCCCAGGCCGGCTGCGGCGGCTTTCAGCCAGCGGTTGGGGTCAGCGGCGTGCTCGGGCTACTGCCTCGCCCAGTTCAATCACCGCCATGGCGTAGTAGCTGCTGCGGTTGTAGCGAGTCAGTACGTAGAAGTTCTGGGTGCCGGCCACATGGCTGGGTGACGCATCACCGTTTTGCAGCTCCACCAGGGCCAATGGGCCCGCAAACCCCTGGGCGTCCGTTGCCAGCACGGCACCTTGTTCAGTCATTTGAATGGCGCTGAAGCTGGGTGTGATGTCAGGTGCCAGCAGCACGCTGCGTCGGTCAGGATCGGCCGGTGCTTGTACATCAAAATAAATCGGCATTTGCCGCTGCCAGCCATGCGCGACCAGGTAGTTGGCGACGCTGCCCACCACGTCGGCGGGCTTGTCGTGCAATTGGATGTGGCCGTCGCCGTCGAAGTCCACGGCATATTTGTTGGTGCTGCTGGGCATGAACTGCGGCAAGCCCATGGCGCCTGCGTAGCTGCCTTTCACCGCCAGCGGCGATACTTTTTCGCGATGGCTCAAGACCAGAAACTCTTCCAGCTCGTCTTTGAAAAACGCGCTGCGGTCACTGCGACCTTCGGGAAAGTCAAACGCCAGGGTGGCCAGTGCATCCAGGACACGAAAGTTGCCCATGATGCGGCCGTAGAAGGTTTCGACACCGACGATGCCGACCACGATGTGCGCCGGTACACCGTATCGATGTTCGGCCTGTTCCAGCCAGCCAGCGTTGGCCTGCCAGAACGCTGCGCCCGCCGCGATGCGCTCGGCCGTGGTGAAGCGCTCGCGGTAGGCCTGCCAGTTTTTCGCGACGCCTGCAGGCGCCGGCATGATCAGGCTGCGCACGGCCTGAACGCGTCGCGCCTGGCGCAGCTGCGCCAGCACCCAGTCCTTGGGCAGTGCACGCCGCTGCGCCACGCCGGCGGCAAATTCGCGCACCGGAGGCGGCGCGCCCAGCCGCGGACTGCTGGGCGCTTTTTTGGCGCGGGCCTTGCCTCTGTGTGGCGCCTGGGCAGGCTGCTGCCTGGTAGTTGTGCTTGCGGATTTTTTCGGCGGCGCGTTTGCCGCTGGCTTGTCGGCTTCCAAACCGGCTTTCAGGCCTGCTTGGTGGCGATCTGACGTTTGCGCCACGGCGCCAGCGCTTGCCAGCAGGGCCATGGCCGCAGCAACCATCAGGGCCCTCAGGGCTCGTGTGATTGGACAAGGCAGTCGAGCACTCGGGTCGCAAGACCATGGCCGACCCGGCCGGGTTGAAATCGAAGGGATGACGCGCATGCCGCATTATCGGCAGCGTTTTGATGACTGCAGGCGGCGGCCGCCCACTGCCCTACAGCTCGCTGGGCGTCGGTGTGTTGCTGGGCAGCATGGCCCGCAGGGCTTGCAGATCGGCCACGGTGTCGATGTCCAGCAGTACGCCCGGGTCGGCCAGGTCCAGACCCTGCGCCGGGTAGCGCGCCACGATGCGGCGGGCGCCCTGGTCGCCCTGCAGCTTCACCAGTTCTGAATACAACTCTGCCGAAAAGCCCACAGGATGGCCGCTGCGGCCCCGGTGTTCGGCAACCACCACCGCTTGCTGTTCCAGCGCCGAGGCCACCGCCAGCATGCTGCCGGGTTGCACCAGCGGCATGTCAGCCGGCAGCAGCAGCCAGCCCGTGGAACCTGAGCGTTCGGCCACGCCCGCGGCGATGCTGGCACCCATGCCGCGCGCCGCGTCTTCGGCGTCCAGCACCAGCACATCACGGGTGGCCAGCTGTTGCCGGGCGATAGGGGCCAGCGCTGCGGTGGTGACCACCAGCACCGGCAATTGCGACTGCACCGCATGCGCTATGGCGGTGCTCAGGACCGTGCCCGCGCCAAAGGATTGCACCAGCTTGTGCTGGTCACCTTCAAAACGCTGCCCGCGGCCGGCAGCCAGCAGGATGATGGTCGGGCGTAGGCGCATGCCGTAGGGCTGCAATGTATTCAGATGTTGTGCAGGATGCGGGCAGGCGGCCCTGGCGGTAAGTGGGAGCTTCACTTACGGCCAACTACCTAAGGGACTACCTTGCCACGGCAGCGCGAGGCGGCACGCGCCATCGCGGCCATGTGCTCGTCCCGCACAAGGCCCTGGGCTTCCTATACTGGCGGCATGAACATTGCCGATCTTCGCAAGAGCTACGAACGCGACGAACTGGACGAATCGGCCAGCGACGCCGACCCCTTGCAGCAGTTTCAGCGCTGGCTGGACCAGGCCTTGAAAGCCGAACTGCCCGAGCCCAATGCCATGACCTTGGCCACGGTGGGCGCCGATGGTCAGCCTTCCACGCGGGTGGTGCTGATCAAGGGTTGCGACGCGCGCGGCATCGTCTGGTACACCAACTATGAAAGCCGCAAGGGCCTCGAGCTGGCCGCCAACCCGCGCGCCGCGCTGCAATTCCACTGGGTCGAACTGGAGCGGGTGGTGCGCATCGAGGGGCAGGTGGAAAAAGTGAGTGCTCAGGAATCGGACGCCTATTACCAGTCTCGGCCGCTGGATTCGCGCTTGGGTGCCTGGGCGTCGCCACAGAGCCAGGTGATTGCGTCGCGCACGGTTCTGGTGACGGCTGCTGCCAGGGCGGCCATGGTCCATGCCCTGCAGCCGCCGCGCCCGCCGCATTGGGGCGGCTACCGCCTGGTACCACAGGCCTGGGAGTTCTGGCAGGGGCGCAAAAGCCGGCTGCATGACCGCTTGCGCTACCGCCAGAACGGAGCGATCTGGGTGCGCGAACGCCTGGCGCCTTGATGCATTGGTCCGCCGTCGCGACGGCCGGCACCACTCAGCGGCGTTCAGCGGCCTCGGCGGTCAGCCGGTCAAGCCCCTTGAGAAAGGCGTCAAAGTCGATCGGCTTGGTCCAGTAGTCGTCAAAACCAGCGGCCAGCGTGCTGGCGATGCTGTCGGGCAAGGCGTCAGCTGACAGGGCGATGAAGCGGCAGTGTCGCAGTGCTTCGGCCTGACGCAGGCGGCGGTGCACCTCGTGGCCGCTGATGTCGGGCAGCTGCAAGTCCAGCAAGATCGCGTCTGGCGGCGAGCGCAAGGCCTGGTCGATGGCGGACTGTCCGTCTTCCACGCAATGCAACTCAATGTGCGGCCGCATGGTCAGCAATTCCCGCACCAGCAGCAGGTTGACCGGGTTGTCTTCAACACACAACAGTTGGAAAGCCCGCGGGCCAGCCTTGGTTTGCGGCGACGGCTTTGCGGCGATGCCGCTGCCGTCAGCCTCGCCGAGGTCGGTGCTGTTCTGGGCCTTTTCTTGCACGTTGACGGTTGATTCAGCGTCGTCTTGCCGAGAGATTTCCAGCAAGTTGTCAGTCAAGCTTAGCAGGCGGTGTCCGGCGTCGTCTATGCGTAGCAAACGCATGCGCTGGGTGTCCGTCAAGGGGTCCTCGGCGTCGTTCTTGAGCAGGCGCGAAAAGCCCAGTACCGCATTCAAGGGCGTGCGCAGTTCATGGCTCATGCGGGCCATGAAGTCCGACTTGTCGCGGCTGGCCCGATGTGCACGCTGTGATTGTGCTTCCAG
>JAHECB010000038.1:4087-23836 GCA_024641925.1 Betaproteobacteria bacterium
GCCGACAACGCCCCCGGTGGTGTCGCGCAGGGGCCGGCCCTGGGAGAGCAGCCAGCGTTGACTGCCGTCGGGCAGCAACACGCGAAATTCCGCACGCCAGACTTGCCCGGTGGCTACATGCTCCAGGTAATCGCGTTGTGGCAATGAGCGGTCGTCGGGGTGGGTGGTCTGCGCCATGATGGTGTTGGGGTCACGCGCATCGTCGACCTCGCAGCCATGTTGTCTGTACATGCTCGGGTTCCAGAACAGCACGCGGCCCGTGGCGTCACGTTCCCAGATGCCCACGCCAGCCGCGTCGATGGCAAACCGCTCACGCTGCTGCGCTCGCTGCTGTTCATGCAAGGCCTCCTGGGTGGCGGTGACGTCCATTTCCATGCCGAAAGACAACAAGCGCCCCTGTCGCTCCGAGCGGGTAGACCAGCTGTTGACCCAGCGCAGTCGGCCCTGGCGGTCAGTGATGCGGTAGCGCAGTTCGGTCAAGGGCTCGAGCCGCTGGGCCGCAAGTTCCAGACGTTGACCGACCCAGCCGCGGTCGTCGTCGTGCACATGCTGTTGCAGCCACTGTGCCCAGGAGGCGGGTACTTCTTCGGGCCCGCAGCCGTAGATGTTGCACAGCTGTTCGTCCCACTGCAAAGCGGCCGTGCTGCCGTCGAGCGCCGATTCACTGTTCCAGAACCCGGTGCCCATGGCCTGCGCAGCCAGCGCGCGCTGTTCATGCAGGGTCATCAAATGCTGCCGTTGGCGCTGCAGTTCATCCACGTCCAGTGCCACACCCGATAGGGCAATCAGCTGCCCTTGGGCGTCTCGTTCGGCTGCACGACGCGTGAGCAGATAGCGCCACTGCCCCCCAGCAAAACGGTAGCGCGCAATCAGGTTGACCACATCTGCTGACTGCATGGCCTGCTGGTTGGCCTGTTCAACGCGAGCTTTGTCATCTGGATGAATCTGGGTCTTCAGATGTTCCAGGCTGATGCCAACGGCGTCTGGCGCCTGCCCCAGCGCAGCGAAGCCGCGATCGTTGTAATGCACTCGCCGCGAACCCAGGTCAATGCGAAAGACGATGACCTCGGCCAAGGCCAGTGCGCGGTTCCAGGCGTCCTCCACCCGGCGGTCCGCGCCGTGATACGGGCCCGTGCTGTCCTGCGGCCAGACGAGCACCGAGTTGTCAGTCAGACGGGTTGCGGTACACAACAACTCGGCGTCGTTCAGCCGTTGGGTGCTCGATGTGTTTTCAGCGTGCCCAGCCAGAGCACAGGTCAGCGCCAGTTGTTCCAGTTGGGACAGGGGCCAGGCCCGTCGTGCAGCCCAGGCTCGCGCTGCCGCATTGGCCTGCACCAGAGGTGGGTGGGTGTCCGGCTGCACACGCAGTGCCGGCCATGGGGCGTATTGCCAGGATGCGTCGGTCACGGTGGAGGGTAGGGCACTCGAATCAGCGCTCAGTTTAGGAGTGGGTGCGACCACGAGCTATCCCCAAACTGGGTGCAGCCCGTTGGTGCACCCGGGCCCTTTTACCTGCGGAAATGGCGCAGTCCAGCGCTAAGGCCTACCCCCCAAATTGCATCAAGACGTAGTGCCTGTCGCGGCGCGAGCCTGATGCAACACCCGTTGCGGGTAGGGAATTTCCACGCCAGCTTCCTGCAGCGAATGCAGCAACGCCAGATTGACCTCGGAACGCACATTGCCCTGCCCGTTGTGGGCGTCGTTGATCCAGAAGCTGAAGGTCAGCTCCAGGCCGTCGGCGGCAAAGTCGCTCAGGTGCACCGCGGGACCAGGCTGGGGCAGCACCCGCGGCACTGCCGCGATCACCGCCGCCAGCCGCTGCATCAGGGGCGGCAGGTCGGTCCCGTAGGCCACCTGCAGCTTGGTCTGCACCACCACCAGCGTGTCGGCCAGCGAGTTGTTTTCCACCCGCTGCGTGATCATCATCTCGTTGGGCACGATGGCTTCGCGTCCGGTGAGCGCCCGGATCACGGTGTAACGGGTGTTGATGTCGGTGATGCGGCCTTCAAAGCCGTCCACCTTGACCATGTCGCCGATGCGCATGCTGCGCTCGGCCAGGATGACAAAGCCGCTGATGTAGTTGGCCGCCAGTTTCTGCAGGCCAAAGCCGATGCCCACGCCCAGCGCGCCGCCCAGCACTCCCAGCGCTGTCAGGTCGATGCCGGCGGCCGACAAGGCAAACACCAGCCCGACAAACAGCAGCAGGGCACGAAGGGCATTGGCCGCCATCTTGCGAACGGACAGGTTGTCGGTGGCACCCCGCAGCAGGTGCGACTCCACTGCCGCCGACAGCCACAGCGCGCCCATCAGCACCACCACCGCCGACACCGCGCCTTCGATGATGTTGCGCAATGTCAGCTGGCCGCCGCCCACGGTCCATGAGATGGACTGCATTTCCAGTGACAGCATCGGCAGCAGGCCGGTGATCCACAGCACCACGGCCAGCCAGGCCATCCATGAGACGCTGCGTTCCACCACCCGCATCAGTTGCGACTGCGGGTAGGCGCTGTGCAGCACCCGCACCGTGACGCGGATGACCACGAGCGACATCAACACCGGCACCAGCACCCGGAAACTGGCCAGAGGCAAGGTTTCCCGCAGGGCCCAGCGGGCAAACAGGGCCAGCAGCAGTGACAGCACCGGGAACAGCACGCCGTCGATGACACGGTCGCCGAACCAGATCGAGTCGGGCGGCCGATGGGCGCCGCGCCACAGTCGCACCAGCGTCCAGGCGCCGGCCAGGCAGCCTGCAAATACAACCAGTTCCAGTAGGGTGCTGGGTCGCGCCAGGGCCTGCAGCCAGGCGCCGAAGTCCTGAATGGGCTCGGTGGGGGTCATGGTGGGGCGGGCTTGCTGCTGCGTCGGGTTGACGCGGGCAGTAGCCGTTGTGACGGTTTGAAGCTGCGGCAGCCCTGCAGGTTGCCGGGACAGGGCCAGGGGTTCAAACGCCAGCCAGTTCGCGCACGTGGGCCGCCACGCTGCGCGCCAGCGCACTCAGGTGGTAACCGCCCTCCAGGCACGAGACGATGCGCCCCTGGCTATGGCGCCGGGCCACGGCCATCATTTGTCGGGTGATCCAGGCGTAGTCGGCCTCGACCAGGCCCATCTGGCCCAGATCGTCTTCGCGGTGGGCGTCAAAGCCAGCAGAGATGAAAATCATCTGCGGCGCAAAGCCGTCCAGCGCCGGCAGCCATTGCTGCTCAATGGCCTCGCGCACGGCCGCACCGCGTGTGTAGGGCTCCATGGGCAGGTTCACCATGTTGGTGCCCATCGGCACGGCGCCGCTGTTCGGGTACAGGGGATGCTGGAAAAAACTGCACATCAGCACCCATTCATCGCCGGCGATGATGTCTTCGGTGCCATTGCCGTGGTGCACGTCGAAGTCGATGATGGCCACGCGCTGCAGGCCGTGCACGTCCAGCGCGTGGCGTGCCGCCACCGCCACGTTGTTGAAAAAGCAGAAGCCCATGGCCTGGTCGCGGGTGGCGTGGTGGCCCGGCGGGCGCACAGCGCAGAAGGCGTTTTCGGCGCGGCCCGCCAGCACGTCGTCGGTGGCCGCCACCGCGGCGCCGGCGGCATGCAGGGCCGCCGACAGCGTGGCCGGGCAGGCGATGGTGTCAGGGTCCATGGCGCGTGTGGTGCCGTCCCGGGCCAGGCCTTGCAGCAGGTCCTGCAGGGTGTTGACGTAGTTGGTGCTGTGCGCGCGTTCTATCTGCGGCAAGGTGGCGGCGGGCGCGTCGCGAAATTCCAGGGCCACGTCCAGCCCGGTGGCGCGCAGGTGGTCGGTGATGGCGTCCAGCCGTTCGGGGCATTCCGGGTGGCCCCGGCCCATGTCGTGTTGTCGGCAGTCGGGATGGCTGTAGAAGACGGTGCTCATCGACTCTTTGGCGGTGGCCATTTCAGTTATGGTGCGGCGCATGAATGAAAGCCTTACGCGCCAGTTGTCTCGGCTGGTCGATCAGATTAGCACGATCGTCGTGGGCAAGCGTGCCCAGATCGAAGATGCCGTGGCCTGTTTGCTAGCCGGCGGCCATCTGCTGATTGAAGACGTGCCTGGCGTGGGCAAGACCACGCTGGCCCACGCCTTGTCCGTGTCGCTGGGGTTGGACTTCCGCCGTGTGCAGTTCACGGCCGACCTGATGCCCAGCGACCTGATCGGCGTCAGTGTGTTTGAACGTGCCAAAGACGCTTTTGTCTTTCACCAGGGCCCTGTTTTTGCACAGGTGCTGCTCGCCGACGAGATCAACCGCGCCGGTCCCAAGACCCAGAGTGCGCTGCTCGAGGCCATGGAAGAACAGCAGGTGTCCGTGGAAAACGAAACCCGTGCGTTGCCGCAGCCGTTTTTTGTCATCGCCACCCAGAACCCCAGCGACCAGCTCGGCACTTACCCCCTGCCCGAAAGCCAGCTGGACCGGTTCTTGTTGCGCATCACGCTGGGTTACCCCGACCGCCAGGCCGAACGTGAACTGCTGAGTGGGGGCGACCGCCGCATCGCGGCACAACAGCTTCAACCGGTGCTGCGACCCGAAGAACTGGTGCTGGCGCAGCAACAGGTGCTGGAGGTGCGCGTGGCTGACACGCTGCTGGACTACCTGCAGACTCTGATAGCCGCCACCCGTTCTGGCCAATGGTTCCGCGAAGGCATCTCGCCGCGCGCCGGCATCGCCGTGCTGCGCGCCGCCAAGGCCCGCGCGCTGATGGCGGGGCGCGACTATGTGGCGCCCGACGACGTGCAGGCCATCCTGCCGCAGGCCATTGCGCACCGGCTGGTGCCCGTGTCCGGCGCCGGTCGTGGCCCGGTGGAACAGGTCCGGGCCATGATCGAGGCCACACCCATACCGTGACCCACCCGGCGGCCACGGCCAACGCCACCCCTGCAGGGCAGGCTGGCAACCCCGCGGCCGATGTGCCCGACTGGGGCTTCAAGGGGCGGCTGCGGCGCTGGCTGCTGGCACGCCTGCCCGCCACCGACAACTGGCAGCTGGGCCAGCGCAACATCTACATCCTGCCCACCAAGGCGGGTGTCATCTTTGCCGGTACCTTGGTGGTGATGCTGCTGGCGTCCATCAATTACCAGCTCAACCTGGGTTATGCGCTGACCTTCCTGCTCACGGGCGCTGCGCTGGTCTCCATGCACCTGACACACGGCAACCTGCGCCGCCTGACGCTGCACCTGCGGCCGGTGGCGGCCTGTTTTGCCGGGCAGCCGGCGCAGTTGGACGTGGTGATTTCCAACCCTGGGCACGACCGCTTCGGCCTGTTGCTGCTGTTCGAAGACCGCACCGCCTTTGGCAAGGCCAGCGCCTGGTGCGATGTGAGCGCCGGCGCGCAGTCCAAGCTGATGCTGAGTTTTGTGCCGCCGCACAGGGGCTGGCACGCGGTGCCGGCGCTGGTGCTGGCCACGGTGTTTCCGCTGGGTTTGTTTCGCGCCTGGACGGTGTGGCGGCCGGCCACGCCGGTGCTGGCCTGGCCCAGGCCCGAAGAGCCGGCGCCCGCCTTGCCGGCTTCAGCGGCGCAGCCCGACGACGAGCGTGACGCCCACCGCGGCCCCGGCAGCGAAATTGATGGTGTGCGCCCCTGGCGGCGCGGCGACACCATGCGCCAGGTGGTCTGGAAGAAAGTGGCCCGCAGCGGTGAACTGGTCAGCCGTGAAACCGCCGGCTCGGCCACGCGCGAACTCTGGCTGGACTGGACCGATGCGGGCGGCGCCGACGTGGAGCAGCGCTTGTCGCGCCTGAGCGCCTGGATCGTGCGCGCCGACCGCGAAGGCATCGACACTGGCCTGCGCCTGCCCGCCCAGACCCTGGCGCTGGGCCAAGGCGACGCCCACCGGCGCGCGGCGCTGGACGCGCTGGCGAAATTCTGAGCAGCCCCCGCAGCAGACCCGCCCATGAACACGCCACCGGCCAGCGCCACAGCAGCCAAGCCAGCCCCCGGCGCATGGCGGCTGGATCTGGTGCGTGCCCGCCTGGCGCACCTGCCGCGTGACACCCGCGACACTCTGTTCCAACTGGCGGTCATTGCCTGGACCGTGGCGCCGCACCTGCTGCACCTGCCGCTGTGGTGCGGCCCGATGGCGGGTGCGCTGCTGTTGTGGCGTGGCCACCTGGCCTTGACCGGCGGCGCACTGCCCAGTCGCTGGGTGGTGACGGCGCTGTTGATCCTGGCCAGCGGGCTGACGCTGTGGGGCGAACGCACCTTGCTGGGCAAAGAAGCCGGCATCACCTTGCTGGTGGTGCTGATGTCGCTGAAGACACTGGAACTGCGCGCGCGGCGCGACGCGCTGGTGGTGTTTTTTCTGGGCTTTTTCCTGGTGTTGACGCAGTTCCTGTATTCGCAGTCGCTGGGCATCGGCCTGTGGGTGCTGATGGCCGTGTGGGGCTTGTTGACCGCCCTGGTGTTGGCCCACATGCCGGTGGGCCGGCCGGGCCTGCTGCAGGCAGGTGCCATGTCCGCGCGCGCCGCGGCCCTGGGCCTGCCGGTGATGATGGTGCTGTTTGTGCTGTTTCCCCGCATGGGCCCGCTGTGGGGGCTGCCGCAGGACGCGGCCGGCCGCACAGGCTTGTCGGGCAGCATGCGCTTAGGGGGCGTGGCCTCGCTGGCCGAAGACGACTCGATTGCTTTTCGCATCCGCTTTGAAGGGCGCGTGCCGCGACAAAGTCAGTTGTACTTTCGCGGCCCGGTGCTGAGCACCTTCGACGGCCGCGACTGGACCCGACTGGTGCCGACGTTTCCTGCCGCACACCGCCCGCGCCTGAACCTGCGATTGCAGGGCGAACCGCTGGCTTATGAAATGACGCTGGAGTCCAGCCGGCTGAACCTGCTGCCGCTGCTGGAAATGACGCCTGACGCGCCGGGCGATGCACCCCGCGTCGACAATTGGCTGCTGAGCCTGCGCCCCGACGGGCAGTGGCAGACCGACCGCCCGGTGGCCGAGCGATTGCGGGTGCAGGCGCGCGCCTGGATGGACAGCCAACATGGCCCCACCGATCCGGTGCTGGGCCTGCGTGACCTGGTGGCCCTGCCGCCCAACAGCAACCCGCGTACCTTGGCCTGGGCACAGGAACTGCGCAGGCAGCCGGGTCTGGCCAACGCCGGCGCCCAGGCCCTGTCACAGGCGGTGCTGGACCATATCCGCAGGGGTGAGTACACCTACACCCTGGAACCCGGCCCTTACAGCGGTGACGCCATCGATGATTTCTGGTTGGACCGCAAGCTGGGTTTCTGCGAGCACTTCGCCAGCGCCTACGTGGTCATCATGCGGGCCTTGGACGTGCCGGCACGGGTGGTGACCGGCTACCAGGGCGTGGATGAATTGCCGCAGGACGGTTACTGGGTCGTGCGCCAGCGCAACGCCCATGCCTGGGCCGAATACTGGCGCGAAGGCGCCGGCTGGGTGCGTGTGGACCCCACGGCGTCGGTGGCGCCCGAGCGTGTCATGCAAGGTCGCAGCCTGCGCACCCCGCCGGGCCTTGTGGGCAATGCGATGAACAGCATCAACCCGGCGCTGGCCAACCAGATGCGTGCGCTGTGGGAGGGGGCCAACAACCGCTGGAACCAATGGGTGTTGAACTACGCGCGCGGCCAGCAACTGGACCTGTTGAAGCGCCTGGGCTTCGAGTCACCCACCTGGCAAGACCTGGCCACCACCCTGATCCTGCTGCTGTGCACCGCCGCGCTGGGTGGTGCGGGCTGGGCGCTGTGGGACCGCCGGCGCCAGGACCCTTGGCAACGCTTGCAGAAAGACACGGCGATCTTGTTGCAGGGCTTGGGTGTGCCGGTACAGATGCACCACGCCCCGCGCACGCGCGCCCTCATGGTTCGCCAGATGCTGGGGCCTGTTGCAGAAACCCTGGCCGAGCAGCTGGAGTTGCTGGACCGGCAACGTTACGGCGCAGCCCCTGAACGCCTGGCGCTGCAGGTCTGGTGGTCGCGTTTCAAGGCCGCGGCGCGGCCGCTGCCGCGCGTGGCATCACCACCTGAAGCCGACGCAGCGGCCGCACAGCCCATGTGAGCTGATGCCAATGTTCTGGAGCCTGGCCTAGACTGCCTGCAGGAGGGATCTGAACATGGCACAAGAGATTTCATTCGGCCTGGGCCAGCGTGTGGTCGTCGTCACCGGCGGGGCGCAGGGCATCGGCAGGGCCTGTGTTGAACGCTTGCTTCGTGACGGTGCCCAGGTGGCCCTGTGGGACGTGCTGGACCAGGCCGGTCAGGCACTGCAGCAGGCGCTGCAAGCCAATGGCGCGCAGGTGCTTTACTGCCATTGCAATGTCGCCAGCAAGGCCGACGTTCAGGCGGCGCTGGCGGCCACGCTGGCGCGATTCGGGCAGATCGATGGCCTGGTCAACAACGCCGGCATCTTCAAGGCCGCCGCCTTTCTGGACATCACCGAAGCCGATTGGGATGCGGTGATAGCCGTCAACCTCAAGGGCAGCTTTCTGGTGGGCCAGGCCGTGGCCGCGGTGATGGTCAAGGCCGGCCGTGGCGCCATCGTCAACATGAGCAGCGTCAACGGCACGTTGGCCATCCCCAGCATCGCCAGCTACAACGCCAGCAAGGGCGCGATCAACCAATTGACGCGTGTGATGGCCTTGTCCTTTGCCGACCAGGGTGTGCGCGTGAATGCCGTGGCGCCCGGCACCATCGCCACCGAGCTGGCCGCTGCGGCGGTGCTGACCAGCGACGAGGCCAAGGCCCGCATCATGAGCCGCACGCCCATGAAGCGCCTGGGCGAACCGGGCGAGATTGCCGACGTCGTGGCCTTCTTGCTCAGCGATGCCGCCAGCTACATGACCGGCGAGATCGTGGTCGTCGACGGCGGCCGCATGACGCTGAATTACACCGTGCCGGTCTGAGTCAACAGCCAAAAGCGGCGTTGCAGCGCGCGGTCCAGGGCCCGGTGTTTGTGGCTTGAGTGGGGTTCGGCTCGCAAATCCGTCCCGGTTCGTGCTGTGAGAGAATTTTTTCGCGGCAACCATGCCGCTCTCCAGGTCGGTATGTCACCCCCAAGCTTGGCGTTGGCAGCCACCATTTGCTTATCGCCCATGCTTTGTGTCATCGGTGATTCTTTTCTGCAAACCGCTGTTTGGAATGGTGCCGCGCCGTTTGGCGGGAGTACCGATAATTGACGGAGACAGCCCATGAAGGACCGCCCTCGAGAATCTCACCTCGGCCTTACCGCTGTTGCATCTTCTGGCGGCGGGCGGGTCCACGACGTCGACAGGGCATGGCGGCTGCTGCACGCTGCAGCCAGTGCCCCCTACCAGCGGGGTGGCCGATTTGCCTGGCACTTTGCACGCGGCAAATTGGGCCGCGACCCTGTGTTTCGCAGCCTGCTCGAACGTGGCCACTTGGCGCCGGCTGCACACATCGTTGACATCGGCTGCGGGCAGTCCCTGATCGCCAGCCTGATGCAGGCTTGCGCCGACCTGTGTGCCGCTGGGCAATGGCCCGCTGCGTGGCCATTGCCGGCCGGAGTTCGCAGCTACACCGGTGTTGAACTGATGCCGCGTGACCATCAACGCGCCAAGGCTGCGATTGGAGATCTGCCCCTTGCGCCCACGCTGCTGTGCGCCGACATGCGCGACGCGAAATTGCCGCCGTGCGACGTGGCGGTGATCCTGGACGTGCTGCACTATGTTGACCATGACGCGCAAGAGCGGGTGCTGAGCCGGGTGCGTGACGCCCTGCGAGCCGGCGCAGTACAAGCGCCTGCCGGGTTACGGCATGCCGGCCGACTGCTGTTGCGCATCGGCGACGCGTCCGATGCGCGGGGCTACACCTTGAGTCAGTGGGTCGATCGGGCCGTCACGGCCGTTCGTGGACATCGTGTGCCGCCCACATGGGGTCGTCCGCTGGGCGACTGGATGGCTCTGCTGCAGCGCCTTGGCTTTGAAGCCCGCGCCGAGCCCATGAGCCGCGGCACCCCCTTTGCCAATGTGCTGCTGGTGGCCAACCTGCCGGGACAAGCGACCTCTTGAGTATCGACCTGCCCCACAACGCCGCTGGTGTGGGCACCTCCATGGTCATGGTCATCAGCGGCTTGTTGGTGCCCCGGCTCGGGCGCTAACATCGTCGTGGCGTGCATGGTCTTTTCCGAGGTGTCCATTCCCGTCAGCACGTCAACCCCAACGATCAAGGAGCGAATCGAATGATGAAGTCGACTACCTTAGCCGTGCTGGCGCTTGCCAGCGTACTTGGCGCTTGCAGCACGGTCAAAGGCTTGATGCCTGGCGGCGACAAGGCAGCCGAACCGGCCAGCAACTCAACCAGTGCGTCGTCAGCCCCGGCAACGCCGAAAGTGGGCCCCGGCATGAACGCCAATGGCGAAGTGGTCGATGTCAAGCTGGTCGAGTCGGGCTACGGTCAGAAGGTCAAGGGCCTGAACGACTGGGAGGGCGAGATCACCGGCAAGCCCGCGCCGGGCAGCAAGTTCGGCGTATTGAAGATCGGCATGAGCGCAAAGCAGGCCACAGACCTGGTCGGACAGCCCACCGATCAAGGCGCGTACGTCACCGGCAAGGCCTTCATCCCGTTTTTCTTCGGTTCCGACCGCTACCGTTACGAAATGGCCTACAAGGGTCAGGGGCGCTTGATCTTTGCGGGTTCTTCGGGGTTCGACACGAATGCACACCTGATCTGGATCATCCACTCGGCCAGCGACACGGGCTATCGGTGAATGCTGCGGCGCTGTGGTGGTTTTGTTTTCCCGACAAGGCGGCCTCGCCGCGCGTCACGTCCACGGTGCTCTTGCGCAAGCGGCCTTGGTCATATCGCCGCGGTGACCGGCGGTGCAGCGGGCCGCCGTTCCCGAATGGGCAGGTGCATCAGCGCCGCTGCCGTGGCCAGCGCCATGTCGGCAAACCACATCAGATCGAAGTTGCCCGTGGCCTCGAACACCTTGCCGCCCAGCCAGGCGCCCAGGAATCCGCCCACCTGATGCGACACCATCACCATGCCAAACAGCGTGGCCATGTGTGACGGTCCAAAAAACCGCACCACCAAGCCCGCTGTGGGTGGCACGGTGGACAAAAAGCTCACCCCCATGACGGCCGCAAACACCAGCACCACCGGCGTTGTCTTGGGCGCCAGCACAAACAGCAGTACGGCCACGGCGCGTATGGCGTAGATGGCGCTCAGCAGGTGTTTCATCTGCAGACGTCCGCCGCGCCAGCCCATCAGCAGCCCGATGCCCACGCTGCCCACGATGTTGAACAAACCCAGCATCGCCAGCGCCCAGGCACCCACCTCCGGCGCCAGGCCGCAGCTGGCCACTACACCGGGCAGGTGCGTGGCCAGAAACGCCACGTGAAAGCCGCAGACAAAAAAGCCACCTGCCAGCCAGCGGAAGCTGGGGTCGGCCCAGGCCTGTGATGTGGCCTGCCCGGTGCTGAGCGGCCGCGCCGTTGCCGCAGCACCGTCCGCCACAGCGCGTGGTGCCCGCAACACCCAGGCTGCCGGCAGTGCCAGCAACGTGATCACCGCCAGAGACTGGATCGCCACCATCCAGCCCGAGGCACTGGTGATGGCCTGGGCCAGGGGCGCAAAGATGAACTGCCCAAACGACCCGCCGGCGTTGACCACACCGGTGGCCATGGCGCGTTTGGCCGGTGCCACCAGTCGGGTGGTGGCCGCCATCAGCACCGACGGCCCGGCCATGCCTGCACCACCTGCGGCCAGCACGCCGATGGCCAGCACCAGCCCGCTCGTGCTGTGCATGCGCGGTATCAGGAAGGTGCCCAGGGCCACCAAGCTTGCGCCCAGCGCCAGCACACGGCCAGCGCCCCAGCGGTCGGCGACGATGCCGGCCAGCGGCTGCGTCAGCCCCCACCACAGTTGCCCGAAGGCAAACGCCAGGCTGATGCTGGCCAGGCCCAGGCCGGTGTGGGTGTTCAGGTGACCGAGGAACAGCCCCATGGACTGCCGTGCGCCCATGGTCAGCGCAAAGATGCCGCCGGCGGCCAGCAGCACCAGCCACAGCGGGCGCAGGCCGGCGCCCGGTGAAGAGCTTGTTGGATTCAAGTTGGGTTCTCCGCGTTCAAGCGTTGCATGCAGTCGTCGAGCAACGTGTGCAAGGCCAGCACACGCGCCGTGCCCAGCCGTTCATTCAGGCCCAGCTGCGCACGTTTCCAGGCCTGTTGTGCCTGTGTCCGCAGGGCCAAACCTTCGGGTGTGGCCACCACCAGGCGGCTGCGCGCATCGCCACCCGTGCTGATGTGCAGCAGGCCGCGGTCGATCAAGGGCTGCAGGTTGCGCGACACGGTGGACACATCCAGCGCCAGCAGCCTGGCCAGGTCGCTTTTGCGCAGCGGCCCATGCTTGACCACGGCCGTCAGCAGGGAGTACTGCGTTTTCAACAACCCCGTGGGCGCCAGTGCCTGGTCATAGTGCCGAGCCACCAGGCGGCTGGCCTGCTTGAGCTTGAGGTTGGTGCAGCCCTGCGGGCTTGTGGACTTGCTGCTGGAAACCGCCATGGGCTGCAGTGTGGGGTGTTATGCTTGCATATGCAAGTAAATTCTGGAGTGCATGTGAATCAAACCCTGCAGCAGTGGATGGATGAAGAAACAACAACGCTGGCACGTTTTGAGCGGGGCGCCGCCGCGTTTGAGCAGTCCTCAGGCCCGGACAAAGCCCATGCCCGATCGGCCATGGCCGCGATGAACGGCCTGCAGCAGATGCAGGCCCTGCTGCGCGGTGAGCTGCCGGCGCCCAGCATCGGCCGCACCTTGGACTTTCTGCTGATCGAAGTGAGCGACGGCGTGGCCATCTACCAGGGCACGCCCGGCCCCGGCCACTTGAACCCCATGGGCGCCGTTCACGGTGGCTGGTACGCCACGCTGCTGGACTCGGCGCTGGGTTGCAGCATCCACACCCGCATGCCGGTGGGCAAGGCCTACACCACGCTGGAACTGAAGGTCAACCTGATCCGGGCGCTGAAGCCGAACATCCAGCGTGTGCGCGCCATCGGCCGTGTGATCCATGTCGGCAACCAGACGGCTATTGCAGAAGCCCGGCTGGAAGGGCCGGACGGCAAGTTGTATGCGCACGGCACCACCACGTGTCTGGTGTTTGACGTGCCATCGACCGTGCGCAAGCCCGGCGGTTCAACGCAGGCCGCTACGGCCTGAGCGTCTGGCAGCCCGGGGCGCTGCCGACGGCCTCAGGTTCGGGTGAACAACAACACCGAGTTGGTGCCGCCAAACGCAAACGAATTGCTCGCTGCGGCCTGCAGGCTTGGCATCGGTTCACCCGCTTCGTCAGCCAGGTCGCCTGCGGCGCTTTTGTTCAGCACCAGGTTCAAGGCGCAAGCCGGATCAAGCTGCTCGGCATGGGCGTTGGGCGGCAGGCGGCGCTGGTGCAGTGCCAGCACCGTGATCACCGCTTCAAGGCCGCCAGTGGCCCCCAGCAGGTGGCCATGCAATGCCTTGGTGGAACTGACACGCAGTTGATCGACGCTCGAACCCCAGACGGCTCGCAACGTTTCGGCCTCCACGGCGTCGCCAATCTTGGTGGCCGTGCCGTGTGCGTTGCAATAGCCCACATCAGCCGGGTTCAGGCCGGCCTGCGCCAGGGCTGAACGCAAGGCGCGGCTTTGCCCGGGTGTGTCGGGTTTGGTCAGGTTGGTGGCGTCGCAGCTCAGGCTGGCGCCTGCCAATTCGGCATAAACACGCGCCCGCCGCGCCTGCGCATGCTGTGCTGACTCCAGGATCAGGAAGGCTGCACCTTCACCCAATGCAAACCCCGTTCGGTCGGCGGCAAAAGGCTTGCATGAGCGTGCGGCTTCACCGGGCGCAAATGTGCTCAGTGTCTGCATGGCCTGCCAGGCTTCAACCCCACGCTGCACCAGTTGTGCTTCGGTGCCGCCGGCGATGGCCATGTCCACTTCGCCATTGCGGATGGCCTTCAGCGCTTCGGTGATGGCCACCGCGGCCGAGGCACAAGCCACGGAATAGGTGATGACGTTGCCCTTGACGCCGTGCCGCATGGCCACATGCGCCGCGGGTGCATTGGGCATGTAGGCTGGAATGGACAGCGGTGGCATGCGGCCACCCCGCATGCTGGTGTGGTACGCCGTGTCCAGGGCGTTGGCGCCACCGATGCTGCAGCCACAATAGATGCCTACACGCTCGGGGTCGGCGCCCAGTTTCTCGCCACTGTCCAGGCCCGCGTCCTGCAGCGCCAGGGTGCTGGCCGCCACGGCCATCTGGCTGACGCGGTCCACGCCCGCCAACTGCAGCTTGGTGAACCAGCGCGATTCGTCGAAATCGACCGTTGCCGCCGCGGCCGGTTTGGCCAGTTCCGGGAAGATCTGGCGTACGGCGGATTCGCCACGCAGCAGCGCTGAAAACATGGCTTGAGCATCGTCGCCATGGGGCGAGATCACGCCCAGGCCGCTGACGACCACCCGCACCGTGGGTCGTGGCGTGTTCATCATGGTTTCCGTCCGGGGCTGTGCCGTTGACGTCGAACGTCAGGCTTTGGCTTTTTCAGCACGCAGTTCGTCCACCGCCTGGGCAAGTTCGGCCATGGTGTCGATGCCGGAGTACTTTTCGGGCACCGAAATACCGAAGTGGTCTTCAACGGCAAACAGAAACTCCACCAAGGCCAGTGAGTCAACCCCGGCCTCCTTCAACGAGGCCTGGGGGTCCAGCGTGGCCGGGTCCAGCCCGTACTTCTTGTGAATCAGTTCTTGAATCTCTGCCAGCGAACTCATGCTCTGAACTCCGTCGCCACCGCGGCCAGCCTTCCCGGTCGCGGCGCATTTTTGAACGGCGTCAAGCCCATAACACCCTCCCCGGGCGGGTCATTGACACGGATCTGGATGATAGCTGCTGAGGTCAAGGCGACGGGCCCCCAAGTGAAGCTTTCATGGCACTGTGCGCCGGTGCAAAGCCAGCAGGCCGAAGACGCAACCCAGCAGCAGACCAAAAACGACGTCGAGCACCACATGCTGCTTGACAGCCAGCGTGGACCACACGATCAGCAACATCCATGCCGCGCTGGCTGCGCGCATCACGGCCGGTGCGTTCAAGCCCCGAAGCTGGTGGTCCACAAAAAAGGCGCTGAACACGGCCGTGGCCACGTGCAAGGAGGGGCAGGCGTTGCCACTGGCATCCACACCCTGCAGCAAGGCAAAACCGGGAAAAGTCGAATCGGTCCCCAGATGGGCCGCCGGCACGGCAGTGGGGTAGACATAAAAGCACAGCAGCCCGACCAGGCACAGCACACCGGCCCACAGCCCGTAGCGCACGGCGTCGCGCAATGACTCGGCCATGCCTGCCGGAATGCCCACGTAGACCCACAGCGACACGTAGGCCAGCAAGGCCGCCGGTGTGAACGGTATGGCATGGTCCAGGGCCGTCAAGGGCATGACGGTGACGGCCCCGGCCGGATGGCGCAAGAGGTAGAAGTAGGCGCTGAAAAAAACCGTCATGAAGGCGCAGATGCCCAAGGTCTTCAGGAAAAAGTGCGTGCGCAAACGCCGCCCGCCTTCGACCCACCAGACGCTGGGGGTGACCTGGCTGGGGACCGATGGCTGCTGAGTGGTGGACGGCAATGAAGGTTCGCCTGACTGGCGGGGCAAAAACACGGTCCGTATGTTGCCACTTCAGCAGGCTGTCCCGGTGCACCGAGACCCGGCAGGAAAGCCGGGATAATTTGCCCATGCGAAATTTTTGGACCTGCCGTCGGGTTTTGGCCCTGCCTTTGTTGTGGGGTCTGCCGTTGTTGGCCTGGGCGGACCAGCCGCTGTGGGAACTGGGTTTGGGTGCGGGTGCCGTCAGCTTGCCGCATTACCGCGGTTCCGACCAGTCGCACAACTGGGTGTTGCCGGTACCCTATGTCATCTACCGCGGAGAATTTTTTCAGGCCGATCGCGAAGGCACACGGGCCGTGCTGCTGAACCGGCGAAATCTGGACCTGGACATCAGCCTGGACGTGAGTGCCCCGGTGAAAAGCAGCGACAACCTTGCCCGCACTGGCATGCCCGACCTGCCAGCCACGCTGGAGATCGGCCCCAACGTGAACCTGACGCTGGCGCGCAGCCCTGACTGGAAGCTGGACCTGCGGGTGCCCATTCGTGCCGGCTTCACGCTGAACAGGGCTTTTGTGCACACCGGTCTGGTGGTGTCTCCGCGACTGAATCTGGATGCGCGCGTCAAGGGCTGGAACCTGGGTCTGCAAGCCGGCCCCAGCTGGGGTGATCGGCAACGCCATGCCTTCTTTTATGACGTTGACACAAACCAGAGCACGGTCAACCGGCCCAGCTACCGGGCCGAAGGCGGCTTTGCGGGCTGGGAAGGCACGGTGGCGCTGTCGCGCAAGTCAGGGCAAATGTGGACGGGCATCTTTGTTCGTGCTGACAGCACCGCCGGTGCGCGCTACCAGGACAGCCCCTTGGTGCGCTCACGCAGCAACTGGTCTGCGGGCGTGGCCATGGCCTGGGTGCTGAAGACCTCTTCAACATTTGTGCCTGACAGGAACTGAGGCGCCGCTTGCTGAGGCCCCTTCTTGCAAGCCTGGCCTGGGTGGCATTGCAGTTGCAATTGCTGCTGCTGGGTGCCATGTCCCTGGTCTGGAACGCCGTGGCCTTGTTGCTGTATCCGGTGCTGCCGCGCGCCACGGGTTTGCGACTGGGTCGCGCCATGATCGCGCGCGGTTACGCGGCGTTCTGGTTCATCGCCCGCTGTTCGGGCATGCTCCGGCTCAACGCCGAGGCCATGGACCGCCTGCGTGACGAAGGCGGCATCATCGTGGCCGCCAACCACCCCAGTCTGCTCGACGCGGTGATGCTGGTGGCGCACCTGCCCAAGAGCGCTTGCGTGATGAAAGCCAGCCTGCGCCACAACCCGTTTCTGGGTCCGGGCGCGCGGCTGGCGCGTTACATCCGCAACGACTCGGCCCGGCGCATGGTGGCCCAGGCGGTGGCCGACCTGCGTGAAGGCGGCCAACTGGTGCTGTTCCCCGAGGGCACGCGCACCACGCATTCACCCATAGGCCCCTTTGGCGCCGCGTTCACGGTGATCGCCAAGCGCGCCAACGTGCCCATACAGACGGTGTTCATCGACACCGATTCGCCGTACCTGGGTAAAGGCTGGCCGCTGTGGCGCCTGCCGCCCTTGCCCATCGTGTTCACAGTGCGTCTGGGCCAACGCTTTTTGCCGTCCAGCGACCATCAGCAGTTGCAGCGTGAGATCCACGCCTACTTCGCCCAGGGCGTGCACCGCCCGGCGCAGAGCCTGGACCTGCCCGCGGTGCGTGAAGCCTGGCGGCCATGACGTCCGCAGTGCACGCCTCGCGCAGCCACCTGGTGCTGATCCCCAGCTACAACACGGGGGCACGCGTGCTGCAGACCGTGGCCGAGGCCCGGGCCCAGTGGACGCCGGTCTGGGTGGTGGTGGACGGCAGCGACGACGGCACCGACCAGGCCTTGCTGGCGTTGGCCGCCAACGACCCCGGCCTGCGGGTGTGGGTGCTGCCGCAGAACGGCGGCAAGGGTGCGGCCGTGCTGCATGGGCTGAAACATGCGCTGGCCGCGGGTTTCAGCCATGCGCTGACCATGGATGCCGACGGCCAGCACCCCGCGGCGCTGATACCGGCCTTCATGGCGGCTTCGATGAATCGGTCCGACGTCATGGTGCTGGGCCGCCCGGTGTTTGATGCCAGCGCACCGATGCTGCGTGTGCGGGGCCGGCGGATATCCAACGGCTGGACCAACCTGGAAACGCTGGGTGCGGGTGTGGGCGATTCGCTGTACGGCTTTCGTGTCTACCCGATGGCTGAACTTGTCGCGGTGATGCAGCGCCAGCGCTGGATGCGGCGGTTTGACTTCGACACCGAAGCGGTGGTGCGCCTGGCCTGGCGTGGCGTCAAACCCGTCAATCTGGACGCACCCGTGAAATACCTGGGCGCCGATGAGGGCGGTGTCTCGCACTTCCGCTACGGCCGCGACAACCTGCTGCTGACCTGGATGCACAGCCGGCTGATGCTTGAATTTGCGGGGAGGTTGCCGGGCCTGTTGTGGCGGCGTTTCAAGAAGCTGCCGCCGTTTCAACCTTGATCGTGCGTTGAAGCCTGGCCCGCTCGTTCATGCGGGTACGGCTGGCTGGGCAAACGCTGCGGGTTCCGGCGCAGGAAACAGCATGGGCCCATAGTGCGCACTGGCGCCCCCGGCGTGGTTTACCGCCTGCTGCAAGGCGCTGCCGTCCAGCGTGGGGTGTTCAGCGCAGCCACGGTGTATCAATTGCTGCGCCAAGGACGTGAGCATGCGCTTGGACTCTCGCAGCCGCTCGAGATAGACGTTGTCGTCCAGGGTGTCCTGCAGGCTGCCGTTCAGGTCCTTGAACCAGGACAGGTGTCCCTGGTCCAGCATCACCGCGCGGTTGCGCCGTGCGCTGCACTGTCCCCAGTTGCGCAGGAAGGCCTGCGCCGCCAGATTCAGCGTCTGGCAATGGGCCAGGTCGTCGCGCAGCTTCGACAACGACGCCAGGTCGGCCAGCCGTTGATGGAAAAACATCTGCGCCATCACACCCCAGTAGTAGGTGTAGTCCCAGATCACCTTGTGCGGCAGCACCTCCGGGTCTCCAAACAGGCCGTACTGCCCGGCAAACATCGTCAAGGTGTTGTCGTAGAACGTCTTGAAGGCGCGGTCGTAGACCTCGGTGTGGGCAGCCAGCAGTTTGCCGGCGCGGTCACGTGCGATCAACTCCGTGATGTAGGTGTTACCGATGGCGATGAAGTCGCTGCCGGGCGAATAAAACGGGTCCAGGAAGCGGCCGGCTTCTCCCGTCAGCGCCCAGCGCTGGCTTGAAAAGGTCTGCTTGCAGCCGTAGCTGAAATGCCGCAGAAAGGCAAAGTCCTGCAGCTTTTCCGGCGCCGGCTCCAGCAGGGCATCCAGTGCACGGGCCAGCTGCGGCTGGTGTTTTCGTAACCAGGACATCGCGCCGGCAAAGGTGTTCATCTGCTCCAGCGGGTGGTACTTGGGGTCGGCCACGATGCCTACCGAGTGCGACCCGCTGGACAGCGGAATCAGCCACACCCAGTAACCCTCGCCCACCAGGTGGTTGGTGCTGAGCCAGCGTGTGGGGGTGAGGGTGCGTTGCCGCCATGCCGGGTCTTGTGACCAGTCGTCCACCGCCAGCCGGCCGGCCACGCGGAACCACACCGCCTGCCCTTCGTGGTCGTTGGCCTGGGCCAGGCCCAGCTGACGCTTCAGCAGCGCGGCGCGGCCGCTGGCATCCACCAGCCAGCGCGCGCTGCAATGCTGCGGGGGTTCATCGCCTTGTTGCCAGGTCACCTGGTGGGCCGCTGTGCCTTCAGCCATCTGTACCTTGCGCACCACGACACCGTCGTCAAATCGCACGCCGCGTCGGCGCGCTTCCTCGGCCAGGTGGTTCTCAAAGATGCCCCGGTCGATCTGCCAACTGTGCACCGGCAAGGCCTGGCCCACGCCCATTTCGGTGACCTGGTCAATGTTGTCTTGGCCATCCGAAAAAAAGAAGCGGAAGCCGAACTTCTGCAGCTGCGCGGTTTTCAGATGGTCCTTCAGCCCCAGCACATGGCCAAAGTAATGCGCGCCGATCTCCACCGTCGATTCGCCCACCTTGTGGGTGGCATGGGGTACCGGGTGCTGGCGGCGCTCCAGCACCCGCACGTCGATGTCGGCAAAGCGCTGTTTCAGTTGCAAGGCCAATGTCAGGCCGGCCAAGCCACCGCCCATGATGACAACGTCGTGTTCGGCGGTGGGGG
>JAHECB010000290.1 GCA_024641925.1 Betaproteobacteria bacterium
ATGCAAGGCGATACGGCCTTGTATGTCAGTGCCGGCGGCGCAACGGCGCGCCGAATCGCGTTGACGCTGAGAGCGGGCCTGGTTGATTCAGACTTTCGCGTGGCCGTCATCAGCCCTGTCAGCGCAGGCTTCAGTCTTTCGGGCGACACCGTGGGCAGTCAGTTGTGGGCATCAGGCGCGCAGCAAGTCGCGGGCGACGTGCTGGGCGGTCAGCTGCAGGTCACCCGCCTCAGCACCCGGCAGCACGCCGTGTTGCCCTTGCGGGCCACGGTGCTGGCGGCTCGCCAGGTCGGCACCAGCACCATCACGGCGCAAGGAGGGATGGTTGCAACCGATCTGGGCCCTGTCTCCGTCGCCGCAAACAGCCTCGCGCAGCCGGTTCAGGCCACGGTGCGCATCACGCGTCTGCCCTCGGGTGCGCAGCAGATGGACATCACATTTGACGGTAATGTCAGTGCTGCCCGTCTGAAGATCTCGCTGCCACAAGGTCCGCTGGACCAGGAACTTGTGCTGGGGCAGCCGGCCACCTCGGCAGCCGCCGCCAGCGTGACGGGCAAACGGGCCTTGGGCAATCGGCGTGTGCTCGCCGCCACCCGGGACGAGACCAGCTGCACACAGGTGCGTGATGGCACCTATCTGGCCCAGGCCGACGCCCTGGACCCGACCAACGACACCCTGGGTGTGGCGGTCCAGAAGCGCGTTGCGCCATTCGTGGGTGGATTCCGCGTCAGCAGTTCCATGGAAATTCAAGGTTCGGTGGGGCAGCTGATTTCGGTCACCTGGAAACCGGGCGCGGTGGTTCAGGCGGGCATCTCACATGCTGCCGACTGTGTCGAGACCTCTGTACAAACCGCGTTGAGCCGGGTGGACTGGTCTCAGTTCGAACCTGTTCTGTTTGTCCACGGATTCAGCCCGCAAGGCCTGGGCGGTGGTGAAGCGGCCTGGCAACAGTTCCCGGCGTTGGCGGCCAAAACAGGGGCCGGTGTCGACCCACTCAGCCGCAAGAAGCTGTTGCCCTTTGAATTTCGATGGGACGGCAATGCCGACTTCAAGGCCGTTGCCAGCGACCTGGGCCGGGCTGTCAACTTCATCAGCCAGCGATCGGGCCAACGTGTGCATGTCGTGGCGCACTCCTTGGGCGGTGTGGTGGTGCGCACCTTGCTGCAAGGCCTGGCACCCGATGTTGCCAGCAGCGCGTTTGGCAACATGGCGCAAGCACGGGCTGCGGTGTCGGACTTCACGAGCCTGGGTGCGCCCTACAGTGGCATCGCTGCCGCCGATGGTGCCGTCGACATGACGGCGGTGCGCGTTGAACTGCCCAAAGGTCGCGATCAGGATGCTCTGCTGGATGCCTGTCTGCAGATCAGCTGCCTTCAATTGGGTGAAGACAGTGCGTTTGTTGCCACGTCGGCCGAGGTCTTGGGCTACACGGCAGCCGACCTCAAGCGCGGCGCTCTGGTCGCTGAACTGAACACCACCCGCGATCGCCTGCCGGCCATTGCCATCGCGGTGGGCCTGGGTTTGACCGTCAATGACGGCATCTACGGCCTCGGCAACGGCCTGGTCAGTTTTGCCGGCCAGCGATTCAACAATCCTGGCAACGCCGCAGCGGCCGGCGCCATGCCGCTGTTGGCGGGCGCCAGCGTGGGGCTGGCCACCGTGACCGAGACCGTGCTGGGTGGCGGGGCCGGTGCCAGGCCGCTGTCGGCGGCGCCGCTGAACAGGGTGTCCAGCCGCGCCATGGGTTACTGGGGCTATCGGCAAAACGGGGGTGTCGACACTGACCCGGCCGGCGTGGGTCGCGAGGCGGCAGTTGAAGCCGGCTGCAACGTTGCTGAATCCTGCGCCCATGCAGGCTACTTGCTGTTCAGGCAGGTCATGGGCAACGTGGTCGATCTCAACAGCCAGGCTGCACAAAGCCCGGGCACCGTTGCACCGGTTGCGTTGATGCTCAACCCCGCCAGGCTGCTGGGCCTGTCGGCGGCGCAGCAAGCCGAACTGGATGCGCTGCTGGCCGAAGCGGCATCCTACATTTCTGGCCCTCGGATACGCTGGGACCGGATGCCTGCGGCCACCGTGGCTCGTCACAGCGCGACCTTGTCGCGCATCTTGGGCGACCAGGATGTGGCCACCATCACGGCCGACTTTGCGCAACGACTGTCTGCCTTCAATGACTTCAGTCATCGCACGCTGACAGACCAGAACACCTTGCTGGTTTGGGACGCAGAAACCGTCGATGTGCTGTGGGGTGTCGCGGGTGCTGCCGCAAAAAGTGTGTTGACCGCCGCCAGGCGCCTGGAGCCCGATGCCCGCAGTCTGGTGCCCCTGGACGGCAAACTGGGATTTGCTGAAGCGCTGACCTACCGGAACACTGTGGACACGTTCCGGGCGATCGCCGGCAATGCGGTGCTGGCCCAGCTGGCGGGACCCTGCAGCCAGACCAGCCTGGATTTGTTGGCGGCCACCCTGGAGCAGGGCGGCGCGTCTGACATCGACGCCAGGGTGTTGCAGGAACAGCTGCTGGCGGTCACGTCTTGCTTGAGTGGGGCCCTTTCGGATGCCAGCGCACAGGGTGCGAGTCACTTCAAGCTCATCATGAAACTGGCCGCCACGGGCGTGTCGGTAGACGGCCAGACCGTGCATTTCTGGGCGGCGTTGAGCAGGGCCTTGTCGGCGGTGCTTGACATCCTGCCGCCGTCGACCCTGGTGGCGTTTGGGCAGGGCCTGGTGGACTACGCCAACGCCATGTCCACCACCTGGGCTGCAGCACAAGGCCTTGAGGACCACGCGGGCGAAGTGGTCAGCCTGCGCCAAGACCAGGTGCGCCTGCTGATCGAGCAACTGCAGGCGCCCTTGCTGGCTGAGCACGCCCTGGCCGTCATCAACATCCGCACGGCCCCACTGTTTGTGGCAAGGCCCGCGCAGTGGGGACAGATTCAAGCCACACCCTTGACGCCGATGACCGGCCTCTCAAGCAGCTGGACCGTCACCGACGTCTTCAATGCCGTGGTGGCGGTGGTCTGGCAGTTTGGCAGCGATGTGGCCAACTTTGTGGCCACCGTGTCCGACGGCGCATCGGCCGCGGTGCGTTATGTGTTTGCCCATGCCGGGGTCACCGACGTGGTGGCCACGTTCAAGGACGCGGCACAAAGAATTCTGGGGACACAAACCATGCAGGTCACGGTGGCTTCCGCACCGTTTGTGGCGGACGTGCAGCCGCGCAGCGCTGTTGCAGGCACCAACCAGACCTTTACCGTCACGGGTGCTGCCCTGCCCGACGGCTTGAAGTTTCAGCTGCTGGACTGCACCAACACCACCGAGCTGCCCGGTGGCAGCGCCACACAGCGGGCGTTTGCCTGCACGTTTGCAGCCAGCACCGGCGCGGGCAGCTACGAAGGTACGGTTGCCACCAGTGACAACCCGTTTGGGGGACCGGCGTTGCACCAGTTCGCCGTGGCTGTGGCTGCAGCCCCCACGACGGTGGGTTCAGTTGCGCCCACCAGCACCAGGCGTGCCACGCCCACCTCCTTACTCATTGCCGGCCAGAACTTGCCCACCAGCGGCTTGACCGTGGTGCCCTTGAACGAGGCCCGCTCCAGTTGCCAGCTGCCCAGCAACGCGAGCGCCACGGGCTTTGCCGTGGCCTGCGAGCTTTACAAGATCGGCGTGCAAGTGCTGGAGATTCGGTCTGGCCAGCAGGTGCTGGGCAACGTGGCGGTGAACGTCACCACCAACGTTTCGGCGGTGACCTGGGCGTCCAACAGCACCGCGGTCTCGGGCACGGTCAAAATGGGCGAGACGGTGACCTTTACCGTGCATGGCACGCACCTGACGGCAGACGCACAGCTGGGCTTTGAGGTGGCCTACTGCAACGCGCCCGACACCGAAGTTGGCACGCCCACGGATTTCAGCCGCAGCTTCAGCTGCGTTTTCAGTAATGGCGCCAATGCCCTCGTGGGACAGATGGCCGGTGTCGTGAAGGATGGACATCAAGGCCAGGTGCTGTTGCAAGGCTGGTCTGTGCCGGTCGAGGTGCCACCAGTCGCTGTGGCGCCCTCGTCGCAGGGGTTGATCGGGCATTGGACCTTCGACAATTGCAACGCCCAGGACACCAGCACGCAGGGCAACCATGGCGTCGTCATCGGCGCGCCGGCTTGTGTACCCGGACGCCTTGGCAATGCACTGCGGTTCAATGGCCTGTCCGACTGGATCGAAGTGCCCGACAGCGGCAGCTTTCCCGCCACGGCCATCACCGTGGCCTTCTGGATCCACCGCGAAGGCCGGTCGTCGACGGGCCTGCAGAACATCGTTTCCAAGGAATTTTCGTTCCAGACTTACCTGTCGGCTGACAGCGCGCTGGCAACCGGCTTGTACGCGGGTGAATGGACGGCCTACGGCAATCCTCAGAGCGTTCTGCCGACGCAGACCGACTGGGTTCACTACGCGTTCACCTACGACAATCCCAGCAAACTGGCCAAGACCTACATCAACGGTGTTCTGGTCAAGACCGAAGTTGGTGCATCGGGCGTTGATGTCCTGCAGGTGTCCGGGCAGCGCCTGTACCTGGGACGAAACGGCGGCGCCAGCGGCAACTTCGCCAGTGGTCTGCTGGATGACATCAGGCTCTACGACCACGCACTTTCGGCCAGTGAGGTGGCCGTGTTCCAGAATACGGTGGGTGCGGTGCCGGCTTTGAAGCTCACCCACAGTGGGGTCACAAGTGGCCAGTGTTATGCGGTCGGCAGCAACGTGCTGGTGAGTTGCGCCAGTGCTGAAGCCCTGGCCCTGGGTGGCCTGGGCAAACAAGACGGCGCGCTGGCCGGTGTCAACGCCCCGAGCTACAGCCTGGTGCCCAGCCCCAACGGCACTAACTTTGACAAGACCGAATGTGTCAAGGACAACATCACCGGCCTGACCTGGGAAGGCAAGGCGGCCAGCGGTGTACGGGCTGGCAGCTTGCGGTACAGCAACTACGGGGACGGCCGGTCGGGCGACGCCAGTGCCTACGTGGCCACGGTCAACGCCACCGGCCTGTGCGGCTACAGCGATTGGCGCTTGCCCACGCCGGACGAGCTGCAGAGCCTGGTGGACTACGGTGCGGCCTTGCCGGGGGTGTCCATCAACACGAGCTGGTTTCCCAACACGCAGAACTACTACCACTGGACGCCCCTGCCTTACGCCGGCAATGCGGCCAGTGCCTGGTACGTGATCTTCAGCAAGGGCACCGTTGGCTACAACAGCCGCAGCTATCCGTTTGCCGTGCGTCTGGTGCGGTCGGGCCCATGATGGGCACCCGCAGCCGATGAGCGCGCGTTTCAACACTTCAGGAGACTCCACGATGACTTGCAACGCTGGCGCCGTGCGCAAATTGTTGGCAGCGTCGGCCGGGTTGCTGTGCCTTGCTGGCCTGGGCGCACCGGTGGCCTGGGCCGCGCCCTACACCTACAACGGCGACGGCAGTGAAGTCACCGATGAACGCACGGGCCTGGTGTGGCGGCGCTGCGCCGAAGGCATGGTCTGGAGTGGTGTCACCTGCTCGGGTTCTGCAACCCTGTTCACACATGAGCAGGCTTTGCTGCATGCCAAGACACAGGCCGGCTGGCGCTTGCCCGGTATCAAGGAACTGTCCAGCATTGCCGACCGCAGCCGCACGGGCCCCGCGATCGACCTTGCAGTGTTCCCGGCAACGGGCAACTTCTTCTGGTCGGCTTCGCCCTATGTGGGCAACCCGGCCAGCGCCTGGGGCGTGTATTTCAACTACGGCGGTGCTGACCACTACTACCGCAGCGGCGTGTTTTCCGTGCGTTTGGTGCGTGCCGGTCTCTGAAGCGCACGGATGACCGGCTCCTGGTCGTTGGCGCGCTCGCGCAAGGTGCGGGATCCCGCACTGGGCCTGGGCGAACGGAACACGTGCCGCCATGCATGCGAAAATCTGGTGATTCGACAGCCGCTAGGACAAGACCGTGGACCTGAAAGTACCGATCACCGTTTCCGACGAACTCACCGACGAGGTGATCACGGCCACCGCGCTGCTCAATCTGGCCAGTGGCGAGATCCACCGCGTGGAGTACCAGGACTACGACAGCGAGATTCGCGGC
>JAHECB010000291.1 GCA_024641925.1 Betaproteobacteria bacterium
CGGGCACCACCCGCGACGCCATTCATGTGCCGCTGGAGCGTGACGGGCAGAAGTTCGAGCTGATCGACACGGCTGGTCTGCGTCGCAAGGGCAAGGTCTTCGAGGCGATCGAGAAGTTCTCGGTCGTCAAGACCTTGCAGGCGATTGCCGACGCCAACGTCGTGCTGCTGCTGATCGACGCTACCCAGGGGGTCAGCGATCAGGATGCCCACATCGCCGGTTACGTGCTGGAAAGCGGCCGGGCCGTGGTGGTGGCGGTGAACAAGTGGGATGCCACCGACGACTACCAGCGCCAGACACTGGCGCGGTCGATCGAGACAAGGCTGGCCTTCCTGAAGTTTGCGCCGGTGCTGCATATCTCGGCCATCAAGCGACAAGGGCTGAACGCGGTCTGGCGGGCCCTGCAGCAGGCGCATGCTTCGGCCACCATCAAGATGTCCACGCCGGTTTTGACCCGACTGGTTCACGAAGCGGCTGAACACCAAGCGCCGCGACGGGAGGGGCGCTTCCGCCCGAAAATGCGGTATGCGCATCAAGGCGGCATGAATCCACCGCTGGTGGTGATCCACGGCACCTCGCTGGACCACATGCCCGACAGCTACAAACGCTTCCTGGAAGCGCGTCTTCGAGAGCACTTCAAATTGGTGGGTACACCCATCCGCATCGAGACCCGATCATCGAGGAATCCCTTTGATGAAAAGGCCCATTAAGGTATTCCAGCCCGCCCTGTAGGTCTTGGGGCGCTGTGATAAGGTGAAGTCCTCATCCATTCACATCACGGAGCATATCGTGAGCAACAAAGGCCAGCTTTTGCAGGACCCCTTTCTGAACCTGCTGCGAAAAGAGCACGTACCCGTGTCGATTTATCTGGTCAACGGCATCAAGCTTCAGGGTCACATCGAGTCTTTCGATCAGTACGTGGTGTTGTTGCGCAACACCGTGACCCAGATGGTCTACAAACACGCCATTTCCACCGTTGTGCCCAGCCGCGCCGTGAACTTCAACGCTGCTGAAAATACCGATCCCGCCTGATACACCGGGCGCAGAAAACACCACCTTGAGTACCACACCGAGTCACGCCGTTGAGCCTGGGTCCGGGCCGACGCGCGCGGTGCTGGTGGGCGTTGACGTGGGCGGCGACGCCCGCTTTGACCCCACGCTGGATGAACTGGCATTGCTGGCCGAATCGGCGGGTGATGTGGCCGTTGGTCGCGTGGTGGCTCGCCGCCGGGCACCCGACGCTGCGTTGTTTGTCGGCAGTGGCAAGGCCGATGAAATCAAGGCCTTGGTGGCTGCCACCGAGGCTCACGGTGTCATCTTTGACCAGAGCCTGAGCCCAGCCCAGCAGCGCAACCTGGAACGCCACCTGGGTGTGCCGGTGGCAGACCGCACAGGTTTGATTCTGGACATTTTTGCCGACCGGGCTCAAAGCCACGAAGGCAAGCTGCAGGTTGAGCTGGCGCGTTTGCAATACATGGCCACCCGGTTGGTGGGCAGATGGTCGCACCTGGAGCGTCAGCGTGGTGGCATCGGCACGCGCGGCGGCCCTGGCGAAGCGCAGATCGAGTTGGACCGGCGCATGATCGGCGAACGCATCAAAGGCGTCAAAGCGCGTCTTGAAAAGGTCAAGCGCCAGCGCGGCACGCAGCGCAAGGCGCGTGAGCGGCGGGGCAGCTTTCGCGTCTCGCTGGTGGGCTACACCAATGCAGGCAAGTCCACTCTGTTCAATGCGCTGGTCAAGGCCCGGGCTTATGCTGCGGACCAGTTGTTCGCGACGTTGGATACCACCACCCGCAGCCTGTGGCTGGGACAAGCACAGACGTCGGCTTCGCTGTCGGACACCGTGGGCTTCATCCGCGACCTGCCGCACAAGCTGGTGGAGGCCTTTGAAGCGACCTTGCACGAGGCCGCCGAAGCCGACCTGCTGTTGCATGTGCTGGACGCGTCCAGCCCGCAGTTGCTGGAACAGCAGGCCGAAGTTGAGCGTGTTCTTCACGACATCGGCGCTGGCGATGTGCCCCAACTTTTGGTGTACAACAAGTGCGATCTGCTGACCGACAGCCAGCAGCCGCGCCAGCGCGGTGACTGGATCGAAGCCCCTGCCGGTGTGCGCCGTCAGCGCATTTTTGCCAGCGCAGTCACTGGCGAGGGGCTCGATGCCTTGCGGTCTGCGATCGCCGATCAGGTCACCGCCAGCTTGAATCGGCGTGAACTGCCCCCAAGTGACGTACGCTTCTGTCAAGAATTCGCAAGCGACCAGCCTGCAGGCGCCGACCCTGACGCCGAGACCGGCGTGGCGCCCATTCATTAACCGGCGCATTCGCGTCAACGCACCAGAAAACCACGCCCCAGCATGCGCGAACCGCCAAACCCTTCATTTCCCTCTCGCCTGGACGCGCTCCTGGGGTCAGCCCGATCCCTGGGTGCGGCCCTTTTCCGACGCAAGAATCAGCCCTTGCACGAGGGTGCGCCCCACGGCAGCCATCTGGGGCTGGTCTACAACAACCGCAACGACGGCCCGCCCGACCTGGACGAGCTCTGGCGTGACTTCAACCGCAAGCTGAATGGTCTGTTTGGTGGACGCAAGGGGGGTGGACCGGCTCGCCCTGGCGGTGAGCCGCCGACCGGTGGACCCGGCGGGTCGTTCCAGCCCGACATGAAAAGTGCTGGCCTGGGCCTGGGCTTGATGGGTGGCGTGGCCCTGCTGTTGTGGCTGGGCAGCGGCTTTTTCATCGTGCAGGAAGGTCACCAGGCCGTGGTGACCACGTTCGGCCGCTACAGCCATACCAAGGATGCCGGCTTCCAGTGGCGCTTTCCGTACCCTGTGCAGTCCCATGAAACCGTGGCGGTGACGCAGTTGCAGTCGGTGGATGTGGGCCGCAACACGGTGGTACCAGCCACCGGCTTGCGTGATTCTTCGATGCTGACGCAAGATGAAAACATCGTGGACATCCGCTTCACGGTGCAATACCGGCGCGCCGACGCTCGGGCCTATCTTTTTGAGAACAACCGCCCGGATGAAGCCGTGGTGCAGGCGGCGGAATCGGCGGTGCGTGAAATCGTCGGCCGCAGCCGAGTCGACCTTGTCCTGTACGAACAGCGTGACGCCATTGCCGCCGACCTCGTCAAGTCCATCCAGGCGCAGCTTGATCGCCTGAAGGCGGGCATCGTGGTGGCCAACGTGAACATGCAGAACGTGCAGGTACCTGATTCGGTGCAGGCGGCGTTCAACGACGCCGTCAAGGCCAGCGCCGACCGCGACCGCTTCAAGAACGAAGGTCAGGCCTACGCCAGCGACGTCATCCCCAAGGCCCGCGGCACGGCTGCGCGCCTGAGTGAAGAGTCCGAAGGTTACCGGGCCCGCGTCACGGCACAGGCCGAAGGCGATGCGCAACGGTTCCGCTCGGTCCTGGCCGAATACCAGAAGGCGCCGGTGGTGACCCGCGACCGCCTGTACCTGGAAACCATGCAGTCGGTGTACACCAACGTCACCAAGGTCCTGGTGGACAGCCGCAGCGGTTCGAACCTGCTGTACCTGCCGCTGGACAAGCTGATCCAGCAAAACGCCACCGGCGCGCCCGCCGCGCCCGCCGTCGCCTCGCAACCGATGCAGATTGATCAACCCACACCGGCCACGTCCGACGTGCGCAGCCGTGACGGCGCGCGCAGCCGCGACCGTGAAGTCCGCTGAAGGGCAGGCCAAGAAACATGAACAAGATCATCACCATCGCATTCATCGCCATCGCGGCCCTGATGGCCGCCAGCAGCATGCTGTTTGTGGTTGACCAGCGCCAGGTGGGCGTGGTTTATGCCCTGGGCGAAATCAAAGAAGTCATCGCCGAGCCGGGCTTGAAGTTCAAACTGCCACCGCCGTTTCAAAACGTGGTGTTTCTGGACAAGCGTGTGCAGACCCTGGACAGTCCGGATACCCGCCCCATCTTCACGGCTGAAAAGAAGAGCCTGATCATCGACTGGCTGGTGAAGTGGCGCATCACCGAGCCCCGGCAGTTCATCCGCAACAACGGCGTGGACTACCGCAACCTGGAAAACCGGTTGTCGCCGGTGGTGCAGGCTGCGTTCAACGAAGAGGTGACCAAGCGCGACGTTCAGGGCGTGCTGTCCAAAGAGCGCGACAAGGTCATGAACGATGTGCGCACGCGGCTGGCCGAAGACGCCAAGTCCTTCGGTATTGAAATTGTCGACGTGCGCATCAAGCGTGTTGACTTTGTCGCCGATATCACCGAGTCGGTCTACCGTCGCATGGAGTCGGAGCGCAAGCGCGTGGCCAATGAGTTGCGTTCACAAGGTGCCGCGGAAGGCGAAAAGATCCGTGCCGATGCCGATCGCCAGCGCGAGGTCATCATTGCCGAGGCTTACCGTGACGCGCAGAAGATCAAGGGCGAGGGCGATGCGAAGGCTTCCGGTCTCTATGCCGAGGCCTTTGGCAAGGACCCGCAGTTTGCGCAGTTTTACCGCAGCCTGGAAGCCTACCGCGGCAGTTTCCGCGGCAAGAGCGATGTCATGGTGGTGGACCCCAGCAGCGACTTCTTCCGGGCCATGCGTGGCTCCGGCAACAAGTAGTCGCCGCAGCCCGACGGCTTGAACCATGGCCGAGGCACTGCTGGGTGCGCTGGCGCTGATGCTGCTGATCGAGGGGCTGATGCCGGTGATCAACCCAGGCGCCTGGCGGCGGGCGTTTGAGCAGGCGCTGAAACTCAGCGACGGCCAGATTCGCTTTGTGGGCGTGTGCAGCGTGCTTGCCGGGTGTGTTCTGCTGGCGATCTGGCGTTCTTGACATCGGCGCCTGAGTTGCGTTGCGGCGGGCCCACGGCCGCCTGGCATCGGCAGGGCCTGGGCCAGGATGCGCTCGCAGCGCCCGTACAATGCCATTTTTAACAACGGTGTCTTTCATGCGCTCAGCTTGGCTGTTGCCAGAGCACATTGCCGACGTGTTGCCCGCGCAGGCCCGCAGGGTTGAAGAACTGCGGCGTCTGTTGCTTGACAAGGCCCGCGGACACGGCTTTGAGCTGGTGACGCCGCCGATGCTGGAGCACCTGGAGTCGCTGCTGTCCGGCACCGGGCGTGAACTGGACCTGCAGACCTTCAAGCTGGTCGACCAGCTCAGCGGGCGCACGCTGGGTTTGCGCGCCGACACCACGCCCCAGGCCGCGCGCATCGATGCCCATTTGCTGAACCGAGAAGGCGTGACACGCCTGTGTTACTGCGGGCCGGTGGTGCACACACGGCCCACGGGTTTGGCCGCCACACGCGAGCCGTTGCAGTTTGGCGCCGAGATCTTTGGCCATGCCGGGCTGGAGGCGGATCTTGAGGCCGCTGAACTGGCGGTGTCGGGGTTGCGGGCCGCCTTGGACATGCCCTTGTTGATCGACCTGGGCGACGCCCGGGTCTTGCAGGGTGTTCTGAATGGCACGGCCGTGGAGTCCGGCCTGATGCAGGACATCGTTCAGGCCCTCACTGAAAAGGATGCGTCGCGCTTGCAGGCCCTGACGCAGCCGTTGCCTGGGGGCGTGCGCCAAGGTCTGTTGGCGCTGTTGCGGCTGTACGGGGGCGACGAGGTGCTGGATGCCGCGCGCCAGAGTTTGCCCGCGCATGCGCTGGTGCAGCAGGCGCTGGATCAACTGCAATGGCTGGCGAGCCATTTGCGTTCGGCGTTCCCAGGACTGGACATCGGCTACGACCTGTGTGACATGAGTGGTTATGCCTACTACAGCGGCATGCGCTACGCGGTGTACGCCTCGGGCAGTGCCGAGGCGCTGGCGCGGGGCGGCCGCTACGACGAGGTGGGCGCTGTCTTTGGGCGCAACCGGCCCGCGGTGGGGTTCAGCCTGGACCTGAAGTCGCTGGCCATGATGGCGCGCCCTTCGCCGGCGCCAACAGCCATCCGCGCTCCCTGGGGAGAAGAGCCCGCTTTGCGTGCGGCCGTGCGTCAATTGCGTGACCGCGGCGACATCGTGCTGTCGCTGTTGCCTGGTGATGCAGCGGCGGCGGGCGCGTCAGCGCCTGGTTTTGAATGTGACCGAGAGCTGGCCCTGGTGGCCGGCCGTTGGGTGGTGCGTGCCTTGTCGGCCGAGAACCCG
>JAHECB010000039.1:0-8277 GCA_024641925.1 Betaproteobacteria bacterium
CCATGTCACCCAGCCGGCGTTTTCACGTCGTATCCAGGCGCTGGAGGCCTGGGCCGGCACCGACCTGGTCGACCGCTCGTGTTACCCCACGAGGCTGACCCCGGCCGGCGAAACCTTGCACAGCCAGGCGCTGGAGATCCTGGACGCGCTGCAGGCGTCGCGCAACATGATGTACAGCCACCAGGCCACAGGGCCGGACATGCTGGACTTTGCGGTGCCGCACACCTTGGCGTTCACCTTTTTCCCGCACTGGCTGATGGCGCTGCGGCGCAACTTTGGCAACGTGAAAAGCCGCTTGACGGCGCTGAACGTGCACGACGCCGTGCTGCGCATGGCCGAAGGCGGCTGCGAACTGCTGATTGCCTATCACCATGCCGCGCAACCCCTGAAGCTGGCCTCGGACCGCTACGACATGCTCAGCCTGGGCAGCGAAACGCTGGCGGCCTATGCCCGGGCAGACGCCCATGGCCAGCCGATGTTCAGCCTGCCCGGTCGCAGTGGCGCCAAGGTGCCGTTTCTGAGTTATGCGTCAGGTGCCTACATGGCCCGCATGGTCGAGGTGATCCTGAAGCAGGCGGGCCAGGCTCTGGCGCTGGACGCCATCTACGAAACCGACATGGCCGAAGGCCTGAAAGCGATGGCGCTGGAGGGCCACGGCCTGGCCTTTTTGCCCTACAGCTCGGTGCGCAACGACCTGGACGCAGGGCGGCTGGTACCGGCGGCGCCGGCCGGCGAACTGGAGCTGACCATGGACGTGCGCATCTACCGTGAGCGCCCCGAAGTGGCGCGGCGCGCCAACCCGGACGTGCAGGCCCTGTGGGACTACCTGGGCGAGCAGGGGACGGTGCTGCCGCCTTGAGAGGGCCATGCCCCCGGGGCATGGCAGATTCGGCATTCAACGGGTCGTGCAGCGCGGCCCGGGTGTGACAATCCGCCTCATGCAAGACACCCTGACCTTCATCCGCCCCGACGACTGGCACCTGCACCTGCGTGACGGCACGGCACTGGCCGCGGTGCTGCCCAGCACCGCGGCCCAGTTTGCCCGCGCCATCGTGATGCCCAACCTGCGCCCGCCGGTCACCACCACCGCAGCGGCGCTAGCCTACCGCAACCGCATTCTGGCGGCCTTGCCGCCCGGCGCGGTGTTTGAACCGCTGATGACGCTGTACCTGACGGACAACACGCCGCCCGCAGAAATCAAGCTCGCGAAGGCCGCGGGTGTGGTGGCACTGAAGCTGTACCCCGCCGGCGCCACCACCAACAGCGACGCCGGTGTCACCGACATCCGCAAGACCACCGCCACGCTGGAGGCGATGCAGCGAGAAGGTCTGCTGTTGCTGGTGCATGGCGAGGTCACCGACCCCGACATCGACATCTTCGATCGCGAGGCGGTTTTCATCGACCGCGTGATGCAGCCGCTGCGGCGCGACTTTCCGCAGCTGAAAGTGGTGTTTGAACACATCACCACCGCCGAAGCAGCGCAGTACGTGGACAGCGCCGGCGCACACACCGCTGCCACCATCACGGCGCACCACCTGCTGTACAACCGCAACGCCTTGTTCACCGGTGGCTTGCGGCCGCATTATTACTGCTTGCCGGTGCTTAAAAAAGAGCAGCACCGTCTGGCGCTGGTGCAGGCCGCCACATCAGGCAGCCCGCGCTTTTTCCTGGGCACCGACAGCGCGCCCCATGCCGCCGCGCTGAAAGAGCAAAGTGTCTGCGGTGCGGGTTGTTACACGGCGCCGGCGGCGCTGGAACTGTATGCCGAAGCCTTTGAAGCCGCCGGCGCGCTGGACCGGCTGGAGGGTTTTGCCAGCCTGCATGGCCCGGCCTTTTATGGCCTGCCGGTCAATACCGCAAAAGTCACACTGCGCCGGCAGGACTGGGTGCTGCCCGAAACACTGCCGTTTGGCGAGGCCCTGATCAAACCGCTGCGTGCGGGCGAGACGCTGCACTGGAAGCTGGTCTGAGCGCTGCACGGACCCATGGCTGCAAACGTTGGCGTCTTGCGTTGCATTGCACCCGTCATTTCAACTTATTGCGCGAATTGATCGCGATGGACCCCACGACATGAGCCAAGAACGCGTGATGCTGCTGATCGATGCCGACAATGTGTCGATCGGTGTGATGGAACAGGCCATTCAGCTGCTGCACAAGCAGCATGGTGCGGTGCATGTGCGGCGCGCCTACTGCACGGCAGAAAGTGCCGTCAAGCACCAGGCAGCCTTCAAGCGCCTGGGCATCAAGCCCATGGTCAACCTGGCGGCGGGCAAAAACAGCACCGACATCGCCATGGCCGTTGACGCCATCGACCTGGTGCTGGCCGAACGGCCCGACGTGGTGGTGATCGCTTCCAGCGATTCCGACTTTGCGCCGCTGGTGCAGCGCCTGCGCGAAAAAGGCTGCATCGTTCGCGGCATTGGCCAGCAGGGCAAGACCGGCGACGAAACGCAGAGTGTCTATGACGATTTCACGGTGCTTGCGCACCGGGTGGCGCCGTCGCTTGCGCCCCAGCGCAACGCGGCACGGACCGCTTCTGTTGTCGCGCCCCGTGTTTCGGCTCAAGCGGACGGCGACGCCGACGACGGTGCAACCGACGAGCCCGTGACCGCAGAGCCGCCGCCGCCTGCTGCCAAACGCGCCAGCCGCAAGCGCAGTACCACCAAGACGGCCGGTGCCGCAGCGCCCGCCGCCAAAACCAGCGCAAGAGCGCGCAAGACGTCGCGAGCCAAGCCTGCCGCAGCGCCTGCCGCTGCGATTGAAGAAGTCGCCACTGCTGCAGCGGCACAGGCAACATCCAGCGCCGCCTTGAGTGAGCCTGTCCGAGCCCCGTCAACAGGCAGACCTGCCAGCCAGGCCGACACCCTGCGCGCCGTTCTGGACTGCCTGCCCGAGCTTCAGGCGGGTCAGAAACTGGCACTGAACACGGCCGTGCAACGTCTGCGCGAAAGCAAGGTCCTGGGCAGGAACCGTTCTTCGGCCACGCTGTTCAAGCAACTGGAAGATCAACTGGAACTGCTGCCGGCGGGCAAGCCATCTCAGGTCCGGCTGCGCCAACGGTGACGCCTTGCGGGTCCTGCGCCGGTCTGCTGGCGTGTTCGGAGATCGCCTGCCGCAGACCAGTCCCGGTGCAGCGGCGACGCCGCGCACCGGTGTGCAGGTCTACCGTGACTTGTCTGCCTGGAAGACCGCGCCCAACGCCTGCTCAAGCTGCAGGCCCACGGACTCCAGCAAGCCTTTCAGGCCTTCGCTACGCTTGACGACGTCCGAGCCTTCGGCGATCGGCATGCGTTGAAGCGCGTCCAGTTCTCCAGCAAGCTTGTTGCGATCAGACTCGATCTGCAGCAGCAGCGTCTCGGTCTGCGCGGGCATCGCGGCTTTCAAGGACGCTGTGCGCGCCTGCTCCATCAACTCGTCGATATGCCGCAAGCGAGACGCGGATTCAAGGATGTGTTGCTCCGCCAGATCCTTCATCTTGGTCATGTGTCTCTCCGATCGCAAGGGTTCATCAATCAGCATAGCCCAGTCTGGCGCAGCACACCTCGCCCTTTCAACTGCCCCGAACGGGCTTCTTGATATTGATCAAGGAAGAGCCGGTGCCTGCGCGCATCCCCATCGAGCGCAATGGGCGCCGCCGCCGGGCTACGTCGCTTCTTTTGCCACCGCAGGTAGGCCCTGTTGCCGCCCGCCTGACGCCCACGGGCGAACCTGACCCTGGTGATACCGGCCGGAGCCCACCGCCAAAAGGCTGGCAAACCCCTGCGAGCCGTTGGGCTGGCTTGAAGTGGCCCGCACAGCCCTAATATCCGGTTCTGTTAAAGAAAAACCGGCCACCTCTGGGTGGCCAGACACCATGAAACGAATTCTGCTTTTTGTCGGTACCAACTTTGCCGTGATGGTGGTGCTGGGCTTGGTGGCCAACCTGCTGGGCGTCAACCGCTACCTGGTGGGCAGTGGCCTGAATGTGACGGCGCTGATGGGCTTTTCGCTGCTCATGGGTTTTGGCGGCGCCACCATTTCCTTGTTGCTCAGCAAGACCATGGCCAAGGCCAGCACCGGCGCGCAGGTCATCAACGATAGCCCTGACGCCACCCACCGTTGGCTGGTCAGCACGGTGCAGGGTTTTGCCACCAAGGCCGGCATCGGCATGCCCGAGGTGGCCATCTATGAAGGTGCACCGAATGCGTTTGCCACCGGTGCGTTCAAGAACTCCGCCCTGGTGGCCGTGTCCACCGGCCTGTTGCAGAGCATGACCCGCGAAGAGGCCGAGGCCGTGATCGGCCACGAGGTGGCCCACGTCGCCAATGGCGACATGGTGACGATGACGCTGATCCAGGGTGTGATGAACACCTTCGTCGTGTTCATTTCCCGTGTGGTGGGCTACTTTGTCGACCGCGTGGTGCTGCGCAACGAGCGCGGTGTGGGCATCGGCTACATGATCACCACGGTGGTGATGGACATGCTGCTGGGTGTGGTGGCCGCCATGATCGTGGCCTGGTTTTCGCGCCATCGCGAATTCCGTGCCGACGCGGGTGCGGCCCAACTGATGGGCCGGCCGCAACCCATGATCAACGCGCTGGCCCGCCTGGGTGGGCTGGATCCGGGAGAGTTGCCCAAGACCGTTGCCACCCTGGGCATCAGCAGCCGGGGCGGCATGATGGCGCTGTTTGCCAGCCACCCGCCGATGGAAGATCGCATCCGGGCGCTGCAACAGGGCCAGCGCTGACCCTGGCCGACGGCATCGGGGCCGGCTTCAGGCACCGGTCGTGGCTTCAGGCCTTGGCCCGGGGCACACGCCCCATCAGGTAGAACTCGGCGTTTGGCCGCATGCCGCTGAGGTTGGCCATGCGGTTGCTCAGGCCAAAGAAGGCGGTGATGGCGCCGATGTCCCAGATGTCTTCTTCGTCAAGACCGTGCTGGCGCAGGGCATCAAAGTCGGCGTCTTCCAGCGCGGCCGAGTGGTTGCAGACTTTCAGCGCAAAGGCCAGCATGGCGCGCTGGCGCGGTGTAATGTCGGCCTTCATCGGGTTCACCGCCACCTGGTCGGCCACCAGCGGATTTTTTTCGTAAACGCGAAGGATGGCGCCATGCGCCACCACGCAGTACAGGCACTGGTTGGCGGCCGAGGTGGCCACGATGATCATCTCGCGCTCGCCCTTGGTCAGCGAGCCGGTCTCTTTCAGCAGCAGCGCGTCGTGGTAGGCCATGAAGGCACGCCATTCGGCCGGGCGGTGCGCCAGTGCCAGGAACACGTTGGGCACAAAGCCGGCTTTTTCCTGCACCTGCAGGATGCGCTGCTGCAAGTCTGCGGGCAGGTTCTTCAGCTCGGGGACGGGATAGCGCGACATCGCGGGTGGGTTCATGGCGGGTCTCCTTGGGGTGTCGTTTGTTGATCGTGGACAGCAGGTGCCGGGCGCCGCGCGGGTTCAGGTCTTGAACTGCATCGAATGCAGTCGGGCATAGACACCGTTGCTGGCCAGCAGTTGGGCATGCGGGCCTTGTTCAACCACGCGTCCACCGTCCAGCACCAGCACCCGGTCGGCATGTTCGATGGTGGACAGGCGGTGTGCGATGACCAGCGTGGTGCGGCCTTTCATCAGCCGTTCCAGTGCATCTTGCACGGCGCGTTCTGATTCGCTGTCCAGCGCCGATGTGGCCTCGTCCAGGATCAGCACTGGCGCGTCCTTGGCCACCGCGCGGGCAATGGCCAGGCGCTGACGCTGCCCGCCCGACAACTGGTTGCCGTTGTGGCCGATGGGTGTGTCCATGCCTTGTGGCAGCTGCTCCACGAAGTCCAGCAGGTTGGCGGCCCGCAGCGCGTCGCGTACAGCGTCTTTCGACAGGTCTGCGCCCAAGGCCACGTTGGCGGCCACGGTGTCGTTGAACAGCACCACGTCTTGGCTGACCAGCGCAAACTGATGACGCAGGGCCAGCATGTCCCAGTCGGCCAGGGGCACACCGTCCAGCGTGACGCGGCCCTGGGTGGGTTCGACAAAACGCGGCAGCAGGTTGACCAGCGTGGTCTTGCCCGCGCCTGACGGCCCCACCAAGGCCACCACTTCGCCGGCCTTGATGTGCAGGTCCACACCTTCCAGCGCGGGCGCGGCTTCGGCGCTGTACTGCAGGCCTACGCCCTGGAACTGGATGTCGCCTTGCGCGCGTGTGGCCGCACCGGCGCCGTGCGGGCCGCCGCGTTCAATCGCGCCGTGCTGCACCATGTCCAGGCCCCGTTCCAGCGCGGCCAGGCTGCGCACCAGCGGTGCCATCACGTCCGACAGGTGTTTGGCCGGCGCCACCAGTTGCAGCATGGCGGTCACAAAGGCCACAAATTCGCCCACCGTGGAAGCCCCGCTGCGGCCTTGCGACATGGCGATCATGATCACCACCGACAGTGCACACGCGGCCAAAATCTGCGTCACGGGTGTCATGGTGGCGCCGGCCACCACGGCCTTCAGCAACAGCCGCCGCAGCTGGTCGGCACGTGCAAAAAAGCGCGCGGTCTGCTGTTTTTCGCCGCCGAACAAACGCACGATGCGCCAGGCCAGCAGGTTTTCTTCGACGACATAGGCCAGTGCGTCGGTGGCCTCCTGGCCTTCAATGGTCAGCCGGTGCAGGCGCCGGCCCAGTGCGCGCATGATCACGGCCACCACGGGAAAGAGCAAACCCACGATCAGGGTCAGCTGCCAGTTCAGCGTCAGCAGGTACAGCAGCAGCGCCACCAGGATCATGCTGTCGCGCACCAGCGTGAGCAGCGTGGTGGTGAGGATGGTGACGCCGGTCTGCGCCTCATACACCAGGGTGTTGTTCAGGCTGCTGGCCGACTGCTGGCCAAACAGCGAAGGCGCGCTGGTCATCAGGTGCACAAACATGTCCTGCCGCAGCTTCAACAAGCCCCGCTGGGCCACCCAGGCCAGTGCGTATTGCGACACAAAGGCCGCCACGCTGCGCACCACAAACAGGCCGATGATGGCCACCGGCACCACCCACAGCGCCATGCCGTCGGGCTTGAAGCCACGGTCCAGCAGCACACGCAGCATCTCGCTGACCAGGGGTTCGGTGATGGCCGTGGCCACCGCACCCAGGCCAGCGGCCCAAAGCCCCAATTGACTGCCGCGCACATAGGGCCACAGCCGGGCAAGCCGCTTGACGAGGGTGGGCATGAAGTCGGGCGTTGGGATGAAGTTGCGGGTTGCCTGTGCAAAACCTGCCCAGGCCCTTAGGGTCGGATGAGGGGTCTTTGGGGTCGCCATGGCCCGACAAGGGCGCTGAACTCTGCCTCCAGCTGGCGTGCCGGAGTCCGCGAAATCGGCAAACATTGGCGCCTGAGCCTGCCCAGAGTTGAACGGGATTATCCGTTGTCGCGTGCTGACCAGCCATGCTGCCTACAATGTGGCTAGCTTGACTGCCCCCGTACCCGCCACCCGTGAGCTCTTTTTGCCCTGATCGTCCAGACTTGCAACGCCGACACCTGGTTGCCGCGCTGGCTGGCTTGTCTGCCATGCCTGCCTGGGCCGACTTCCGTGTCGAAATCTCCGGCGTTGGCGCTACTCAGATCCCCATTGGCATAGCGGCGTTTCGTGACAATGCGAGCGGGGTCGCCGATATTGCCGGCATCATCGGCGCCGACCTTCAGCGAAGCGGCCTGTTTCGCAGCCTGCCCGTCGAGGGGCAATTTGACGAGCGCAGTACGCTGGACCTGGCGCTGTGGCGTTCGCGCGGCGCCGACGCCGTGGTGGCTGGCTCGGTGCAGTCGCTGGCTGATGGTCGCATTGACGTACGCTACAAACTCTGGGACGCGGTGCGCAGCGAACAGTTGCTGGGCCAGAGCAAGGTGGTGGTGCGCGGCGACGCCCGCCTCGCCGCCCACCGCATTGCCGACGAAATTCACCGCAGCCTGACCGGTGAGCGTGGCATCTATGCCACCCGGATCGCCTTTGTCAAACGCACGGGCAAGCGCTACACCTTGCAGGTGACCGATGCCGACGGTGAAGGCGGGCAGGTGGCGCTGGCCAGCTCGGAGCCCTTGATTTCGCCAGCGTGGTCGCCCGACGGCAAACGACTGGCTTATGTTTCCTTCGAAGACCAGAAGGCCGTGGTGTGGGTGCAGACGCTGTCCAACGGTGAACGCAAGCGGGTGGCCAATTTCCGGGGTTCCAACAGCGCACCCACCTGGTCGCCCGACGGTCAGCGTCTGGTGGTGGCGCTGTCGCAGGACGGCTCGACGCAGCTTTACACCGTGCCCGCCGTCGGCGGCAAGCCCGAACGCCTGACGCGCAG
>JAHECB010000039.1:8287-23708 GCA_024641925.1 Betaproteobacteria bacterium
CGATACCGAGCCCGTCTTTTCACCCGACGGCCGATTTGTCTACTTTGTCAGCGACCGAGGCGGTGGCCCGCAGGTTTACCGCGTCGCCGCCGGCGGCGGCGGTGTGGACCGCGTCACCTTTGCCGGCGCCTACAACATCAGCCCCAGCATCAGCCCCGACGGCACGACCCTGGCTTTCATCTCTCGACAGGGATCGGCGTTCAAGCTGATGACGCTGGGCATCAGCACGGGCGCGTTGACCGTGCTGACCGACACCGACGACGATGCCAGCCCCAGCTTTGCACCCAACGGCCGACTGCTGATCTACACCACCAAACAAGCCGGGGCCGACGTGCTGATGACCACCACGCTGGACGGCAAGATCAAGACCCGGCTGTTGAGCACCGGGACCGATCTGCGGTCACCCGCCTGGGGGCCTTATGGTCGCTGAGGTCGGCCGCTGAGGTCCGCCGCTGAGTGCGGACACCGAGTCCACGATACCGAAACGGGGCGCTCCATGGCGTACCGCGTCCCACGCCAATCCGGGCCCTTCGGGGCCTGTTACCCCCAACAGGAGACTGAGATGACACACATCGACACCTTGTACGCCATGGCCAGGCGCGGCGCCGTCTGGATGATGGTTGCTGCAACGGCAACCGTCGTGGGCTGTGCGTCCGGCACCAAGCTGGACGACACGTCCCTGGCCTCGGTCGAGTCCCGCACGCCGGTACCCACTGCAGAAGCCGCTGCTGCGGCCGCTCAGCGCGCCGCCGCTGAGGCCGCTGCCGCAGCGGCAGCAGAGCGGGCGCGGCTGGAGTCGCGCAACCTGGAAAATTCAGCAAGTTCCGTCACGGCTGAAGCCGAGGCGCTGGCTGCGGCTGCTGCGCGCCAACGGGTGGTGTACTTTGACTACGACAGCTACGTCATCAAGGACGACTTCAAGCCGATGATCGAAGCGCACGCCCGAGCCTTGCTGGCCATGCAAGGCAAGCGCATGGTGGTTGAAGGGCACACTGACGAACGTGGTGGTCGCGAATACAACCTGGCCTTGGGCCAGAAGCGGGCCGAGGCCGTGGTGCGCGCCTTGACCTTGCTGGGGGTGCCGAGTGAGCGCCTGGAGGCTGTCAGTTTTGGCCAGGAACGGCCGGCCGTGTCGGGCGGCGATGAAGCAACCTGGGCGCAGAACCGGCGCGCGGAACTGAAGGACCGTTGACATGAAATCAGTTGAAGGCGCCTGGGGCGCTTTCCAGCGACCTCGCGCCAGCCTTGCTGCGCCGTCGAGGCTTTGCAGCTGGCGACTCCGGGGTCGCGCAGCCTTGGGCGCTCTGGGGCTTTCGCTGCTGGCCAGCAGCGCTCAGGCCGGCCTCTTTGATGACGAAGAGGCCCGCAAGGCCATCATCGATCTGCGCGCCCGCATCACCCAGATCGAAGGGGCCAACAAGAGCCGTGTCGCTGAAGTGGATGCGGCGCAGGCGCGGCGCAATGAAGAGGCGACGGAACAATTGAGCGTGCTGCGCCGCAGCCTGCTGGACCTGAACAGCCAGATCGTGGCCTTGCGCATCGAAATCGCCAAACTGCGCGGCACCGACGAAGAGCTGACCCGTGGTCTGTCCGACGCACAAAAGATGCAGCGTGACATCGCACAAAGCCTGGACGAGCGCATGGCGGCGCTGGAGCCGCAGAAGGTCAGCATCGACGGCAAGGAACAGCTGGTGGGTCGCGATGAGCGCCGCAGCTACGACGAGGCCGTTGCTGCCTTGCGTGGTGGTGACTTCGACAAGGCCGTGACGCTGCTGGCCAACTTCCAGCGCCGCTACGCAGGCGGGCCTTATGGGGATTCGGCGCGCTTCTGGTACGGCAACGCGCTGTATGGCAAACGGTATTACAAGGACGCCATCGTCGCCTTCCGCGAATTTGTCAACCAGGCGCCTGACCACGCACGCGCGCCCGAAGCGCTGCTGGCGTTGGCCAACAGCCAGTCCGAGACCAAGGACCCCAAGGGTGCCAAAAGCACGCTGGAAGAGTTGATCAAGGCCTACCCGCAGTCTGAAGCGGCACGCACCGCACGTGACCGGCTGCCCAAGATTCGATAAGGCCATGCCTGCGTTGCCACGGCCTGCCCGTTGCGCGGCTGCAGCTGCAGCCCCGGTGTGATGCACTTTGTGCCCGTGGGCACCCGTGGCTGGCCTGATGGGCGAATCTGAATTGGCCGAGCTGGCCGTTTTGGTCTTGTGGGCCACGCTGGCCCTGTCGATGGCGTTTGGCGCCATCTCGCAGCGCACTCATTTCTGCACCATGGGGGCGGTGGCCGACGTCGTCAACATGGGCGACTGGACCCGTATGCGCGCCTGGATCCTGGCCATGGGCGTGGCCGCCATCGGCTTCAACACCATGGTGGCACTGGGCTGGGTCCAGGCTGGCAATTCGGTGTACGCCAGTCCGCAGCTGCTGTGGCTTTCACACCTGGTGGGCGGGGCCTTGTTCGGCTTTGGCATGGTGCTGGCGTCGGGTTGCGGCGGCAAGACGCTGGTGCGCCTGGGTGGCGGCAGCCTGAAGAGTCTGGTGGTGTTTCTGGTGATGGCGGTCACCGCCTATGCCACTCTGCGGGGCGCAACGGCTGTGTTGCGGCAGCGCAGTGTGGACCAGGTGGTGCTGGCCTTGCCCAGCGGGCAGGACCTGCCTTCACTGCTGACCCATGTCACTGGCTGGCCGCTGCCCACCACGGCCTTGATGCTGGGCCTGTGTCTGGGTGGCGCCGCGCTGGTGTTTGCGCTGGCGCGGCCCGAAGGCCGGCAGCGCGACACGCTGCTGTCGGGGTTGGGCCTGGGTGCCATCGTGGCCCTGATGTGGTGGGTTTCAGGACGGCTGGGCCATTTGGCAGAAAGCCCGCTGACGCTGGAGGAGGTGTTCCTGGCCACCAACAGCCGTCGCATGGAATCGTTCACCTTCGTTGCGCCAACGGCTTACACGCTGCACTGGTTCATGCTGTTCAGCGACCAGCTGAACGTGTTGACCGTGGGTATCGTCAGCACAGCGGGTGTGGTGCTGGGGTCAGCGCTGATGGCGCTGCTGTCGGGCACCTTTCGCTGGGAAGGTTTTGCCGGCACCGAAGACACGGCCAACCATGTAGTGGGCGGCGCGCTGATGGGCGTGGGCGGTGTCACCGCGTTGGGCTGCACCGTGGGGCAGGGCTTGTCGGGGGTTTCAACCTTGGCACTGGGCAGTTTCATTGCGGTTGCCGGCATCATGGCCGGCGCCGTGCTGGCGTTGCGGTGGCAGATCTGGCGTCTGGACCGGATGTGACGGTGCCGCCGAAACCTGACACAGCGTCGGCACCGGCGCTGGCCGAAACCGAGCAGCTGCAGCACCCGGGCGATGCGGACCTTGAGCGCCGCTTTGGCGCCTTGCGCCGCTTGTACGGCGAGCGCGGCTACCGGCGCTTGCGCCAGGCCCGAGTGGCCGTGGTCGGGCTGGGCGGCGTGGGCTCCTGGGCCGTCGAAGCGCTGGCGCGCAGCGGCGTGGCCGCCCTGGTGCTGATCGATCTGGATCATGTGGCCGAGTCCAACATCAACCGCCAGATTCAGGCCCTGGGCGTCACGGTCGGCCAGGCCAAGGCGCAGGCCTTGCGCGACCGTGTGGCGGATATCCACCCGGGCTGCGAGGTACAGGTGGTGGAAGACTTCGTCGGGCCTGACAACTGGCCCGCCTTGCTGCCCCATGCCGTAGACGTGTTGATCGACGCCTGCGACCAGGTGCGAGCCAAGTTGACGCTGGCCTTGTGGAGCCAGAGCGCGGGGGTGCCCCTGGTCTGCGTGGGTGCAGCCGGTGGCAAGTTGCAACCCCAAGAAGTGCAGGTGGCCGACTTGGCCGAAGTCACTCACGACCCCTTGTTGGCCAGCCTGCGCCAGCGCCTGCGCAAGGCGCGCGCCGCCCGTGAGCCCGCGCCGCTTCAACCGCGCTCCGCTAAGGGCAGCCAGAAGTTGGGCGTGTGTTGTGTGTTTTCGCGCGAGGCCGTGGCGCCTCCCGTGGCCGATTGCGACATCGGCATCGCAGCGCCGGAAAACGACGGCAGCTTGAACTGCCACGGCTACGGTTCCAGCGTCACCGTCACCGCCACGTTTGGCATGGTGGCAGCCAGCCAGGCCCTGTCTGTGCTGGTTCGACCACAGCCCCAAAAGATAGGGGCTGGACTCAAGCTATAATCTTGGGTTCTATGGAGGGGTCGTTAGCTCAGTTGGTAGAGCAGCGGACTTTTAATCCGTTGGTCGCGTGTTCGAGTCACGCACGACCCACCAAAGATGCGGAAAACGCGGCCGGCAACCTGCTTGTCAGCCGCATTTTTTCGGGCTCCTAGCTCAGTTGGTAGAGCAGCGGACTCTTAATCCGTTGGTCGACAGTTCGAATCTGTCGGGGCCCACCAACGATTGTTTTGGAATCAAGCACCTGTGGCAAATGCCGCGGCAGGTGCTTTTTTTCTGTCTGTGGGGATTGCGCCAGACCAGGGTGAACCCTTCAGAACCTGCTTGTGCACGACCTTTCAGGGTGTCATTTCAACGCCGAGGCCAGTGGCGGCGCGACGGCCCCTTTGTTTGTGCCTCACAGCGTGTTCAGGTCCGGCCTGTCGGTAACCCTGTCGCGAGTATCCAGGCCCCTGTAGATATTGAGCCGTTCCTTCAGGCCTTGGTGTCGTCGCCGATGACAACCCGGGTGTCGCTGGCAAAACGGTACGGTGGGATCTCCAGGTTGGTGGGCGCGGGCTTGTTCTTGAACACACGACCGGCGCCGTCGAAGGTGGACCCGTGGCAGGGGCAGAAAAAACCACCAGGCCAGTCGGCTGGCAGGCTGGGGTTGGGGCTGCCCTGCGGTGCCGTGCTGGGTGAGCAGCCCAGGTGTGTGCAGATGCCGATGGCTACAAACAACTCGGGCTTGATGGCGCGCGCCGGGTTTCGGGCGTAGGGCGGTTGCTGGTCGCGCTCTGATTGCGGGTCGACCAGTTCGGCGTCATGTCCTTGCAAGGCCGCCATCATCTCGGCTGTGCGGCGAACCAGCCAGATCGGCTTGCCGCGCCACTCCACGATCTTGGTGCCACCCGGCGCGATGTCGCTGATGTCCACCTCCACCGGGCCGCCTGCAGCCTTGGCGCGTTCACTGGGGGCGAAGGTCGACACAAAGGGCACGGCGGTGGCTACGGCGCCAACACCGCCGGCCGTGGCGGTGGCCAGCAGCCAGAAGCGGCGTTGTGGGTCGCCGGCCGGTGCTGGGGATTCGGGGCTGGGCGGACTGTTCTGCATGTTCGGCTCCGTGCTGTTGCAGGTGAATGGCAGTTGTGCCCTGGCTTGATCGGACGGCCGTTGGTGGGCTGGATATTGGCGGCTTGGCCGTTGGTGGCTTGGCATATGGGCTCAGCAACGCCGTCATGACTGCTCTGACACGGTACGCCCATTCTGCGATGGGAACCATTCATCGCCTGAAGGTCAGTGTGATCAACTGATGGTCAGAGCCGCTGTGGGAATCTTGCTGGCGCCAGCGCCGCCTTGTGGTTCAGCGCTGCCGGGCGACCAGGCCGATCAAGGCCGAGCGCCCATGGTGGCCACTGCCTTCGGCCAGGTCAGCTTCGTATTCGCGCAGGGTCAGGATGTCCAGATCGGCAAAAGCCGTGCGCAGCATCGCTTCGGTGTACAGGTGCGACAACAACGGCGGGCCGCCTGTGCGGTATTCAAGCTGCTGCGGTGTGTAGCCTTGCAGTACCAGCGTGCCACCGGGCTTCAGGCAGCGCACCATGTTTGCAAACAGACGCTCGCGCAGCGCCGGGTCGGCAAACTGCACAAAGATGGCGGCCACGCCGTCATGGGTGCCTTGTGGCCAGGCATAGGTGTCGCAGTCGGCGACTGCAAAGTTGATACTGACACTGTGCTGCGATGCCAGCTGGCGGGCTTTGGCCACCCCCACTTCGGCAATGTCAAAAGCGTCCACCAGCAGCCCCTGGCGTGCCAGCCAGACGCTGTTGCGGCCCTCGCCGTCGGCCACACACAGCACGCGCTGGCCAGGTTGCCAGGCCTCAGCCTGTTCACGCAGCCAGCCGTTGGGTTCTTCGCCAAACAGGAAACCGTCTGCGCCAAAGCGGCGATTCCAGGTCTGTGCCGCATCGGTGAACGGTGAGGACGTGCTCTTGCTCATGGTGATTCCTGGCAGTGGTGTTGTTGGTGCATTCTGTTCTGCCGCCGCGGTCTGTGGCGCGGGTTACCGGGGCGTGGGCGGCGCGTCAACAGCCAGTGGCAGTGCGCTGTCAAATTCCTTGGGTGTGGTCACAACCTGAACCCACTTCACCGACAGCACCCGCCACGGCCTGGTTTCACGGCGCAGCAACGCAATCACGCCTGAAATATGGCCGATGCCATAGGTGACGTAAATTTTTTCGGCCGGTGATTGAATGATCTTTTCCACCAGGGCGCGGTTGCGGAAGTCCACGACCACGGGCTCCAGTGGATCACGCATCACTTCGCGCCCCAGCGTTCTGGTGGGCGTTTGCTGCAGACTGAAGATGCCGCGGCACACCACCCCGGCCAGATAGCGCTGCCCATCGGTACTGGTGTGCAGGAATTCAGCCATTTTGGCCAAGCGGGCATCGGCCGCCTGCTGCGATTGGCGCTGTGCCTTGGCCGAAGCCCATTTCGCGAGAGCAGGGTCCGCAGCGAGTTGTCGATCAAATTCCTGTTTCAACTGCAAGGTCGTGACGTCGGCCAGCACATGCTTTTCGGGTTGCCGCAAACGGTCGGCCTCGAGCATGTCGAAGTAGTCCAGCTGGAACTTCAGCCCACAGACGTCGGCCAGGGCTGTGTAGCTCCGCGTCAAGGCGTTACCCATGTAGGCCTGCTCCCACTGGTCGCCTTCGCTGCCGGACCCGCGCACACCTTCGTAGAACACGACATAACCGTGGTTCAGCGCCTGCTGCAGGTCGTACACCACCGATTTGTAAAAAGCTTCAGACCCCACATGCCACATGCCCTGGAGCATCACGGTGCGCTGGCCGTCGGTCATCGCCACCAGGGGTGCCGTTGGCGGCTTGGCTTCCGCGCGCCAGAGCAGGTAAAAAAGCGGCAGGCTCGCCAGCGCCAGCACAACAATGGCGGTGCTGGTCGCAAAACGGATGAAGCCGCCGTGTCGGGTTTGCTTGAACAAATGCCAGATACCCAGCACCACCAGATAAAGCGGCACCGATGCGGCAACGCCTGCCGCCAGCACCCCCAAGGGCAGCCATATCGACCAGTTGGACAACAGGATGAATCCCAGCCCTGCAACCATGCTCAGCTGGAACCACAGTATGGATTTGCGAACTGTGCGCAACTTCGACGACAGCGCTGGGGTGGTCATGTCGAGTGGTTGGCTTGCATGCAATGGATGAACGAGCATACAGGCCGAGACCGGGCCGCGATGGCCGAACGGCGGCCCTGTCGGCAGCAGAACCGCAGGGAACCCTCCCGGGCGATGGGCCACCGAAGCGCTGACCGCGAACACAGCCGGCGGCCTGGCCATTGGGTCGATGGCCTGGACTGCCTCATGGGGCAGGCTCTGCCTGTCTCGTGCCCGAGGCTTGGCACCGTCCTTGCAAGGGAACGCCGGACCGGCCAGCCCAAGCCCGGGCAATTCTCGATGGGCCCGGGGTTTGCCCGCGCCTATGCTTGATGTTTTACCAACGCTGACGAAAGACCTCTGATGAAAACGAATCGCAGAACCGCCATCGCTCTTTTTGCCGCTGCCGCCGTGGCTTGCGGCGCAGCCTATGCCCAGCAGCGCATGTTCTTCGGTGTCGCCACGGGCGGTACGGGCGGCACCTACTACCCGCTGGGTGGCATGCTGGCGCAGCTGATCTCGAACAAGGCTGTGGTCGACGGCAAGAAGATCAGCGCCACGGCCGAGGCCGGTGGTGCCTCGGTAGCCAACGTCAAGTTGCTGGGCAACAAGGACATCGAGTCGGCCTTTGTGGCGGCCGACATCCTGGATGCCGCCTACAACGGCAAGGGCCAGTTCAGCAGCGGTGTCATCAAGAACGTGCGCGCCTTGGGTGCGCTGTACCCCGAAACGGTGCAACTCATCACCCGCGCTGATTCGGGTATCAACAGCGTCAAGGACCTGAAGGGCAAGAGCGTCTCATCGGGCTCGCCCGGTTCCGGCCAGTACCAGCTGCTGACCGACCTGCTGCAGGTCTACGGCATGACGCGCGCCGACGTCAAGGAAGACCTGTCGTCGTTCACCCAGGCGGTGGACAAGATCAAGGACGGCAACCTGGCGGCCACGCTGATCACCGCCGGTGTGCCCACCGCCGCCATCACCGACTTTGCCCAGAGCCATGCGCTGAAGGTGATCCCGCTGTCCGGCCCCGAGATCGTGCAGTTGCAGAAACAGCAGCCGTATTACGCCAGCGTGCCGCTGCCGGCCAACAGCTACAAGGGCCAGACCGAGGCCGTGCCCACGCTGGCCGTGATGGCCGTTTGGGCCACGCATGCCGACGTGCCCGACAACGTGGCCTACGAAGTGACCAAGGCGCTGTATGAAAACGTCAAGATCATGGGCCAGGTGCACGTGCAGGGCAAAAACATCAGCCTGGACACGGCGCTGGCCGTGGGCACCGCGCCCATCCACCCGGGCGCGCTGAAGTACTTCAAGGAAAAAGGCATCGTCAAGTGATGGCCGGGCAGCGCGTGGTCCTGCGGGCTTGCGCGCTGCTGTTGGCGGGTGTGGTGTGTTCGGCCGGTGCTTGTGAACTGGTGCTGACCGAGCACCGCAGCGGCCGCCACCTGCTCACCGTGCCCCTGCTGGCGCAGCCGCCCATCGCCACCGTGCGATTCACGCACTCGGTTTTGGGCACCCCCGTTGCCGACCGCTACGAATGGCGCACCGGCGCGGGCCAGACCGTCGCTCACCTGGTGGAAGAACGCTATGAAGGCGACGGTTACGGCTTGCCCAACGCCGCCGGCCCTGGCGAAACGCTGGTGCGTGACGGGCCGGGCTGGCGGCTGAGCCTGAACCGCGTGGTGCACCCCCTGGTGGTGCCGCCGGTGCAGGGCATGCGCCTTGAGATCGCCGGCCAGCCGCCGGTCGTGCTGCAGACCCTGAGCGTGAAGTCGATTGAATTCCGTGCGGTGCATTGCGCCGCGCCTTGAACCCCAAAGCCATGAATGCCACCCAAGCCGAAATCGACCGCCTGATCGAGCAATTCGACCCCGAGTCCAGTTTTCGCCGCCTGGCAGGTGTGGCGGCCGGCATCGTGTCGGTGCTGGCCGTGGGCCTGTCGGCCTGGCATTACTACACCGCCGGCTTCGGCCTGGAAAACGAGATTGCCCATCGCGCCATCCACCTGAGCGTGGTGCTGGGTCTGTGTTTTCTGGTGTTTCCGCGGCAAAAGCGCCTGGGCGGGCCGTGGGAGTGGATCGTGTCCGTCGGTCTGGCGGCGTTTTACCTGGCATTGGGCTGGCAGCTGATCCAGGCCACCACCGACCCCATTCCGCCCGGCGCCACGGCCGCCTTTGCCGTCGTGCTGCTGAGCATTGCCGCGCTGTCGCTGCCGTTTCGGGCCTATGACGGCAGCCACCAGCACATACCGGTTCGCGACTGGATCTTCGCCGCCCTGGCGGCGGGATTTTCGCTGTACCTGCTGGCCTTCTTCGACGATATCTTTCTGCGCCGCCCGGGCGAGCACACGCCCATCGACCTGATGGTGGGGGTGATTGCCATCGCCATGGTGATCGAGGCCACGCGCCGCACCATGGGCATCTTCTTGCCGCTGCTGGCCATCGCCACGGTGCTGTACGGCATCTTCGGCCCCTATTTGCCCGGTGGCCTGGCGCACCGGGGTTACAGCGTGCCCCGTGTGGTGGCGCACCTGTACAAGGGCACCGAGGGCATCTATGGCATCCCGGTGGGTGTGGTGGCCACCTTCGTTTTCCACTTTGTGCTGTTTGGCATCATGGCCCAGCTCACCGGGCTGGGGCAGTTGTTTGTCAACCTGGCCACGATCGCCGCCGGCCGCTTTTCCGGCGGGCCGGCCAAGGTGAGTGTGGTGTCGTCGGGTCTGTTTGGCATGATCTCGGGCTCGGCCATCGCCAACACCGTGACCACCGGCGTGATGACCATCCCGCTGATGAAGAAGGTGGGCTTCTCGCCGCGCTTTGCGGGTGCAGTGGAAGCCTCGGCCTCGTGCGGCGGCCAGATCACGCCGCCCATCATGGGCGCGGCGGCGTTCATCATGGCCGAGACCTTGGGCATTCCGTACAACCAGTTGATCCTGGTGGCGGTGGTGCCGGCCATGCTGCACTACTTCGCCATCCTGTACATGGTGCACCTGGAGGCCAAGCGCCTGAAGCTGTCGGGCATGGATCCGGCGGAGATTCCGTCATTGCCCAAGGTTCTGAAAAGTTCGTGGCATCTGTTCATTCCGCTGGTCGTGATGGTGACGCTGCTGCTGATGCAGTACACGCCCTTCCTGGCCGCGTTCTGGGGCATCACGCTGACCGTGGCGTGTTCTTGGGTTCCGCGCGTGCTGGGCCTGTTCAACAAGACGCTGGGCAACAGCATGGCCGGCATGGCCGTGGGGCCGCGTGCGCTGGTGCAGGGCTTCGAGATGGGCGCCAAGTCGGCGCTGGGCATCGGCGCGGCCTGCGCCTGCGTGGGCTTCGTGCTGGGCATCACCACGCTCACCGGCATGGGCTTCAAGTTTTCGGCCTGGGTCGTGGACCTGTCGGGCGTGGCGGCGCAGGCGCTGATGGTGGTGGACGTTTTTGGCTGGTTGCAGGTGAACCAGCTGACCATTCTGTTCGGCCTGTTTTTCACCGCCTGCGCCTGCATCATCATGGGCTCGGGTGTGCCCACCACGCCCACGTACATCATCCTGGCGGCCATCGTGGCGCCTGCGCTGGCGCAATTGGGTGTGCCGCAACTGGCCACGCATTTTTTCGTCTTCTATTTCGGCGTGCTGGCTGACGTGACACCGCCGGTGGCACTGGCCGCTTTTGCGGCGGCCGGCATCGCGCGCAGTGAACCCATGCGCACCGGCACCACGGCGTTCAGGCTGTCCATGGGCAAGGCGCTGGTGCCGTTTGCCTTTGTCTACACGCCGGCGCTGCTGCTCATCGACTTCACCTGGAGCGCCTTTCTGGTGGCCACCGTGTCCGCGGTGGTGGCGGTCATGGGCCTGGGCGCCGCCTATACGGGCTACTTCGGAAAGCCCATCGGGCGCCCGGCCTTTTTGGTGTTGAACGTGTTTTCGCTGTCGCTGATTTTTGCGAATCCCACGGTGTCGGCGGTGGCGGTGCCGGCGGTGCTGGGCATCTTGTGGTGGCATCGGCGCGGCAGTGGCGCAAAGGACGCAGGCTTGGCGCTAAACGACTGACGGGCGTTTTCAGATCGGCTTGCCGTCAGGCCCTTGGTGCGCCCATGGCACCCACCATGCAGCACACCGTGGCAACCGAAGTCAGCCGCAGGCGCAAGGGCAGCCACTGTGCAACGCCTTGCTGACGGTACACCTGGCGGTCGACGAGGTAACAGGCCAGCAGCAGCGCTGCCAGCATCCACAAACCCCAGGGCATGGGCGCCAGCTGTGACAGCCAAGCCATGATGGCGGGGCATATGCCCCACAACAACAGGCTGACCGGGGGCTTGGATTTCGTAAAGGCCAGGCCCCAGTGCAAAGCGCCGATGAACGACACCACCCCCGCCGCGTAGGCCACCAGTGCCTTCAGCGCCAGCGCTGACCACATGGCGCCGCCCATGTGAACGCCCGCGGCGCTGATCACGAAGGGCAGCAAGGCCAGGTAGCCCAGCGCCGGGCCCAGCCCCAGATCGGCCAAGCCGGGTTTGCCGGGTGAGTTCAAACGGTGGCCTTCCACAAGACGGACTCCTCAGGCCTTCAAGCGCTCGTTCTGCGGGAACATGGCACGCCGGGCCTGGTCGTCCATGTCGGTCTTGAAGGCGTGCCGGTCCTTCAATGCGGCTGCACGTTGCGCGGCGGGGCGTTCGTTGATGGTGTCCAGCAGGCGTTTGATGTAGGGCAGCTTGTCCCAGGCTTCGGCACCCAGTGCAAACGGTACAGCACGTGCCCAGCCCCACACCGCCATGTCCAGCAGCGTGTAGCGGCCGCCGACCATCCAGGGCGATGCCGCCAGGTGGTCGTTCAGGATGGTCCAGTGGCGCCAGGCTTCAAAGTCATAGCGGTTGGTGGCGTAGGGCACGGGTTCGGGCGCGTAGTGCTTGAAGTGCACACACTGGCCCGTGAAGGGGCCGATGCCCGAGGCCACGAACATCAGCCATGACAGCAGCGCGCCCTGGTCCTTGGCGTCGGGCATGAACTGGCCGGTCTTCTGGCCCAGGTACAGCAGGATGGCGTTGCTGTCGAATACGGTGGTGTCGCCGTCTACCAGCACGGGCACCTTGGCGTTCGGGTTCAACGCGGTGAAGGCGGGCAGATGCTGTTCGCCCTTGCGGGTGTCGACGGCGATGGCGTCATAAGGCAAGGCGGCCTCTTCCAGGAACAGTGCCACCTTCATGGGGTTGGGCGCCAGCGAATAGTAGAACTTCAACATGTTGATCCTTGGGTTGGCTTAGGAAAGGTGCATTTTGGCCGTTGCTGCGATCGTGTGCTGGATGTGGCGGTTGGGGCCCTGCAGCGGTGCTGGAAACGAACCCCAACGTGGTCAGACCCGATCACCACGCACCCCGCGCGCGCAGGCGGTCCAGCAGCAGCTGCAGTGCTGGTGGCACGGGCGCGCCCCGCCGCTGCAGCACCGACACGTCCCACCGAATCACCGGTCGCACCAGCGGCTGCACCCGCAAGTCGCGCAGCTGCAGGCTGCGCGCGCTGAACCCGGGCAGCAACAGGCGGCCCAGGCCCTGTCGAGCCAGCGCCAGCCCGGTGGAATACATGGCCACCTCGTGGGCATAGCTCAAGCGCAGGTCCTGGCTGGCCAGCCGCGCATGCACGTCGCGCCACAAGCCGTTGGCCGGATTGACCTGAATCAGCGGCTCACCCAGCAGCGCGCGCCAGGGCACACTGCCCGCGCCACCGCTGCTGCCCAAGGCGGGCAGGGTGTGCAAAGAGGCCAGGTGCACGCTGTCGCGAAACAGCAGCTCCAGGCGCAGATCGGGTTGGCGCAGATTGGCGTCCACCGACGCGATGCCGGCGTCGGCTTCGCCCGCCAGTACACGGGCCGCCACCTGCTCCACCGGGCAGTCGATGATCTGGATGCGCAGCTCGGGTTCGTCGCGTGCCAGCGCGCCCAGCACTTCGGGCACCAGGGTTGACGCCAGCAGATGGCCCACCGCCACGCGCAGCACGCGGTGTGCGCCGGCGCGCATTTCACGGGTGTTGGCCAGCGCCATGTCCAGGTCGTCCAGCAGGCGGCTGGCAGCGCGCAGAAAGCTGGTACCGGCTTCGGTCAGCACCAGGCGACGGCCCCGTTCAAACAGCCGCTGGTCCAGCTGCGTTTCCAGCTCACGCACCAGCAGGCTGACCGCGCTTTGCGACAGGTGCAGTGATTGCGCCGCCCGTGTGAAGCTGGCACTGTGGGCCACGGCCACAAAGGCGCGCATCTGTCGAAGGGTCACCATGTTGGTAGGGGCCTGAATCTGGTGCATGAGCAAAACTCATGCAGACATTGAAAGAATGAACTTTACGCGTTGCCGCATTGGCCGGATGCTCGGCGCCAGACCACAACGAGGAGATGTGACTTGGCCCGTGCCCGCAAACCCAACCTGATCGTGATCCTGATCGACGACCTGCGCTTTGACGAACTGGGCTTGTGCGGCCACCCGTACATGAAAACGCCGCACATCGACCGCATCGGCCTGGAAGGCACACAGTTCGTGAACGCCTTTCACACCACGCCTTTGTGTTCGCCCAACCGGGCTTCGATACTGACCAGCCAGTACGCCAGCCGGCACGGCGTGATGGACAACGTGGCGCGCGACGCGCTGAGCCACACGCTGCAGAACTACCACGTGGTGCTGCAGCGCCTGGGTTACGAAACTGCGCACGTGGGCAAGTGGCACATGGGCAACAGCGCCGACCCGCGGCCCGGCTACACCCGCTGGGTGAGCTTTCCCGGCCACGGCAGCATCGTTGACCCGGTGCTGAACATCGACGGTGTGCAGTCGCAGCACAAGGGTTATGTCACCGACCTGCTCAACGCCCATGCGCTGGACTTTGTGAACAAGCCGCGCGACAAGAACAAACCTTACGCCCTGTTCCTGGCGCACAAGGCCGTGCACCCCGACGCCCACCAGGCGGCGGACGGCACGTTGGCACCGGGCAGCGGCGGCTACTTGCCGGCGCCGCGCCACGCCGACCTGTACAAGGGCGGGTTTGTGCCGCCCCGCGCCAATGTGATGGACACCACGCGTGCGCTGAAGTCCAAGCCGGCGTTTGCCGAAGCCTTTGGCCTGCGCAGCCAGCCCAAGGGGCAGGCGGTGATGGACTGGATCCAGTCTGGGTCGCAAGAAGAGATGCGCTTGCGTGCGGCCATGATGGCGTCGGTGGACGAAGGGGTGGGCCAGATCTTCGAGGCCTTGGAGCGCCGGGGCACGCTGGACGACACGCTGCTGCTGTTCCTGGGCGACAACGGCTATTTTTTCGGCGAACACGGCCTGGGCCCCGAGCGCCGCTTTGCCTACGAAGAAGGCATCCGCACGCCGTTCCTGGTGCGCTACCCGCGCCGCTTCAAGCCTGGCAGCCTGCGCAAACGCATGGTGCTGGCGCTGGACATCGCACCCACGCTGGTGGACTTGGCCGGTGGCCGCGCTGCCGACATGAAGTCCATGCAGGGCCTGTCGCTGCTGCCGCTGGCAGCCAGCGACCGGCCGGCGGGCTGGCGTCGCTCGTTCATGTGCGAGTACTTCAGCGAAAACGCCATGTCGTGGCTGAACGGCATGAGCTACAAGGCCGTGCGCACCGAGCGCTACAAGTACGTGCACTGGGTGCAGAAGTCACCCACCGGGCTGGAGTGCGATGAGCTGTACGACCTGCAGGCCGACCCCTACGAGATGAAAAACCTGGCGCGCGGCGCGGCGCAGGCGGGCACCGTCAGCAAGCTGCGCCGCGAGCTGGCGCGCCTGAACTCAAGGGCCATTGGCTTGTAGCCAGGCTCGACCCAATGCGGGCTACTGTGCACCTTCGCTGAAGCCTGTCCTGGCCCGCCGATGGCTTCTGGCCGGTCACCACATCCGTTTCCCTTGTTCACATTGACTGGAGATTTCGATGAGCTGCTGCTGCCTTCCTGTCGCCCGGCCCTGGAGCCGCCGTCATCCCTTGCGCCCGCTGTTGCGCAGCTTGCGGCACCTGCCTGTGGTGGCGCTGGGGCTGTCCTTGGCATGGCCTGCTGCGGCCCAGGAATGGCCCAGCCGACAGCTGCGCCTGGTGGTGCCGCTGGCGGCGGGCAGCACGGCCGACATCGTC
>JAHECB010000292.1 GCA_024641925.1 Betaproteobacteria bacterium
CCCGCTTGCGCGCATCCCCCGCGCGTCCACGATGGCGCTGAAACGCCGTCCACGATCAGCCTGAAACAGGCGTCCACGATCGCTGAAATGCGCACGCCGGCAACGGTGACGCCCCACCGAAGCCCGGATAGACCAGGGGCCACACGCAACGTGGTCCGGAACACCCGCCACAGCCTGGAGAGCCCATCAGCCGCTGGCCCGTGCCGTTTGCTTTTGCCAGAGCTGCTGTTCAGCATCCTCAATGGCCAAGATTCAAGGGGCACCCCAGGCCTTCATTCAATTCAGCAGGCGCGGCACCTGCACAGGCGCCGAAGCGGGCGCCGCAGGCGCCACCATCCCCCAGTCGGCGTCGCCCATCGCCTTTTCCAGCAACCGCGACAAGGCATTGCACATGTCGCCGGTCAGTTGTACCGACAGGCTGCGGCCTTTGTCGTCACGCAGGCGCAGCACCATGCCGGGCCCGTCGGGGCGCGGGCCCAGGTCGGCGGCGATGGGCAGCAGCGGCTCCGGCCCCAGGGGCTGGGCGGTAGGCTGGGGGTTGAACGGGGCCTTGAAATCGGCCGTGGGCAGCGGCTGCGCCCGGGCCGTCTGCGCCAGCATTTCGCGCGCTTCGGGCACCAGTTGAGCCGGCGTGGTGTTGTGCGGCAGGCTGGCCTGGCCCACCAGGTCCTGAAACGGTTTCCACATCTGCCGCAGCATGCGCCGCGTGAGCCAGGCCGAAAACATCTCGCCAGCCTGCGTGCGCACTTGCCACAGGATTCGGTCGGCAGCGGGCTCGTACCGCACCTGCATTTGATGGATGTCCACCCGTGCATTCTAGGGAGTGGGCAGCCCTCGAAACGAAGCCGTGATTGCTTGCCCCGCGCAGCGCGATGCCCGAAGGGCGAGCCGCGTCGCGCAAGATCGCTGGGGCAGATTCCGTCGCGAGCGCGTCAAGGTCGGGTCGAGTCGCGCAGCCGTACACCCGTACGGCGAGCAACGCAGGCCCGAGATTGGCGGGCGCAGCAGGAAGATGCAAGATCGCTGGGGCAGATTCCGTCGCGAGCGCGTCAAGGTCGGGTCGAGTCGCGCAGCCGTACACCCGTACGGCGAGCAACGCAGGCCCGAGATTGGCGGGCGCAGCAGGAAGATGCCCCGGCGATCAGGCGAAGCGCCCTTGCAAATACCAGTTCACATCCCCCCGCGCCACCGCCAGCCGGCTGCGAAACACCCACACCAGGCAGCCGTCTTCGGTCATGGCGATGAAGTAGTCGCGGGCCACGGGGTGTTCGTCCCACCAGCCGGTTTCCACACGCTCGGGTCCGCTCAGCAGCTGCAGCGCCCGGCCTTCCAGCAGCGGCAAGGCGTTTCGCTCGGCCAATGGCAGGGGTTCGGGCAGCAGCCAGGCCGGGCGGTGCAGCGGCAACGGGGCTGCAGATGCACCCGGCGCCACGGCGTCGGCCACCGCTGCCCGCACGGTGTGTGCAGCACCCTGCGCCGGCTCAGCCCGGCAGGCCCTTTCAGGGCGGTGGTCGGCCACGGGCAGCAGGCGCACCACCTGCGCCGGGCCCAGGCGCGCACACAGGCGCTCCAGCAGGCGCATCAGGCCTTCGGCGCGGCTGCCGGCGCTGGGGAACAGTTCACCATTGGGCGCGGCCGCGGCCACCACCTGGCTGCAGTGCAGTTGCAGTTCCAGCGTGGGCGCGGCCAGCACGCAGTGCGCCAGCCGTTCGCGCAGCAGCAACTGCAGGTGGCTGGCGTCCAATGCGGGTTCGGCCAACAGCACGGGCAGTTCGGTGACCGCGGGCACGCTGTCGCCAGCGCTGCCGCGGCTGCGCTGGCGCTCGTGCAGCATGCGCAGGGTGAAGGCGCCCACACGCACCTGCCGCGCCTGCGCCCAGGCCACCAGGCGGGCCAGCAGCACGGTGGCGCCATGCAGCACCTGGTCGGTGTTTTCGGCGCGAAAGTGCAGTTCCAGCCGGCTGTTGAACTGCGGCGGCAGCGTCAGCCAGCGGCGGGGGTCGCTTTGCAGGCCACGGGCACGGTCCAGTTGGTCCAGCAGGCCCTGGCCGAAGCGCCGCGACAGGCCGTCGCGCGGCAGCGCCAGCAGGTCGGCCACGGTGTGCAGGCCCATGGCGTGCAGTGCCTGGCCATGCACGTGGCCCACCGGCAGCAGCGACAAGGGGGCACGGCCCAGCAGGGCCTGCAAGGCCGGCAGTTCGGTGGCATGGCGGCCCAGCACCCAGCGGGCGGGGTTGGGGGCCGGCGGGCGGGTACGGGTTGGGGTGTTGCCGGTTGAAAGGATACGACCCGGGTCGGCCGCCACCACGGGTGCGGCATCAACCACGGGCTGCGCCCACCACGCCAGCAGCGCGGCCCCCAGCGCAGTGGGTGCCGCAGCCACCTGCACCTGGTGACCCAACGGCGCCAGGGCTTGCAACAGGCGCTGGTGCAAGGCCGGCAGGCCGCCAAACAGGCGCAGGCTGCCCTGCACTTCCAGCAGCACGGTGTGGGCGTCTTGCAGGCACACCGCGGGCGTGAAGCTCAGCGCGGCATGCACAACGGCTTGCAGCGCAGCCGCGTCACGCGGGGGGCTGCGGTCGGCCAGCAGCAGGTCGGCGGCCAGGGCCAATGCGGTGGCGCGTTGGATGCCGGGCTTGATGCCGCGCAGAGCCGCGGCGGCATTGACACTGTGCACGCGGTTCTGCTGGTCGCGTGGGGTGTCTTGCAGGGCGTGCAGCAAGGCCACGGGACGCTGAGCTTCGCCAGCGGGCGGCGGCGGCAGGCTGGCGCAGAAGGCCTCCAGCGGCAACAAGGGCAAATGCACGGCCAACCACAGCATGGTGATCACGTATGAACCCGGTCACAGCGAATGGGACTGCGGGCCGGCCGCGGCGGGCGGGGTGGTGCTGGCCCAGGGGTCGGATGCTTGAAGACCTGGTGCGTGAAGACGCTTTGCTGGCAGACCCTGTGCCTGCACGCCCTGCTGCCGGCCGTCGGCCGTCTGCACCGCCCCCGCCGGCCCGCGCAACGCACGCGCCAGGGCTGGCGCCGACAGCACGGCGGGCAGTTCCAGCATCAGCGGTTCGGCCAGGGGCGGGCCGCGGCGTTTCAGAAAAACCAGGCGCAGCAGGTCGGGCCCCCAGGCCGATAACAGCAGGCGCAGCGGCGCAGCGCTGGGGCGGCTGCGTTCGGCCGCGCCGCGCAGCAAAAATACCGGGCCTTCGTGGGACTGCGCCGCCAGCTGCAGGCGGCGCAAGGCATCGGCCGGCAAGCGTGCGGGCAACCAGGCCAGTACGGCCCCTACCTGCCCGCTTTTCAGGGCCTGCTCCAGCGCCCACAAGATGTCGGCGGCCGGCGCACGCTCTGGTGTGGACAGGCGCTTTGCCGCACCACCGGAGCCCCGCGCGGGCGGGCGGCTCGAAACCGGGCGTGACTGCACGATGAGCTGCTGGCGCATGTCCAGCCCCAGGGCGCCCAGCGCCCAGGGACAAGGTGCCGCCGGCGGGTCAAACCACATCACGCTGCGCTGCTGGGCCTGCAGCGCCACCAGCACCGGCGCCAGCAGGCGCAGTTCGCCCACGCCGGGGTGCGGCAGCAGCAGTTCGGTCAGGGCGCCAGCGGGCCAGCCGCCGCCGGGCAGTTGCGGGTCGAGCGTGGCAAAACCGCTGGCCCACACCGCATGCGCCGGCCGCCCCAGCTGGTGGGCCCGCCACAGCGCCGGGTGCAGGGCTTCAGGCGCACTGCTTTGGGGTGCGCTGCTTTCAGGTGCACTGGCGCCAACCACCACGCCGCCGGCAGCCGGGTGCGCCACGTGCTGGGCAAAAAGGTCGGGGGGAAGTTCCACCCAGATACTGTATGTTCATACAGTCTTGATGGCAAGCGTCTTGCACCCGGAAGGCGGCGGGCTGGTCAAGTCACAAGCTACAGCAGACGCCAGCCCGCCAGACGGTGCGCCCGCCCGGCCCGCTGACACGGCATCCACCCGATTTGTGGCCGCTTCTTATGGGCCTCGATGACGGCCCCAGAACCCACCGCATCCCCCTGTCGGAGGCCCACACGCCACGTGCAAGAAGCGCCACAGCCCCAACCGCCCACAGGCACAATCAGCACATGAATGCGCGCAAAACACCCCCCAAGCCCCTGGTGCTGGTCACCAGCTGCAACCAGATGATGGGCGAACACCCCTTCCACATCGCGGGGCAAAAATATGTCGATGCGGTGCGGCTGGCCGGCGCCCTGCCCTTGATTGCACCGCCATTTGCCGATGCCGACCTGGACAGCCTGCTGGACCAGGTCAGCGGCGTGCTGGTCACCGGTTCGCCGTCCAATCTGCACCCTTCTCATTACGGCCAGGCCCTGCACGACCCCAGCCTGCCGCTGGACGCCGAGCGCGACGCCTGGACGCTGAAGCTGATTCCCGCGGCCTTGGCACGCGGCCTGCCGCTGCTGGCCATCTGCCGCGGCACGCAGGAAGCCAACGTCGCGCTGGGCGGCACGCTGCACCAGGCGGTGCAGGAAGTGTCCGGCCACCACGACCACCGCGCGCCGGACGACCAGCCCGCCGCCGTGCGTTACGGCCAGGCGCATCCGGTGACGGTGGTGCCCGGTGGGGTGCTGGAACAGCTGCTGGGCACAGGCCCGGTCGACGTCAACTCCATACATGGCCAAGGTGTGGACCAACTGGCACCGGGCCTGCGGGTTGAAGCCCGTGCACCCGACGGCCTGGTGGAGGCCTTTTCAAAACCCGACGCACCGGGCTTCAACCTGTGTGTGCAGTGGCACCCGGAATGGCTGGCCGCTGACAACCCGGTGTCGATGAAACTGCTGCAGGCTTTTGGACAGGCCGCGCGCAGCTACCATGTTCGCCGGGATCACACGGCGCCAGCCGCCAGTGCGGTGGCAACGCAGGACTGACGCCTGCCCGTTCCTTGAACCCCTCACTCGACGGCCCCTGCGGTGCACGGCCGCGCAGCACTTTCATCCCAGACCCCAGGAAACCATGACCTCAAAAGCCCCACAGACCTTCAGCGAGCTGGAGCAATGGCTGAACAGCCACCGTGTCACCGAAATCGAGTGCCTGGTGCCCGACCTGACCGGCGTGGCACGCGGCAAGATCCTGCCGCGCCAGAAGTTCACCGAAGACCGTGGCATGCGTTTGCCCGAGGCCGTGGTGGCCATGGGCGTGACGGGTGAGTTCCCCGAGTCAGGCCCCTACTACGACGTCATCCGCTCCACCGACCGCGACATGCACCTGCGGCCCGACCCCAGCACGGTGCGCATCGTGCCCTGGGCCACCGACCCCACGGCCCAGGTCATCCACGACTGTTACGACCCCGAAGGCAAGCTGGTGCCGTTTGCGCCGCGCAGCGTGCTGCGGCATGTCTGCAACCTCTTTGACGCGCAGGGCTGGGAACCGGTGGTGGCGCCGGAACTGGAGTTTTATCTGGTCGCCCGCAACACCGACCCCGACGTGCCGCTGAAGCCACCCATCGGCCGCAGCGGCCGCGCGGAAACCGGACGCCAGGCCTACAGCATCGACGCCGTCAACGAATTCGACCCGCTGTTCGAAGACGTCTACGACTACTGCGAAAAGATGGAGCTGAACGTGGACACGCTGATCCACGAGATCGGCGCCGGCCAGATGGAGATCAACTTCTTCCACGCCCACCCGCTGGGCCTGGCCGACGAGGTGTTCATGTTCAAGCGCACGGTGCGCGAAGCGGCCATGCGCCACGACATGTTTGCCACCTTCATGGCCAAGCCCATCGCCAACGAGCCGGGCAGCTCCATGCATGTGCACCAGAGCATCCTGAACAAGGCCACGGGCAAAAACATCTTCAGCAACCCCGACGGCACGGCCAGCAAGGAGTTCTACTGGTACATCGGCGGGCTGCAGCGCTACATCCCGGCGGCCATGGCCCTGTTTGCCCCGTATGTGAACAGCTACCGCCGGCTGGTGCGCAGCAATGCCGCACCCATCAACATCGAATGGGGCACCGACAACCGCACCGTGGGCATCCGCAGCCCCATTGCTGGCGCGGCTGCGCGGCGCGTGGAAAACCGCGTCATCGGCGCCGACGCCAACCCCTACGTGGCGCTCGCCGCCACG
>JAHECB010000293.1 GCA_024641925.1 Betaproteobacteria bacterium
TCCTCTGGGGTGTGTTGACCCGACGCCGAGAGCCAGTAGCCAACAGCTGTTCAGCGCTTGGTGGGGCGAAGTCCGGTCGGCGCCGACGGTGTTCTGTTGGCAGCAGCCATTTTTCAGTCAACGGTGGCCCGACGTGGTGCCAAAACATTCAACGAACCCGACACGCCGCGGCGTTGTTCTGATTCACGGGTTTGTCTGCAACAGGGGGTTGTGGAACCCGTGGCTTGAACGTTTAGATGCGCAAGGTACGCCGGTTGTCGCAGTCAACCTCGAGCCGGTATTTGGATCTATCGACAGTTACATCCCGTTGATAGAAGCCGCAGTGCAACAGATGCAGGCGGCTACCGGTCTTGCGCCTGTGGTGGTGGCCCACAGCATGGGTGGCCTTGCCTTGCGGCGTTGGTGGGCTGAACAAAAAAACAAGGGCTCCATTCACCGTGCCATCACCTTGGGCACTCCGCACGGCGGCACCTGGTTGGCCAGGTTCGCCAGCACCAGCAACGGGCAACAGATGCGGATGCAGTCACCATGGTTGAAAAATCTGGCCGCGCGTGAGCAACCCCATCAATACACCCAAGTGACCTGTTTCTACAGCCATTGCGACAACATAGTTTTCCCGCCAGCAACGGCTACGCTGCCAGGGGCGGATAACCGGCACCTGAGTGGCGTGGCACACGTGAACATGGTTGATAGACCCGAGCCCTGGGCGGAGTTGCAGCGCTGGTTGAGCCAGCCTTCAAGCGCGCCCACGGGTGTCAGCGATCAAGTCCTGGAAAGTACACCCCGACGCATCTGATCAAGCTCGATGCTCTCGAACAAGGCCTTGAAGTTCCCTTCGCCAAAGCCCTGGTCACCCTTGCGCTGAATGAACTCAAAAAAGATCGGGCCCAACTGGTTTTCGGAAAATATCTGCAACAGCAAGGCACCGGCATGACCGTCGACCAGGATCTTGCGCTTCTTCAACTCGGCCACATCCTCTCCATGCCCCGGAATGCGCTTGTCGACCAGCTCATAGTACGTATCGATGGTGTCCAGCAACTTGACGCCACGCGCTCGCAAGGCGTCAACCGTGAGCGGCAGATCGGTTGAGCTCAAGGCAATGTGTTGGATGCCTTCGCCATGGTATTTGTCCAGATACTCCTGGATCTGCCCGGCCTTTTCGTTGCCTTCTTCGTTGATCGGGATGCGGATCTTGCCGCAAGGGCTGGTCATGGCTTTGCTTTTCACGCCTGTCACCTGGCCTTCGATATCGAAGTAGCGAATTTCCCTGAAATTGAACAGGCGCTCGTAAAACTCAGCCCACTCGCCCATACGCCCCCGGTGTACGTTGTGCGTGAGGTGGTCTACCAGTGTCAGGCCATGGCCCACCGGGTTGAGTTGCTCCCCCGAGGACACATTCAGCGGTTCGAAGTCAACGTCGAAAAACCCGATGTTGCCGATGTCGCCAGGCTTCGCACCGCCCTTGCCGCGCCATTTGTCAACCAGATAAATGAGGCTGTCGCCAATTCCCTTGATCGCAGGAATGTTCAACTCGCCCGGACCCGCGGCGCCCGCGTAGCCCCAGGCGCCCAAGGACTGCGCACGCGCATAGGCATGGCGAGCGTCCTGCACCCTGAATGCTATGGCGCAGATACTGGGACCGTGCGCGCGCGCAAAACGCTGCGCAAATGAATCGGGTTCGGCGTTGACGATGAAGTTGATCTCGCCCTGCCGGTACAGCGTGACATTCTTGTGTCGGTGCTTGGCTACCGCGATGAACCCCATGCGTTCAAACAGCCCACCCATGGCCGCAGGGTCGGGCGCCGCGTATTCGATGAACTCGAATCCATCCGTGCCCATGGGATTGTCCCAGGCGGTTTTGTCGATCATCAGAGTTCCCAGCGGCAGTCGAAGTGCCCTTACTGTAAGCAAAGAGCCGCACAAAGTGCATGCTATTCGAGCGCCAAACGGGCCAACAGCGCATAAAACCTGCAACACTTTCAAGATGAATGACGCGAAAATGCTCGACGCGGTAGACCGACGCATCCTTCGATACATGCAGGTGCAAGGCCGTATCGGCTTTGATGCTCTTGGGCAGAAGGTTGGCCTGTCCGCCAGTGCAACCTTGCGTCGCGTGCGTCGCCTGGAAGAGGCCGGTGTCATCGAGGGCTATGCAGCGCAGGTGTCACGCCAGAAACTGGGGTTGACGCTGTCGGCCTACGTCAGTGTGCGTTTGGCCAAGTCAATGGGCGCCGACCACCTCAGCCCGGGCGAAGCCTTTGCGGCCGCGGTGCAGACCTGGCCAGAAGTCACGGAGTGTGCTGCCCTCACAGGCGACATGGACTATCTGCTGCTTGTTCTGGTGCGGGACATGGCGCATTACTCCAACTTCATCATGGACAACTTGCTGAAGCACCCTGCGGTGCTGGATTGCAAGACCAGCTTCATGTTGCGGACCTTGAAATCCGTCATGGCTTTGCCGGTGTGAAGGTCCGTCAATGGCCGTTACGCACCTGGATCGGCCCCGATGCTGACGCAAACGCCGCTGCTCGCGCAGCGGCGCCTGCTGCGTCAAGAGCGTTACGGTCAGGCTGCCATGGTCTTCATGATCTGCGTCGGTGTCGGCGCTGGCCAGCCGGCTTCCTTGCAGACGCGCACGATGGCCTCGTTGGTGTCGAAGTACACCTGCCAGTAGTGGTCTGTGTGGCAGTAGGGCCGCACAGAGATCACCGGACCCACCAGGTTCAGGTCGATCATGTTGACCTCGGGAGCGGGTGTTTGCAGCACATTGGGGATCTTCGCGATGGCGGCATGCAATCGTGCGATGGCGTCCTTCACGTCAACACCGCCGGCCAATTGCGCGGTTCGTTCCACACGGCGTGAAGGGCGCGCCGAATAGTTGATGATGTTGTCACCGAAGATCTTGCCATTGCCCACCAAGGTGAAAACATTGTCCGGGGTGATCAGGGTGGTGCCGAACAGGCCCAATTCCTGGACCGAGCCTGTAACGCCCGCCACGTTGACAAAGTCGCCCACCTTGAACGGACGCAGCACCAGCATGAAAGCGCCGGCGGCAAAATTACCCAGCATGCCGCTCCAGGCTGCGCCGATCGCAACGCCTGCGCCGGCCAACATGGCGGCGAAGCTGGTGGTCTGGATACCGAAATAACCCAGAATCCCCAGCACCAGCGTGATGTTCAGGATGACATTGATCACCGAGCCCATGTACTTGGTCAGCGTCGGATCCACCTGGTTGCGACCCATGGCAGCCTGTACCAGACCAATGACCCTGCCGATGAGCCAGCGGCCGATGACCCAAAAGGCGATCGCCGCGAGGATCTTCATGCCCAGTTCCAGCCCTGTGGTGCTGAGGAAATGCGTTACCGCGCTCATGTCCATGTGTCTCTCCTGATGCGTGATTTTTGACACGCAACCGACGCTCTGCCGGCGCGCAGGCAGGACTCTAAGCGACCAGCCGTCGACCCGAGCCAAACCATCGGCCAGTACCCGGCGGCCACATGCTCGAGGATGACCTTGGCGGCGCCCTCAGGCGTCGTCGGCGTCGATGTCCAGCAGCAATCGCGCAGCGGACTCTTCGCTCAGGCGCAGCAGCTGAGCGACCTCCTGCACGTCGTGCGGCAGCGCCGCGTTGTGCCAGCCGTGCGCGCTGTGACGGGCCACCCGAATGGCCAGCAACACATTGCGTGCCTGCGAGGTGACATTCTGGGCCCGGTCGTCGGTGATGCTGACCAGCAGCGACGGCAAACGCCATGACACCATCAACTGATGCTGCAGGTCGACGAGTTCGATATTGAGCAGTTCCCGTTGGACGGTTGCGGTACGCAGATCCGGTTGTGCACGCTGTCGCTGCTGGATTTGCAAGGCCAGTGTTGGTGCTCGCAGCCACAACAAGAGGTCGGCAAAATCATGCAGCAAGGCCGCCTCGTGCAGCACTTCGGCATCGTGGTCCATGCGGTGAACGGCAAAGCCGATGGCAAAGCGCGCCGCGCGGTGCGATCGACGCATCACGTCGTTGAAGCCTTTCAGCGCATCGGGCTGGTCTGCCAACACCATTTCCACGGTTTCTGGCTCGCTGAAAGCGCGGAAAAAGGGCGGAATGCCCAGCATCACCAGCGCCTCGGTGACCGTCTCGACTTCGCTGCCCTCGCGACCGCGGCGAAGCGCAGCAACATGGGCCAGCAGCTTCAACGTCATCAGCGGGTCTGCGGCGACGACCTGCGCCAGCAAATGGGCGTCTACCGATTCTTCGATCTCCCGAAGCTCGCCCAGCGCAGCCGCGGTGCCGGCCAGCACGGGCAGTGTCCGGTAGTCGAACAGATCCGCCCACGCCCGCACACTGTGTGGCGCGGTGGAAACAAAGTGCGGCTGCTGCATGGCTTGAAACCTTGGTGTGCTTGTCACCTTATCGACGCGCGCGGGATCCAGCTTGAGACACTCAACCGAATCAGGCTGACAGCGTCAACATGTGGCCCTGCCGAGGGTCTACGCCGCCTTTCAGCAGTGAGTGGTAAACGGCGTCAATGGCCGGTGCACCGGCCTGTTCGACGATGCGCACCCAGGGTTCCGCGCCCATCACGGCCGGTTTAAGGAAGTGCTGCCAGGCCTGGGCCAGGCGCTGGTCCAGCCCCTCTCGCCCCCAGCCAACCGGCGGCGGTTCTGCGCGCTTTCTGACTTGTTCTGGCGCGAAAAAAAGCACCGGGCGTGGGCCGGGCAGACCGCCGCCAGGTCCCAGACCCTCCCAATGTGTACCGCCAATGGCACTGCTGAACCGCAGCTGGTCGCCAAAGTGGCTGTGCACCGCCAGGCGCAGCGAAGCGCTGCCGGCAAAGTCCACATACACACTGGTGTGTTGCGCGGACAACAAGCTCACGTCCTCGTAGATCACGACCTGGTCATAGCAACCCAGGCTCTGGACGTAGGCCAGATTGTTGGCGGAAGTCAGGCCGATCACCCGAGGATGGCCGGGTGTGCCGCGACGCAGCAACAGACCGTGGGCCGTGGCCAGCGCGGTCTTGCTGGACGCGCTGGACAACAGCAGCTGTTGCGCGCCGAAAAACTGGTTGTCCGCCAGAAAGTCGTCCAGCAGAAAGGCCGTCATGAACAGCGGCTGCAGCACCGCCCGTTGGCCCTCTTCCTGCGCGGCTGCGCCGCCCATTGCAAAGGGCGTATCCACGGTGCGGTACTGGTTGTAGACACTGGCCAGGCCTTGGCGGTGCGGCGCAGCGTCGACAAAACCGCGCGGATTGATGCGATCGGGTTGCACCACCAGATGGGTGCCCGCCGGCCAATAGCCATAAACACGCTGTCCAACGCCCAGCGCCGGGACGGTTGTTGCCTGGACAACGGCAAACCCCCAGACCGGCAGGCAACCCCAGGCGACGTCTGGCGCGGGAAAGAAATCCCAATACTTCATGGCGCGCCCAAACGCAGCGTAGGTGATGTTGTTGGCTGTCAACGCAAAACGCTGCACCTGCAATCGCGCTTGCCCGGGCTGCAGGCTTCGTACTTCGGGTGCGTCCGGGTCTGGCACCCAGCAGGTCTTCTGCAGATCTTGGCGATGAATGGTCAGGCGCAACGCTTTTGCAGGATTCATGCTGGGCTCGGTGTTGGGAAATGAAGGGTCAGCATGGTCGCTGCCGCAAGGGACGGCTGTCACCCCCGCGACGCTTCGCGCGGGTGACAGCCAATTCGTCGCCGATCACAGCCGGTTGACACCCTCGACGTAACCCACAAGTTGGCCATCAAAGTACAGCGCGCCTTCGGGCGCACCGGCTTCAGCATAAAACTCGATCGTTGGATCGGCAAACGCTGTTGTGTCAGCCTGCATCAGGCGCGCCGCCAGCCTGTCCAATGCGCGGCTGGCTGCGCGCAGGACCAGAGCAGCCAAAGGTCGCGGCCCCGCCAAGGCCGGTGTTGGTGCGGGTGCAGTTGGGAAGTCATGCAAGGTCATGGTGAATCTCCGGTAGGCCGGCACGCACAGTTGGCAGACGTGAAG
>JAHECB010000040.1:0-10471 GCA_024641925.1 Betaproteobacteria bacterium
GTTGGCAATCTGCCAGCGGCGCCTGCGCAGGATCTTGGCGATCAACCCCTGCGTGTGAACGCGACACCGACAGTGGCAGGGTGTCTATGCAGCCCTTCAGAGTCCTCCTCGGTGGCCGGAGACGTCCACCTGCGGCCTTGAACATCCCAAGACACGAACGTCGACTGGTGTTCTGAACGGTGTTGCCGATGCAGGGGGATTTCGACGCGGCAGTTCATCGCAAGTCTTACCCCGTTGCCCGACCGCTTCAAGCCACTTCAACACCCATGCTGGCTTCCCACACGCGGTACCAGTCGTCGGAAGACATGTGCAGCGGCAGCGCATCCACCGCTTCTTTCAGGCCTTCGATGCGCCGTGAGCCCGCCACCGGCCAGGGCCGGCTGGGATGGCGCAGCAGCCAGGCGTAGGCCAGGGTGGCCAGGCTCACGCCGTGTGCCCGGGCCAGTTCACCCAGCACAGCCCGAATCCGCAGTTCCTGTACGCCCTGCCCTGTGAACAGCTGACCACGCGCCAAGGGCGACCACAGCATGGGCCGCACGCCCAGGTCCAGACACTGGTCCAGCGTGCCGTCGGCCAGCGCCTGCATGTGCAGCGGCGACAACTCGATCTGGTGCGTGGCCAGTGGCACGCGGCGGTGCAGCATGGCCAGTTGCGACGGGTTGTGGTTGGACACGCCCACATGCAGCAGCTTGCCGGCGCGCTGCAGGCCCAGCAGCGTGTCGGCCAGTTCGTCGGGCTGCATCAGCAGGTCGGGCCGGTGCAGCAGCAGGCAGTCCAGGTGGTCGGTGTGCAGCGCCTTCAGGCTGTTGTCCACACTGGCCAGCACATGCGCGCGGCTGCTGTCGTAGCTCTTGACGCGGTGCGCCGGGCGTGCCGGATGCACCAGCTTGATGCCGCACTTGGTGACGATCTGCAGCCGCTGCCGCAACCCGGGCGTGGCGGCCAGCGCCTGGCCAAACAGCGCTTCAACCGCATAGCCGCCATAGATGTCGGCATGGTCGAAGCTGGTCACGCCCAGCTCAAGGGCCTGTTCGATCCAGCGCACCAGACCCGGTGTGTCCAGGCCCCACTCGTGCATGCGCCAGGTGCCGGCGACGATGGGTGAAAGTTGCATGCCGGCATTGTGCCGGCCCGCAGACCCGGTGCCGAAAACTCAGGCGCGCAGGTCGCCCGCCAGGCTGGCCAGCGTCTCAGCCGGCACCGACACATGCGCCGGGTAGTTGGTGTGGTCGCAGCCCACCTTCACGCTGGCGCCGGCCCGAACGGCTTCACGCTGGGCCTTGTTGAACTCAAAGCGCGCAAAGTGCACGGCCGACGTTTTTTCGGCGTTTTCGCGGTCCAGGTCTTCGTCGGCAATGGCGTAGACACGCGGGTGGCCTTCGACCTCGACGTACAGGCGGTCTTCCACGCCAATCAGGCGCGAGAGTTCACGCTTGCGCTCGTGCGGGTCGGGGTACTCGATCAGCACCGTGGCCTTCCAGTTGCTGCCCTCGGGCAACAGCGGCGCGTAGGCGTCGATCTCGCCTTGAATACCTTCTTCGTCAAAGATCTTTTCGATGAACAGCATTTCCTGGATCTGCCGCCGGATGGTGGCTTCGTCCTCGAACTGCAGTGTCATGTTGTCGCCCAGGTGCACGTTGCGCAGCTTGCGGTGTTCAATGGCCTGGGCCTTGCCGCTTTTGCGGATCTTGGCGTAGGCCTCCAGCGTCAACAGGCTGCTGGGGTCGATGGTGCGGGTGTTGCTGGTGTTCATAGGTTCACTCCAATCCATAAGCCAAACGAACCAGACTCAAGGGGTGCTGCAAGGCCTTGGCGGGTGTGCCGGCCTGCGCCATGCCCTGCGCGATGTGGTGCCCGGCCAGCGCGCAGTCGCTGCTGATGAAGTCCGGGTTGTCCTTGGCCATGGCCTTGAACACCGGCTTGCCGATCTTCATGGCCACGGGGTGGTAAGGCGTTTTCACGCCGTAGGTGCCGGCATGGCCGCTGCAGCGTTCCACCGTGTTCAGTTTGACCTGTACGGTCTGACCGATGAGCTTGAACATTTCTTCGGTCTTCTTGCCGATGTTCTGCACGCGGCCGTGGCAGGGTATGTGGTAACTGACGCTGCCCAGGGCGGTCTTGAAATCAGTCTTCAACAGGCCGTCCTTGTGGCGCGCGATGAAGTACTCAAACGGGTCGAACATCGCCTTTTTCACCAGCTGCGTGTCGGCGTCGTCCGGGAACATCAAAGGCAGTTCCTGTTTGTACATCAGCGTGCAGCTGGGAATGGCGGTGACGATGGCAAAGCCTTCTTTGGCGTAACGGGCCAGCACCGGCATGTTGGCGGCCCAGCTTTTTTCCACCGAGTCCAGGTCGCCCAGCTCCAGCTTGGGCATGCCGCAGCATGCTTCCTTGTTGACGATCTCGTACGGAATCTGGTTGTGGTCCAGCAGCTTGATCAGGTCGGCGCCGATGCCCGGCTCGTTGTAGTTGACGTAGCAGGTGGCAAAAATGGCCACCTTGCCAGGCGTGCGTTCACCCTTGACCACCGGGTAGGTGGTGTTGTTCATGGCGCGGCCCCAGCGAAAGCGCTGCTCGGCCAGCGTGGGCATCCAGGCGTCGGGGTGCACGCCCAGCTTGCTGTCCATCTGGCCGCGCATGGCCTGGGTGCCGTTGACGGCGTTGACCACGTCCACCACGATGGGAATGCCGGCGAACTGCCCGTGCACGTCGGTGCTGGCCAGGAACTTTTCCTTGGCCGCCACATGCCCGTTTTTGTGCTTGATGGCCTTGGCACGCAGCATCAGGTGCGGGAAGTCCAGCTGCCAGGGGTGCGGCGGCGTGTAGGGGCACTTGGTCATGTAACACAGGTCGCACAGATAACACTGGTCGACCACGTTCCAATAGGCCTCCTTCTTGATGCCGTGCACCTCGCCGTCGCTGGTTTCATCCACCAGGTCAAACAGCGTCGGGAAACTCTGGCACAGGCTGACGCAGCGGCGGCAGCCATGGCAGATGTCGAACACACGCTCCATCTCGGCCAGCGCCTTGCCTTCGTCGTAGAAGTCCGGGTTTTTCCAGTCGATGGGGTGCCGGGTGGGGGCTTCGAGGTTGCCTTCGCGCATGGTGGGTGTTCTTTTCCGGGGGTGTACAGGCTGGAGCTTGAAACGAACAAGGGGCACGAAGCCCCCTGTTCAAAAGCGTCACATGGCCGACTCAGTCGACCAGCGCGTCCAGGGCCTTCTGGTAGCGGTTGGCGTGTGAACGCTCGGCCTTGGCCAGCGTTTCAAACCAGTCGGCGATTTCGTCGAAACCTTCCGAGCGGGCCGTCTTGGCCATGCCCGGGTACATGTCGGTGTACTCATGGGTTTCGCCGGCCACAGCGGCGGCCAGGTTCTGGCGGCTGCTGCCGATGGGCAGGCCGGTGGCCGGGTCGCCCGAGCCGTTTTCCAGGAATTCCAGGTGGCCGTGTGCGTGGCCGGTTTCGCCTTCAGCGGTGCTGCGGAACAGCATCGCCACGTCGTTCTGGCCTTCCACGTCAGCCTTATTTGCGAAATACAGATAACGGCGATTGGCCTGCGATTCGCCGGCGAAGGCGTCCTTCAGGTTTTGTTCGGTTTTTGAACCTTTCAAAGCCATGACTTGCTCCTGATGTTGAAGTGGTTGGTCAAAACGCCGGCGCACCCCTGATGCCGTGCAGCGTTACCCGCTTGCACGGTAACAAAGATTTGAACTGCCCGGCCAATACAAAGCTTCAATGCACCCGATAGCCTGAGACTGACTGGCGGCGCACGACATCGGGTGACCAGGATTCCAGCGGCCTCGGGTCGGTCCTTATCGCAGGCCCAGCAAGCGAAGCGTCAAGGTGTGCAGTCTGGCTTCGGGGTCCACCAGCGTGTTCAGCACGTTGAAATGGTTGGTGTTGGGCACCGTTTCACACACTGGCACCGCCGTCGGGCCCCAGACGTCCCGGATCAGTTCGCACTGGCGCAGGAATTCGTCGGTCTCGTCCAGACCCACCGCGGCATACAGCCGCCCGCCCTTGGGGCGCGGGAAAAATGCCGGGCTCAAACGCGCCACCGACGCCGGCGTCAGGCGCAAGTCGTTTTTCAGGAAGGGCGTGTGACGCAGCGGTTCCAGGTCGTACAGGCCGGAGATGGACAGCGCGCCCGACACCAGCTGCGCCGGCGCTTGGGGTAGCAGGGTCTTCCAGCGGCAGCTGAGCATCATGGCCGCCAGATGGCCGCCCGCAGAATGACCCACCAGCGCGATGCGCGCGGGGTCTCCGCCCAAGCGCGCGGCGTTCTGCCACACCCACAGCACCGCGCGTGCGGTTTGCAGGCAGATGTGCTCGATATCCACGGCCGGGCACAGCGCGTAATTGGGCACCACCACCAGCGCGCCGGCCGCGTTGAACACCGGCGCGATAAAAGCGTGGTCCGACTTGTCCAGCGAACGCCAATACCCGCCGTGGATAAAAATCAGTATCGGCGCCGCACCCGCTTGCGAAGCCGCGGGCCGGTAGATGTCCAGCGTTTCGCCGGCACTGGCACCGCCAGGGCCATAGGGCACGTCCAGTTCACCGCCGCCGTCGCGCAGCACCAAGGCTGACGCCTCGGCCCAGCGCGCCAGCACCTGCGCGTGATCGGGCACTCGGGCTCGGTTGTTGTACTGCTTGTCCAGCCATTCGGCATCCAGACGTGGGCGCATGGCAAGTCCTTTTGAGCCTGTTGTTACAAGCGCAGCATGTTATGCGAAGCTTTTGGGACCGCCGGAAAAGCGGCCCTGACTTTGCGCTGTTTCGGCCCATGGAATGCAGATCCCGGACCTCGGCGCGGTGCTAAACTGCGTCCGTCTTGTGGGGGGGTAGCTCAGCTGGGAGAGCGTCGCGTTCGCAATGCGAAGGTCGGGAGTTCGATCCTCCTCCTCTCCACCAACCGAAGATCCCGCAACGTCCAGCAACGTTGCAGCAAACGGAAAAAGCCTCAAGGAATCAAGCACTTGAGGCTTTTTTTCGTTCTGCGGCGTCCCAGTTGACCCCAGGAGATCGGTGTTCACATTGCAGTAACCTGAAACTCAGGCCTGTACTGGCTTCGGAGTTACTGCCTGGGCCAGCACCTGATCCCATCGGCCGCGACACTCAACGCCATCAAGCCGGGGACCCGAGCCTGCGCCTCAGCGATGGCGCCGGTCTCTACTTGTTGCTGTTTATCGCACCCGATCCAAATTTGAGCCACTACTCAAAAGCATCTGCGCCCGTGCCGGCCCCATTGTCCAAGCATTGACTCAACTCAAGCTGCTCATGCATAGGCCACTCAGACTGGGGCTGCCAATCCGGCATCACCCATCGATGGCCCGCAACGAGAGGCATCGACAGGAAGGAGATCACGATGAATCAGCAGAACAGATTGCTCTTGCTTGGTCTGGTACTGACAGCTGCGCCGGCACTTGCACAGGTCAAGCCTGCGGTGGGCAGCGTCGAGACCAAGCTGAATCAGGTCCTGGCCAGCCAGCCGGCCAATCCTGCCAGTAAGACCGATACCGGTCGGCTTGAGTTCGAGAACAGCTGCGCCGCGTGTCACGGGATGACGGGCAAGGGCATGGGGCCGTTCTCCGACTCGCTCAAGCGCAGCCCGCCAGACCTGACGATGCTCGCAAAGCGCAACGGAGGCGTGTTGCCGCTGTCACGCATCTACGCCACCATCGAGGGTGCCGAGGGTAGTCACGGCACGCGCGAGATGCCTATATGGGGTCGCCGCTATCGAATCGAGGCCGCAGCCTATCACGCCGATGTCGACTACAACGAGTCGCTGTTCGTACGCAACCGCATCCTCAGTCTCGTTGATTACCTGAACCGCATTCAGGACAAGTAGGCACTTCATGCGCACTCGCAAGAATCCATGCGAGTGCCTTTGCGAATGGGTGCCGCGCTGTTTTTGTCGCCCGCCCCAGTGCTGGGTACGGACTGGCGACTGCGTTGCAGCGTGCGCCGCCGTTGACCTTCGAACTGCGAACGCACGCTGACTGGCATCAGGCTGTCGCTGGGCCTGGAGACCGCCGGCGGCGTGAAGGTCAGCTGTACTATCGGCGCCAACAGTCCTGACCCTTCAGACTTGTGCCTTCACCACACCTTCGGAGGACTGGCGCCCATGGAGCATGCCGCCACAGCCAGCGACGAGCATCTGCTGCACTGTGTCGCACTGCCTTGGTACAAAGGCGTGTTTGTCGGCGCGGTCGGTGGCTTTCTCACGCTGTTCCTGGTCGCCTTTCAGCCCTTCGGCGTCAGCAACCACGACCCCAACTTCCAGATCGACCTGCCCTTTCTGGTCTACATGCTCGGCGCGGGCCTTGCCGTAACGCTGGCGCTGGCCGTCAGCGAGTTTGTGCTGCGCCCCGCACTGCTGCCCGCGCCCCGTCGCCCGCAGTTGCTGGGCTGGCTGGCCTGGGACTACCTGCTGGCTGGAACGGTGGCCTACCTGTACTACAACTACCTGGGCGACTGGCACGACTTCAGCTGGGCCAGCTACCTGCGCTTCCTGCCCGATATCGCGCTGGTGATCAGCTTTCCAGTGGCCGCCTTCATCTTCTACCTGCGGCACCAGGCCGTCGTCGCGCGCCTTGTGCACCTGACATCGGCCGCGCCACAACACACGTTGCCCGAAATGCTGCACCTCAGCGCCGACAACGATCGAGAGGTGTTCACCGTCGCCTCGGGCGACCTGCTGTACCTGGAGTCGCAGGACAACTACGTCACCGTCGTCTACCTGCAGCAAGGGCGTCGCCAGACAAGATTGCTGCGGTCCAGCCTTAAGCGCCTGGAGGCGATGCTGCCCGCCATCTGCCGGCGGTGCCACCGCTCCTTCGTGGTCAATCTGGCTCAGGTACGGGCCTGTCATGGCAACCAGCACGGACTCAAGCTGCACTTCGCCGGCGGAGACGAGACGGTCCCCGTGTCGCGTGCCTACGCAGGCCCCATCCTGGCCGCGCTGGGCAATCCGGCCGTGCCCACCACGGGCACCGGCGCCAGCTGACCCTCGGGCCGTTCACCCCACCAGCGCCGATTTCACCCAACACCGCCCATCGTCGCGGCAAGACCGGCGAGCCGGCGCTGGACAGCGGCCCCAAGGGCGGCCGTTTCGTCCCAGCGCGGGCTTCGGGCGCCCTGCGCGCTCCGAACGCGGGCTAAGGTTCAGACCTGTTTTCAACCGTCCGGGGCAAGATCATGACGTTGAACTGGTGGAATCTGGGGCTCTCGGCCGGCGCCGTGTACGTCGCCATCCTGGGGGTCTTCGTGGCCCAGCGGCAGTGGACCTGGGCGGCGATGGGCGTCGCGGGGGCCAACTTCCTGTTTGTGCTGCTGCACCTCATGGCACCCTTTCGGGGCGTGCTCGACCCTGCCTACGCGGGTTACCAGGCCGGCATGCTGCAGGTGGCGCCGGGGCCCTTGGTCACACTCGTCAGTGGCAGCATCGTGGCTGCCGCGCTGGCCAGTGCCTGCCTGGCCCTGCGCGCACGCCCGGGCCGCGGCATGATCTTCATAGCCATCGTGGATACCGTGCTGTTGCTGACCATCGGTCTGCCGGAGCTGATCTCGGGTCTCACGGAGCCCACGGCCTACCGCATCGAACTCGGCGAGTCGTTCCAGCTTCCCGGCGCTGCAGCGGTATGGGCTGGGGGCCTGTTGTTCTGTCTGCCCCTGGTCCTGAGCATCGTCTGGAGCGCACGCCGAACCCGCCCCATGACGCTGGCCGCTCGCGCGTCCGATCCATCACTGCCTGTCGACATCTCCAACGAGGCTGCACACCATGAAGCTTGCTGACCCACGCCGCACCTGCGCCACCTCCGCTCGACGCCTGTTGGCCGCCGTCCTGGCTGCGGCTGTCTTTGCCCCTGCCGTCGCCAGCGCGCCGAGCCCTATCGTCTATGACGACCTCGATGCGTTTGCGTCGGTGTTGGCCACCATCGACGCCGGCACGACGCCAAAGGACGCGATGGCGGCCTACCTGGCCGTTGCGTCGCCCGGCATGCAGATATTCACCGAGCGTTTTGGCGTCACGGCCGAGTCCATGGCCGCGCGCCTGAACCGCTACCCGCGCTACTACCGCCACCTGGCGACCTTGCGGCCGAAGGTCGAGGCATTCGAGCCCGAGATCCGCGCCGCAATGGCCCGGTTGCTGGCGGCTGCGCCGCATGAGGCCAGGCTGGTACCCATCTACTTCCTGATTGCCAACATGCGGGCGGGCGGCAACCCGGGGCTGGTGAAGACCGCACAGGGCGTGCAGCCGGCGATCGGCATCGCCATCGACCTGATGGCCATGTCGCCCGATGTGGACCGGTCCGAGTTCGCGAGAGGATCCGTCGGCATCCGGCTGGCAGACCTTCCCTTCAGCGCCGTGCACGAGATGTCGCACGTCCTGCAGGTGCAAGCCCAGGGCATGGATGCCTACCGCAGCATCTACACGAACCCGGCACGCAGCACCAACCTGGCCTTTGCAGTCAGGGAAGGCTGCGCAGACTTCCTGACCTGGCAGGCCTCGGGTTGGGACCTGGACGGCCGACAAGCCTATGTCAGGGCCAACGAGCGTGCGCTGTGGGATGCCTTCCAGCCGATCCTGAACGAGCGCATGGACTTCAAGCAGGCTTGGTTCGGCCCCCCCACCGCCGATCACCCGGAATGGCCGATGCAGGTCGGCTACGGTATCGGCATGGCGATCTGCAAGGCCTACCACGACGACGCTGCCGACAAGACAGCGGCACTGCGTGCAATTTATGGCGCGCATCTACCGTCGCACTTTGAGGCCATCCTGGCGCCATACGCAGCGCGCATGGCCAAGTAGGGGGTCTCAGCACGGGTGCGGATATCCAAAATGCTGGCCACCCAGCCTGGTCGACAGGGTGCGGGCGATTGCCAATGCAGCAACCGATACGCGCCCAAGATTTGCCGCATCGCCGATTCGTGCAAATCCATCAACCCGCACCATCAAGCCCCGCCTGCAAGAGGTGGCCAGCCCGCCCGGGCGCGCCTGAATCCGTACCGTGACGCGACGCCGGATCAGGCGCGACAGAGAGGGACTGGCTCGAAGATACAGGACTGGCCTTCTGCGAAGTTGATGGCGGCAAAATGGCACCGACGACGATGCGGCACCGCTGATCGCGCCAACAAGGCCAGTTGGCCACGTGCAGCAACGCACCTGTCCGCGCCAGACCTTGTTGTGGTCAAAGCCCCAGCAGCTGCGACAACTGCGCGGTGTCCAGCGCACCCGCGTGCGAGCCGAATGCGCCATCGCCAGCCAGTCGCCACACCAGGTACGGCACGCTGCCCGCGTCCAGGCTTTTCCACAGCTCGGTGTTGGCCTTGACCTGTGCCAGCTGTGCGTCGGCCACGCCTGACACCGACATCCCGCCCTGGCCGCTGCTGAGCAAGGCTTCGTGTGCGTCCATGCTGGCCACCGGGTCGGCCGCGGCGAGCAGGGCTGCCCCCTGTGGGGCCGACGATGGCGAGATGAAGGCCACGGGCATCCAGACCATGTGGATGCGGTCGCGAAGCGGCTTGCTCGACTGCCACAGCACGGCGCAGTGCGGGCATTGGGGGTCGAAGAAAATGCGCACCGTGCGCGCAGCCATCGTCGGGCCGAGCGCAAAACCCGTACCGCGCGAGGCCACTTCAAAAGCCTTGCGTGACACGTCGCCGCCAGGCGCGGTGGCGGAGCCGGGCGGTGCCGCCTCGTCACGCGAGCAGGCCGCCAGTGCGGCCATCGCCAGACCGCTGGCCATCAAGCCGCGGCGCTTCATGGGTGTGTGCGGCCCAGTGCCGCTGTGCAGAGTTGGTGCTTCATGGCTTGCCTTCAGAGCGTGTGGACCAGAACGCATGCGCATCGCGCGACGCTCACCTGCCGCAGCGGTCACGCCCGTTCAAAGGCCCTGCACTTTGGCGCGCGGCAGCGGCCCGAAACGCTACCGTGGCCGACGTTGTAGCAGATGAACACCCGAATGGTCGGGCACGCCACTTTCGAGCGCGGCCCGTCCCAGCTGTGAGGCCCCGTTTGTGATGCCACGGGTGATGGGCAACCCCGACACTTGAAACGCCCGGTTCCCCTTGCCCAAGGGACGAGGCTGCGGCGTCAGCGGCCACAGCGCCAGCGCCAGCGCCAGCACATCGCATCCGCTGACAGCGCCACCGCCGCGCACGCTGGCCGCAACTGATCAGGAGCGCCAAAGTCTCGGTGGACTGAGCACCCAAGGTACATCGTCAAAAAAACGGAGGGCAGGCGCCAGGCGCCTGCCCTCCGTTTCACATCGGAAGCCGTGAATTACTTCTTGGCTTCTTCTTTCTTGGCTGCAGCGGCTGGCTTGGCTTCAGCCTTCTTGTCAGCCTTCTTGGCAGCGCTGGCGGCCGGTGCGGCGGCGTCAGCCTTCATGGGCGCGGCGCCGGCATGCGAAGCGGCTTGGGCGCTGAAAGCGAAAGCGGACAGGATCAGGGTGCTCAGGAGCT
>JAHECB010000040.1:10481-23221 GCA_024641925.1 Betaproteobacteria bacterium
TGTTCATGAAGATCTCTCAGAATGGTTTTGTAGAAATGGACTGGAGGTAAAGATACCGGATCAGGCCCGGTCTCTTTGGCGCCAAGGCTGTCGTCAAAAACGATTGCGAAGACAGTCCGGCTGATCCTCAACGTGGGCGCAAAAACGCGGTTGACAGTCTTTTGACATTTCTTTTCAGAGCGCACATGCCCCCCGCCACGCAAGTCGCGCCCGCTGCGGCTACGATTCGCGACCCGTCTGCGTCACTGCCAGCGCCAGCGCCGCTGGCAGCGTGCCCGGACCCAGCCCTTTTGCGCGCCGATGCCCCAGCGTCTTGCCCTGTTCCCGCTGCACTCAGCGCTGCTGTTGACCGCCTTGCTGGCTGCCGCGGCCACTGCCCAGGCGGCGCCCTATACCCCCACCGACAACAGCCAGGTGTTGGCCAACGTGCCGGCACGCGCCAGCGACCCGCGTGCGCGGGAATTGGTGGCCTTGCGCCAGGCCTGGCGGGCTGACCCCGGCAATGTGGACGCCGCGGTGCGGCTGGCCCACCGCTATTACGACGAAGTGGCAGCCGAAGGCGATCCGCGCTACATCGGCTACGCGCAGTCGGCGCTGCAGCCCTGGTGGGCCCTGCCCGATCCGCCGGTGGCGGTGCGGGTGCTGCGGGCGATGCTGCGCCAGTTTGACCACCAGTTCGACGCTGCGCTGGCCGACTTGGACGCCGTGCTGCGGGCCGACCCTGGCCATGCATCCGCCCAGGCCTGGCGCACCGCCATCCTGATGGTGCAAGCCGACTACGAAGGCGCTCGTGAAGGCTGCGCCCGCATGGCGGCTGCGGCCACCCCGCTGACCGCCGCGGCCTGCAAAGCCCAGGTTGACGCGGCGACGGGCCACGCCGAACGTGCCGCCACCGAACTGCGTGCTGCGCTGCAGTCCTATCCGGATGCCGACGCCGAGTCACGCCTGTGGGCCTTGACCCGGCTGGCCGAGACCGAAGAACGGCGCGGCCGGTTCGCCGCCGCAGAGGCTGCCTTCGTCGCTGCACAGGCCTTGGGCCGGCCCGACGTGTACCTGCAGGCGGCTCATGCCGACTTCCTGCTCGACCGCGGCCGTCCGGCCGAGGTGCTGGCACTGCTGCAGGACAGGGGCCGCGCCGACGTGCTGCTGCTGCGGCTGGCGTTGGCGGCTCAGGCCAGTGGCGACCCCGCAGCCGGCCGCTACCGGCAGGAACTGGCGGCCCGATTTGAAGCGGCCGAGCTGCGGGGCGACGCTTCTCACCGCAAGGAAGCGTCGCGCTTTGTGCTGGCGCTGCAAGGCGACCCGGTGCGGGCGCTGGCCTTGGCCCAGCAGAACTACGCGCTGCAACGCGAGCCGGCCGACGCCCGCATCCTGCTGGAAGCGGCACTGGCCAACCGCAACCGCCAGGCGGCACAGCCGGCGCTCGAGGCCATCGCGCGGTCCGGCCTGCAAAGTATGGCGCTGCAGGCCTTGATCGATCAGCTGAAGGCGCTGCCATGACGCGCCACGCCGAACGGCTGCTGGCGGCGGTACAGGCAGGGCTTGCACGGCGAGTCGGCACGCTGATGCAGGCGTTGGTTATCGCCACGACGGCCTGTCTGCTGGCCGAGCCAGCCCACGCCCACAAGCCGTCGGACAGTTACCTGGTGGTGTCGGTGGATGGCAACTCGGTGGTCGGCCAGTGGGACATTGCCCTGCGTGACCTGGACTTTGCCATCGGCCTGGACGCCGACGGCGACGGTCGCATCACCTGGGGCGAAACCCGCGCCCGCCACGCCGACATCGCGGCCTATGCAACAGCCCGGCTGGCGCTGAAAGCCGACGGGCGCGACTGTGTGCTGCAAGTCGGCACACAAGCGGTGGACGACCACACTGACGGCGCCTACTCGGTGCTGCCACTGCAATTTGACTGCCCGCCAGGGGCCAGTGCGCCCGCCACGCTGACCCTGCGCTACACCCTGTTTGCCGACATTGACCCCCAGCATCGAGGGCTGCTGAACCTGCGCGCTGGCGGCAACACGCGCACCGCCATCTTCAGCCCCGAAGCCGCCACCCAGACCTTTGAACTCGCCACAGTCAGCCGCTGGCGCCAGTTGCTGGACTACAGCCGCGAGGGCGTCTGGCACATCTGGATCGGCTTTGACCACATCCTTTTTCTGCTGTCGCTGCTGCTGCCGGCGGTGGGCATCTGGGCCACAGGACATGTCCGGACCACGGCCTGGCAGCCGGTGCCGCGCTTTGCGGTGGTCTTCTGGGACGTGCTGCGCATCGTCACGGCGTTCACGCTGGCGCATTCGATCACCTTGTCGCTGGCGGCGTTGGGGTGGGTGTCGCTGCCCTCGCGCTGGGTCGAATCGTCCATCGCGGCCTCGGTGGTGCTGGCGGCGCTGAACAACGTGTTCCCGTTGTTCCACCGCCGGCGCTGGATGGTGGCCTTTGCCTTCGGGCTGCTGCACGGCTTCGGCTTTGCCAGCGTGCTGGCCGATCTGGGCCTCCCGCAGGGTGCATTGGCGCTGGCGTTGCTGGGTTTCAACCTGGGTGTCGAGGTGGGGCAGCTGGCCATCGTGGCGGCCTTTCTGCCGCTGGCCTATACCTTGCGGCGCACCGCCTTTTACCGCCATGCGGTGCTGTTTGGCGGCTCGCTGCTGATCGCGACGCTGGCCGCCGTGTGGTTTGCCGAGCGGGCTTTTGACTTGAAGTTGATGCCGTTCTAGACACCTGAGTGCACCCACCGGGTGGTGGAGAGACAGACCTCAGCGTCACCGGGGGCGACTTGCCGGCCCGGCCGGCATGTCCATCAGCGCCCCACCTCCTTCGCGGTCATAGGGATGGCCCTTGTTTGTTACACCTGCCAGAATGTTTCAAACAACCATCAAGAGGAGCACCCATGACCCGATTCCGCTGGAAGCTGGATGCCAGACGCCTGGCCGCCCCCACTGCACTGTCCTTGCTGGCAGCCCTGTTGGTTGCCGCCTGTGGCGGCTCCAACGACCCTGTGTCCACGGCCTGCGAAGCCCCGGCTTCCACCGGCACCGTGGTGGTCGGCTCGGGCCTGCCGGGCGACCCGGCGCTGCCAGAACCTTCCAGCGGTTTCCGGCTGGGCATGACCTCGGTGCTGGCCAAGCAGTACATGGTGGTCACTGCCAACCCGCTGGCCACCAAGGCCGGATGTGACGTGCTGCGCAGCGGCGGCAGTGCTGCCGACGCCGCGGTGGCCGTGCAGATGGTGCTGGGGCTGGTGGAGCCGCAGTCGTCCGGCCTGGGCGGCGGCACCTTCGTGGTGCACTACGACGCCGCTACCAAGCAGGTGCAGACCTATGACGGCCGCGAAACCGCGCCGGCTTCTGCCACCGAAAACTACCTGCGCTGGATCAGTGATACCCAACAGACCGCACCGCTGCCCAATGCTCGGCGCAGCGGCCGATCGATCGGCACACCGGGTACCGTGCGGGTGCTGTCCATGCTGCACGGCGATTTCGGCAGCAAGCCCTGGGCCGAGTTGTTCGACCCGGCCCGCAAGCTGGCCACCGACGGCTTCAAGATCAGTGGCCGCATGGCCGACGCCATTGCCGGCGCCGCCAACGACCTGAAGCAGGACGACGACGCCGTCGCCTACTTCCTGAACCCCGACCTGACGCCCAAGGCCCTGGGCACCACCATCCAGAATCCGGCCTACGCCAACACGCTGAGCCTGATCGCGGCGGGTGGCGCCGATGCGTTCTACACCGGCGCCGTGGCGCAGGACATCGTGGCTGAAATCGCACGTTCGACCGTGGGCGCTGCCGGTACGGGCACGCTGACGCCGGGTGAGACAACCCTGGGCGACATGGCCGGCTACGTGGCCAAACGCCGCGAACCGGTCTGCATCGACTACCGCGCCTACAAGGTGTGTGGCATGGGGCCGCCCTCTTCAGGCGCCATCGCGGTCAGCCAGACCCTGGGCATCCTGGAAAACTTCGGCATGGACGCCTTCGGTCCCACCGCGGTGGACCTGTACGGCGGCAAGCCCAGCGTGCTGGGCGTGCACCTGATCGCCGAGGCGCAGCGCCTGGCCTACGCCGACCGCAACGTCTATGTGGCCGACACCGACTTTGTGCCCCTGCCGGGCAACGGTGTGTCCAGCATGCTGGACAAGAGCTACCTGCGCACTCGCGCCAACCAGATCCGCTTTGACAGCAGCCTGGGTGTGGCACAGCCGGGCACCTTCCCGGGTGCAACGCCCATGGGTGCCAGCGCGCACGAGGGCAACGGCACCACCCACGTGTCAATCGTCGACGCCAAGGGCAATGTGGTCACCATGACCACCACCATTGAAAGCGGCATGGGCGCGTTCCGCTTTGTCCGCGGCTTCTTGCTGAACAACGAGCTGACCGACTTCTCCTCAGTGCCGTCCAACACCGACGGTCCCATTGCCAACCGCGTCGGACCACTGAAGCGCCCCCGCAGTTCCATGTCGCCCACGCTGGTGTTCAAGCGCGCCAACGACGGCAGTATCGACAGCCTGTTGATGGCCACCGGCTCACCCGGCGGGTCCAACATCATCCAGTACGTGACCAAGACCGTGGTCGGCGTGGTGGACTGGGGCCTGGACGCACAGCAGGCCACGGCGCTGCCGAACTTCGGCTCCAGCAACAGCGCCACCACCGGCATTGGCGGCGAACATCCCAACATCGACGCCACCAACTCGGGCAATGCCGACCCCCTGGTGTCCGGCCTGCGGGCACTGGGTCACACCGTGTCGGTCAACGCGCAGTCCAGCGGCGTGTCCACCATCCTGCGGGTGAAGGTGGGGGGCGAAGACCGGCTGCAAGGCGGCGCCGATCCGCGACGTGAGGGTCTGGTGCTCGGAGACGGCGAAGGCTGACGGCAGCAGCCGCTTCCGCACCGCCGACGCCGCGTCGGCGGCGGCTGGTGGTGGCACAGGCCGGCCTCAAGTAGGCCTTTTGATCCAGCCGGTGTAAAACCGGCTGGTCTCTACCGCCAACCAGTGCCTGCACCATGTCCGACAACGCCTTGAGCCCGCGCACCCGCGAGCGGCTGCTGACCATCAGCAGTGCCACGCTGACCACCGTGCTGTTCAAGCACGGCTTGCGCAACACCTTCCTGCAAGGCCTGCGGCCCCTGGGGGCCCGCCACCGCATGGTGGGGCCGGCCTATACGCTGCGCTACATCCCGTCGCGGGAAGACCTGGACCCGCTGAACGTGTTTGAAGACCGGCGCCACCCGCAGCGTGTGGCCATTGAAGAATGCCCCGCCGGGCATGTGATGGTCATCGACAGCCGGGGCGACGCCCAGGCCGCTTCGGCGGGCAACCTGCTGGTCACACGCTTGATGAAACGTGGCGCGGCCGGCATCGTCACCGATGGCGGGTTTCGGGATTCTCCCGACATCGGCGCGCTGGACTTCCCGGCCTGGCATCAGCGCCCCGCGGCGCCCACCAACCTGATCCGCCACCACGCCGCTGACGTGCAATTGCCCATAGGCTGCGGCGGCGTGCCGGTGTACCCGGGCGACGTGATGGTGGCCGACAGTGAAGGTGTGGTCTGCGTGCCGCGCCACCTGGCCGACACCGTGGCCCGCGAGGCCTACGAACAGACGGTGTACGAAGACTGGGTCGGCGAACGCATCGTCGCCGGCGAGGGCCTGTTCGGCCTTTACCCGGCCACCGATCCGGTGCAGCGTCAGGCCTTTGCAGACTGGAAGCAGGCGCAACAGGCCCGTTATCCCTTGCTCGGCCCAGGCTGAGCCGGTGCCCGGCGCCAGCGCTCCTTCGGCCCCCGACACAGATCCTGGCCAAGGCCCCAGCCCCTGGCTGGTGGCCAACCTGGTAGGCCAGTTGGCCTTTGGCCTGCTGGCCATGACCATCTGCATCCCGTCGATGCAGGAATGGGCGCGCATCTTCAACACCAGCCAGGCGCAGGTGCAGCTCAGCTTCAGCGGCTTTGTCGTGACCTACGGACTGCTGCAGCTCGTCTATGGCCCCTTGTCCGACCGCCTGGGCCGCAAACGGGTGCTGATGGTGGGCCTGGTGCTGGCGCTGCTGGGCTCGATAGCAGCCGCACTGGCCACCGACATCAGCGCCCTGGTGGCGGCACGCGTGCTGCAAGGTGCGGGCAGCGCGGCCGGCACCGTGGTGGGCCGCGCCATGGTGCAAGACCTGTTCAGGGGCCCGCAGCGCACCCGCATCATGGCCTACGTGGGCATGGCCATGGGCCTGTGCCCGCCAACGGCCACCATCATTGGCGGGCAGTTGCATGTGCAACTGGGCTGGCAGGCCAACTTTGTGGTGATCGCGGTTGGCGCGGTGCTGTTGCTGGTGGCGGCCTGGCGTGGCTTGCCCGACCGGGTCGAAGCGGCGCAGGACCCGGACTTGGCGCAGCCCGGCGGTGCGGATGGCAGAACGGCGCGGGTGGCTCCCGGCTGGCTGCGGGCCATGGGACAGTCCTATGCCCGACTGGCGCGCGAACCGTCGTTTGCGCTGTACGTGTGCATCCTGGGCCTGTCCACCGGCTGCTTTTACGCCTTCCTGGGTGGTGCGCCCCTGGTGCTGGGTGGCTACGGTGTGGGCCCGGACGGCATCGGCTTTTACATCATGGTCATTCCCATGTCCTACATCGTGGGCAACTACCTGACGACGCGGGTGGTGCAGCGCCTGGGTGACCAACGCATGATGGTCATCGGCCAGAGCAGCACGATCGCCGGCATCGTGCTGATGCTGGTGCTGGCCCTGGCGGGCCTGAAGACGCCGCTGGCGCTGGCCTTGCCGCTGATGCTGCTGGGCCTGGGTCACGGCATGCTGGTGCCGCCCACACTGGCCGGCACGGTGGGACTGCTGCCGGCGCTGGCCGGGTCAGCAGCCGCCGTGGTGGGGCTGATGCAGCAGCTGTTTGGTGGCTTGGCAGGGTATGGGGTCGGCTTGGTCAGCCACCACAACGCCGTCAACCTGGGCCTGGTGATGCTGGCGTTTTCAAGCGGCGCTGCGCTGTGTCTGGTGGCGCTTCACCGACGCTGGCGCCACGCCGCGCAGACCGCGTGCCGAGCACGGTTTTGATTGACGCGCGTGATATCCGGCAGCGGGTGGAAGATCCGGGCTCCTGGCGCAGTGTCGCCCACGCTGGCGGCGCGCCGAAAAGTGTCAGCCGCCGTGTTTGCGTTTTTCGGCGTGGTAGCGCCCGGTGCCCCGGCTGATGACGGTGTCTGTTGTCAGCAACGTGCCCGGCTCAACTTCGGACCGGCCCTGCATGCGCTCATAAACCGGCGCGAAATCGATGTGAGCCAGTTCCAGCAGTGCATCCAGACTGCTGATGACGAAATAGGTTTCCTGGAAGTCGTCGATGCGGTAACGCGTGCGCATCACCCGGTCCAGGTTGAAGCCCACACGGTTGGGTGATGCGTCGTCCAGTGCAAAAACACTTTCGGTGGCCGACGAGGCGATGCCGGCGCCATAGATGCGCAGGCCGTCGCGCTGCTGCACCAGACCAAATTCAACGGTGTACCAATACACCCGCGCCAGCTTGTCCAGCGTGCCCATCTGGTGAGCGCGAAGGCCGCCTTTGCCATAGGCCTGGATGTAGTCGGCAATCACCGGGTGCATCAGCATCGGGATGTGGCCAAAGATGTCGTGGAAGACGTCGGGTTCTTCCAGGTAGTCCAGTTCGTGCGCCTTGCGGATGAAGTGCCCGGCCGGAAAGCGGCGGTTGGCCAGGTGCTCAAAAAACACCTCGTCGGGCACCAGGCCCGGCACGGCCACCACCTGCCAGCCGGTGCGCTGCATCAGCTTGTCGGAAAGTCGGCGGAAGTCCGGAATCTGGTCCGGGCCGATGGGCAGGTCGGCCATGCCCTGCACAAAGGCGTCACAGGCACGGCTGGGCAGCAAGCGGGTCTGGCGCTGGAACAGCGTTTTCCATACCCCGTGTTCTTCAGCGGTGTAGTGCTCCCAGCCCTGGTGGATGATCCAGTCGGCCCGAACGGGCTGCTGGCCACCATCAGCATCAGGGCCGCCTTGCGAGGGCAGGTCTGAAGGCACGGACATCGCCAAACTCCAACAAACGAGACCCGTCGATTATCCGCCGTAGGCCGTGCGGGCCTGATCGGCCTGCCGGGCCCATTCGACATCCTTCATCGACAGCCCGCCGGCGTCGTGCGTGGTCAACGTGACGTTGACACGCTGGTACACGTTGGACCATTCCGGGTGGTGGTTGGCCCGCTCGGAAACCAGCGCCATCTGCGCCATGAAGCCGAAGGCCGCAGCGAAGTCGGCAAAAACAAACTCGCGCCGGATCAGGCCGCCGCGGTCTGGCGCGTATTGCCAATCCGAGATCGTGGCCAGCAAGGGCGTCAGTTGGGTGGCGTCGATGCGACTCATTGGGCAGCCTCGGTCAGCGCAGGCGCTACCGGCGACTTGCTGCAGTGAGTCACGCCTGCTGATGCTTGGGTTATGTGCATGGGGTTTCCTGCTTTGAGCTTCACAGCACGCAGTTTGCCTGCCGCCGCTACCGGGCGGTGCAGCCTGCGCCGACAAACCCTGATCCGGTGCGGGTCGAACCCGGTTCAAGACCGCGGCATGTGGCGCATCAGGCCCGACAATCAACACACTGCAAATCGAGGGGCGTTTCATGGCTGAACTGGATACATCCATCACCCGCATCATCGACACCTACTGTTCGGCCGTGCTGGCCAAGAACGTGGAGACGCTGATGCACATCTACGAACCTGGCGTGCGTGTTTTTGACGCCTGGGGCATCTGGTGCCACGACGGCGCAGAGGCCTGGCGCGTGGCCGTCGAAGGCTGGCTGGGCAGCCTGGGCGCCGAAAAGGTCCGCGTGCAGTTTGACGAGGTCCACAGCTTCGGCACCGCCGACACCGCGGTGCTGAACGCCATCGTCACCTACGCCGCCGTGTCGGCCACGGGCGAGGCCTTGCGGTCCATGCAGAACCGGCTGACCTGGGGCCTGCGTACCCGCGGCCATGTGCTGCGCATCGCGCACGAGCACACCTCGGCGCCCATCGGCTTCGAGGACATGAAGGCAATCCTGGTCAAGCCGTAGACGCAGGGGCTCGACAGGCCTGGGCCGTGCGTCAGCGCCTCGTCTCAGGGTAGAGCCCCCTGACCTGCCCCATCAACCGCGTCAGCCCCATCAAGGCGTCGATGCTGGGAGTCGGCAAGGCCAGGCGCCGGCCCATCTCTTGCACGGCGCCCACGATGGCGTCCAGCTCGATCACTCGGCCAGCCTCCACGTCCTGCAACATGGAGGTCTTGAACGCACCCAGCCTTGCCGTCACGGCGTGGCGGTCTTCGGGTGTTTCGTGAATGGGGCAACCCACCAGCGCGCCGATGGCCTGAGCTTCCAGCATGGCCTGCGAACACAGTGCACGCGTGTCGGTGTCGGCCAGCACGCGGTCGATCGTGGCACCCGTCAGCGCGCTGATGGGGTTCATCGTCAGGTTTCCCCACAACTTGTACCAGATGTCGGCCCGCACCTGCTCGGCGTGTTTGATGTCAAAAGCCGCCTGGGACAACAAGTCCGCCACCCGCTGACTGCGTGCCGTGTGGCCGCCTGCAGGTTCACCCACGATCAGGCCGTTGCCACCACGGTGCTGCACCACGCCGGGTGACGACACGGCGGTGGAGGCATGCACCACGCAGCCCATCACCTGTTCAAAGGGAATGGCGCGGTCGATCAGGCCGCCCGGGTCGACACTGGCCAGCGGTGCGTCGAAACCGGGGTGACCCTTGCAGAACCACCAAGGCACGCCGTTCATGGCCGGCAACACCACCGTGTTCGGGCCCAACAGCGGCTGCACGCCCGCGACCACGGCGCCCAGCGCGGGGCCCTTGACGGCGATGACCACCAGGTCCTGCACACCCAGGTCAGCGGCCCTTTCGCTGGCCGCTGCCACCGCGCCGGTCACTGGGCCAGCGGCCGTGTCCATGCGCCAGCCCTGCGACCGCAGCGCGGTCAAGGTGGCGCCGCGCGCCAGCGCGCTGACGTTCAAACCCGCCGACGCCATCTTGGCGCCCATCCAGCCGCCGATGGCACCCGCGCCGACGATGCAGATCTTGTCCTTCATCCGTTCAACTCCTTGTCTGCTTTTTGTTGCTGCCTTGAAATGCCTGAACAAACCGTCATCAACACTGCGGCCCTGCACGTCAGACAAAACGCACGCTGATCGACCCCAGCGGCCCATAGTCGGCGTGGAACACGTCGCCCACGGCACAGGGCACAGGCCGTGTGAACGATCCGCCCAGCACGATTTCGCCCGCACCCAGGTGTTCACCATGGGGCGCCAGCTTGTTGGCCAGCCAGGCCACGCCGTTGCCCGGGTGGTTGAGTACGGCCGCGCCCAGGCCAGACTCTTCGATCACACCGTTCTTGAACAACAAGGCGCCGGCCCAGCGCCAGTCCACCGCATCGGCTTTCATGGGCCTGCCGCCCAGCACGATGGCGCCGTTGGCGGCATTGTCGGCAATGGTGTCCAGCACCTTGCGCGGCGCCTTGGTCACGCGGTCGAAATTTTCAATGCGTGCGTCAATCAGCTCCAGCGCCGGCACCACGTAGTCGGTGGCATTGAGCACATCAAACAGCGTCACGCCGGGACCTTTCAGCGGCCGCGCCAGGATGAAGGCAAATTCAACTTCAAACCGCGGCACGATGAAACGCGAGGTCAGGATGTCGGCGCCATCGCGCAGCAGCATGTCGTCCAGCAAGGTGCCGTAATCGGGCTCGGTGATCTGCGACGCCAGTTGCATGGCGCGGGACGTCAGGCCGATCTTGTGGCCGATGGGCTTGCGGCCTTCGGCCACCTTGATCTTGATCCACTCACGCTGGATGGCATAACTGTCGGCAATTTCCATGGCCGGGTAGCGCTTGGAAAAATGCTCAACCTGTTGGCCGCTGCGTTCACTGTCGTTCAATTCGCGAGCGAGTTGACGGCGCAGTTTGGTGTTCAGCATGGCGTCTCCGTGGTGTTATTCAGGCGGTGGTCACAGCCCTCATTCTGAACGGATCGTGCGGGCACCCCTTGGCTGCCGCCATCGCGCTGTTGAACCTAGAAACGGCAGACACCCTGCCGGCGCGACTCAAATACCCGCACCGAGTCCCAGCCCCGGCAACAGCACGGTGGCCGCCAGTCCAGCCAGGGCCGCGCCGGCCAGCAACGGCATCACACCCAGCTGGTAACGAAACAGCGCCACTGCCGCCGCGCATGCCATAAAGGCCGACACCACATCAAAGCGCCCACCAAAGCCTTGAGGCCACAGAACGTGATACGCAAAAAACAGCGCCAGGTTCAGCACCACGCCCACCACCGCGGCGGTGATGGCCGACAGCGGCGCCGTGAAGCCCAGCTTGCCGTGGGTGGCCTCCACCAACGGACCGCCCGCCAGGATGAACACAAAGGACGGCAAAAAAGTGAAGAAGGTGACCACCGACGCGGCCAGTGCCCCACCCAGAAACAAGGCGTCAGGCCCCAGCACTTGCTGGGCCCAGCCGCCGACAAAACCGACAAAAGCCACCACCATGATCAGCGGCCCGGGTGTGGTTTCGCCCAGCGCCAGGCCGTCCATCATCTGTGGGCCGCTCAACCACTGGTGCGTGTCAACAGCCCCTTGGTACACGTAGGGCAGCACGGCATACGCGCCGCCAAAGGTCAACAGGGCCGCTTTGGTAAAAAACCAACCCATCTGCGTCAAGCTGCCCTGCCAGCCCTGCAGGGCCAGCAAGGTCGCCATGGCCAGCGCCCACAACACCAGGCCCAAGCCCAGCACCCGCAGCAGTTGCGCTTTCGAAAATCGGGCATGGGCCGGCGTGGGTGTGTGGTCGTCGATCAGCGCCGGGCCGTAGCCGGCCGCTGTCGCGCCGTGATGGCCACCCAGGGCAAACACCTGCGGCGCAAGGCGTGATCCCGCATAACCGATCAAGGCCGCCACCAGCACGATGGCCGGAAAGGGCACACCCAGCGCAAAGATGGCCACAAACGAAGTCGCAGCCAAGGCCCACATCCAACGGTTTTTAAGCGCCCTGCTGCCGATGCGGTAACCGGAATGCAGCACCAGCGCGGTGACTGCAGGCTTGATGCCGTAAAAGATGCCCGCCACCACCGGCACCTGGCCAAAGCGCAGATACACCCAGCTGAGCGCCACCAGGATGAACAAAGACGGCAGCACAAACAGCGCGCCGGCCACGATGCCGCCCCAGCTGCGGTGCATCAACCAGCCGATGTAGGTGGCCAGCTGCTGCGCTTCGGGGCCGGGCAGCACCATGCAGTAATTCAGCGCATGCAAAAAGCGCCGCTCGCTGATCCAGCGGCGGCGCTCCACCAGTTCGCTGTGCATGATGGCGATTTGGCCTGCCGGGCCGCCAAAGCTGATGAAACCCAGCTTCAGCCAGAAGCGCAGGGCCTGCGCGAAGCTGACCGCCGAAGGTGCTGCGCCGTCTGCGGGCAGCGCCGGCGCTTCAGTGGCCAAGAATTTTGGACAGGAAAGTCTGGGCCCGGTCGGAACGCGGGCTGCCAAAAAACGCGTCCTTGGTCGCGTCTTCAACAATTTCGCCCTGGTCCATGAAGATCACGCGATCGGCCACCTTCTTGGCAAAGCCCATCTCATGGGTGACCACCATCATGGTCATGCCTTCTTGCGCCAGTTCCACCATCACGTCCAGCACCTCGTTGATCATTTCGGGGTCCAGCGCGGATGTGGGTTCATCGAACAGCATCGCGATGGGGTCCATGGACAGTGCACG
>JAHECB010000294.1 GCA_024641925.1 Betaproteobacteria bacterium
CCATGTGCAAAACCACGATCGGGTGTGGGTGACACGCCGCATTGACATCGCACGTCACTGGAAGGCCACCCACGCCTTTGACAACAACACCGCTTTTATCTGGGAGTGAACCCTTGGCCCTGCTGACCCTTGATCAACTCAACACCGCCAGCGCGCCGCAGTTTGTGGCGCTGATGGAGGGAATCTACGAACATTCACCCTGGATCGCAGAACAAGCGGCGGCACAGAGGCCGTTTCAAAGTCTGGCGCAGTTGAAACATGCATTGGCCCAGACCGTGAGCCAGGCCAGGCCGCAGCAGCAGCTGGACCTGATCTGCGCCCACCCGGAATTGGCCGGCAAGGCCATGCTCAGCAAGACGCTGACGGCAGAGTCCAGCCACGAACAAGGCAAGGCCGGGCTGACCGACTGCACACCTGACGAACTGGCCACCATCCAGCAGCTGAATGCCGACTACAAGTCCAAGTTTGGCTTCCCGTTTGTCCTGGCGGTGCGCGGCCCACGCGGCCAGGGGCTGCAGAAAATCGAGATCATCGCCAGCTTTGCGCGGCGGCTGGACAACCACCCGGACTTCGAGCGCGCTGAAGCCTTGCGCAACATCCACCGCATCGCCGAAATCCGGCTGGACGACAAGTTCGGGCAGCAGCCCGACGCGGGCAACGCGCTGTGGGACTGGGCCGAAACGCTGTCTGTCCACAGCGACCCGGGTTATGCCGAGCGCGGTGAGCTTACCGTCACCTACCTGACCGACGCGCACCGCGCCTGCGCTCGGCAGCTGTCGCACTGGATGCAGGCCGATTGCGGGTTTGACGAGGTCAGCATCGACGCCGTGGGCAACGTGGTGGGCGTTTACCACGGCAGCGATCCGACCTCAAAGCGCCTGCTCACCGGCAGCCACTACGACACCGTGCGCAACGGCGGCAAGTACGACGGCCGCCTCGGCATCCTGGCGCCCATGCTGTGTGTGCAGACCTTGCAGCGCCAGGGCCGCCGCCTGCCTTTTGGCATCGAGGTCGTCGCCTTCTCCGAAGAAGAAGGACAGCGCTACAAGGCCGTTTTCCTGGGGTCCGGTGCATTGACCGGGCACTTCAACCCGGCCTGGCTGGACCAGCGTGACGCCCAGGGTGTGCTGATGCGCGACGCCATGACCCAGGCCGGCTTGATCCTGGCCGACATCCCTTCGCTGAAACGCGACCCGAATCGTTATCTGGGTTTTGTTGAAGTGCACATCGAACAAGGCCCGGTGCTGAACCAGCTGGACCTGCCGCTGGGCATCGTCACCAGCATCAACGGCAGCGTGCGTTACCTGGGCGAGATCGTCGGCGTGGCCAGCCATGCCGGCACCACACCCATGGACACCCGCCGAGACGCGGCCACAGCCGCTGCCGAACTGGCTTTGTTCCTGGAAGAGCGCGCGGCAGCCGTTCCCGATCTGGTGGGCACCATGGGCATGCTGGAGGTGCCCAGCGGCTCTATCAACGTGGTCCCCGGCCGCTGCCGTTTCAGCCTGGACATCCGCGCCACCACCAACCGCGTGCGCGACGACTGCGCCAACGACGTGTGTGCCGAGCTGCAAAACATCTGCCAGCGCCGCGGCCTGCATTTCACGCTGGAAGAAACGGTGCGTGCGGCCGCTGCGCCATCGGCGCCCGCCTGGCAGCAGCGCTGGGAACAAGCCGTTCAGGCGCTGGGCGTGCCGCTGTACCGCATGCCCAGCGGCGCCGGCCACGACGCCATGAAGCTGCATGAAGTGATGCCGCAGGCCATGCTGTTTGTACGCGGCCAGAACGCGGGCATCAGCCACAACCCGCTGGAGTCCACCACCAACCATGACGCCGACCTGTGCGTGCGCGCTTTCCAGCAACTGCTGGAAAACATGGCCATTGAAAACCCATGACCCTGAACACCACCACTGCCGCCCAACTTGACGCCTGGGTCGACCAGCACTTCAACGACGAAGTGCAATTCCTGCAGGAACTGGTTCGTGTGCCCACCGACACACCGCCGGGCAACAACAGTCCGCATGCCCAGCGCACCGCGCAGTTGCTGCAAGGCATGGGGCTGCGTGTCGAACAACACGCCGTGCCCATACCCGACGTGCAAGCTGCAGGCCTGCAGTCCATCACCAACCTGGTGGTGCGGTGCGCCCTGGGCAGCGGACAAGGCCGCACCATCGGCTTGAACGCCCATGGCGACGTGGTGCCTCCGGGTGACGGCTGGACACACGATCCCTACGGCGGAAACATCGTCGACGGCCGGCTGTATGGCCGCGCTGCGGCCGTCAGCAAGTGTGACTTTGCCACCTTCACCTTTGCCACGCGGGCCATTCAAGCCTTGCAGGCCGCAGGTGCAACCTTGAACGGCAACGTCGAGCTGTATTTCACCTACGACGAAGAGTTCGGCGGTGAACTCGGGCCGGGCTGGCTCCTGAAAAACGGCCTGGTCAAGGCCGACCTGCTGCTCGCGGCCGGCTTCAGCTACCAGGTCATCACCGGCCACAACGGCTGCCTGCAGATGGAAGTCACCGTGCACGGCAAATCAGGCCATGCCGCGGTGCCGGAAACCGGCGTGGATGCGTTGCAGGCGGCCACCCGAGTGCTGAACGCGCTGTATGCGCAGAACACGCTGTACAAGCAGATTCACAGCCAGGTGAAGGGCATTGGCCACCCCTACCTGAACGTGGGCTGGATACAGGGCGGCACCAATACCAACGTGGTGCCCGGCACCGTGGTGATCAAGCTGGACCGGCGCATGATCCCTGAAGAAACACCGGCCGATGTGGAAGCCGACATCCGGCGCGTGGTGGCCGATGCGGTGACCGGTCTGCCGGGCATCACGGTCGACGTCAAGCGCCTGCTGCTGGCCAATGCGTTGAAACCGCTGCCGGGCAACCAGCCGCTGGTGCAGGCCTTGTGCCACCACGCCAGCGCCGTGTTTGGCGAAACCATCACGGCGTCGGGCACGCCGCTGTACACCGACGCCCGCCTGTTCAGCGAGCAGGGCATTCCGGCGGTGCTGTATGGCTGCGGCCCCCGCACCGTGCTGGAGAGCAATGCCAAGCGCGCCGACGAAAACATCCAGCTGGAAGACCTGAGGCGGGCCACCAAGGTGGTGGCACGTGCGCTGGCAGAATTGCTGGGTTGAAGTCAAGGGTCCCGTCCCCATGGCTTCACCAGCAATCGGTTTCATCGTGCGCCAGCGCAAGAACGGTGACGTTGAAGTCCTGCACCACGGCCGGCTGGCATCAACCCTGCGCGGACAAGACGCTGTTGATTTTTTGCAGGACCTGCCCGATCCGGACAGCGATGACGCCCAGCAGCTGATGGCCCGCCTGACGGGCAACTACAAACACGGCAACGAACGCCAGGCCAGCCAGCACCCGCGCAATCGCCGCTGAGCGCGCCAGGGCCGCAGCCGCCGTCGCGCGGCACCGACCTTGGGTTTCTATACAGTAGCGGCATGCAAGCCCTGGCCGAACTCAACCCCCAGCAGCGCCAGGCCGCCACGCATGAAGGCAGCGCCGGCCCCTTGCTGGTGATTGCCGGTGCGGGCAGCGGCAAAACCCTGACCCTGGCATCGCGCCTGGCCTGGTTGGTGCAACAGGGTGCCGACCCGCAACGCGTGCTGCTGCTGACCTTTTCACGCCGCGCTGCGGCTGAGATGGCGCGGCGCGCGGGCCGCTTGCTGCACCAGACACTGGGCCTGCCCAGCAACACGGCGCCCCCGGTGCTGCCCTGGTGCGGCACCTTTCACAGCGTGGGAGCACGCCTGCTGCGCGAAGAGGCGACCCATGTCGGCCTGAACCCGAACTTCACCGTGCTGGACCGCGCCGACACGCAAGACCTGATGGGCCTGACGCGCCAGCAACTGGGCCTGGGCGAAAGCGGCCGGCGCTTCCCAATGGCGCCCACCTGCCTGGCCATCTATTCACGCTGCGTCAACACGCGCCAGACCCTGCCCGAGGTGCTGGCCCACAGCTACCCCTGGTGTGAAACGCATGAACACGGTCTGGCCCGGCTGTTTGCCGCCTTTGTCGAGGCCAAGCTGCAGCAGCAGTCGCTGGACTTCGACGACCTGCTGCTGGCCTGGTGGCATCTGATGAACACACCCGCCTGCGCAAGCCGCCTGGTGGGTCGGTTTGACCATGTGCTGGTGGACGAGGTGCAGGACATCAACCGCCTGCAGGCCGACATCCTGCACGCCCTGCGGCCGCAGGGCCAAGGACTGACGGCCGTGGGCGACGACGCACAGTCCATCTACGCCTTTCGCGGTGCCGACGTGCAGCACATCCTGGCCTTTCCGCAGCGCTTCACACCGCCGGCCACGGTGGTGGCGCTGGAACAGAACTACCGCAGCACACCGCAAATTTTGCAGGCCAGCAATGCCGTGCTGGCGCTGGCCGCAGAAGGCTTCAGCAAACGTTTGTGGAGCGACCGCGCCGCGGGCCTGCAGCCGCAATTGCAGACCGTAGTGGACGATGCAGCGCAAGCCCATGGCGTGGCCGACACGGTGCTGGCGCAGCGCGAAACCGGCCTGCTGCTGCGCCGCCAGGCCGTGCTGTTCCGCACCAGCAGCCACAGCGCCACGCTGGAGCTGGAGCTGGTGCGGCGCGGTGTGCCCTTTGTGAAATTCGGCGGCCTGAAGTTCATGAAGGCCAGTCACATCAAGGACGTGCTGGCCGTGCTGCGCTGGGCCGACAACCCACAGGCCGAAATGGCGGCCCAGCGCAGCGCGCGGCTGGTGCCCGGCATCGGCCCCGCGGCCTTGCGCAAGCTGCTGGCGCATGGCCCCGACCTGGCGAGCTACCAGGCCCCTGCCCCGGCCCGCGAAAGCTGGGCCGCGCTGTGCACACTGATGCAGCAGTTGCGCAGCCCGGCGACCCGTTGGCCCGACGACCTGAAGCAGGTGCTGCAGTGGTACCAGCCGCACCTGGAACGCCTGCACGATGACGCGCGTGTGCGCAGTGCCGACCTGCAACAGCTGCTGCACATGGCCGGCGCACACCGCAATCGCCAGCGTTTTGTCACCGAACTGACGCTGGACCCGCCCCAGGCCAGCAGCGACGAAGCCGGCCCGCCGATGCGCGACGAAGACTACCTGGTGCTGTCCACCATCCATTCCGCCAAGGGACAGGAGTGGAATGCCGTGCACATCCTGAACGTGGTGGACGGCTGCATGCCGGCCGACATGGCCACCGGCCGCGCGGCCGAGATTGAAGAAGAACGCCGGCTGCTCTACGTGGCCATGACCCGCGCGCGTGACGCGCTGACGCTGTGGACACCGCAGCGCTTTTATGTGACGCAGCAGCGGGCCTTGGGCGGACAGCACCTGTATGCGCTGCGCTCGCGCTTCATTCCCGACACGCTGTTGCCGCACTTTGACGTTCAGTGCTCGGCAGGCGAGGGTTGCGACAAGCACGGGCCCGATCCAGCACCGGCGGCAACCACACTGATGGACCTGCAAGCCGCCATGCGGGGCACTTTTGGTACGCGATGAGCGTCGCGCCTGCCCCCAGAAAGCCAAACGGCCTGGCCCTGTTAAAGGCCAAGCCGTAGATTCAATTGGTCGGGGCGGCGGGATTCGAACTCGCGACCCTCTGGTCCCAAACCAGATGCGCTACCAGGCTGCGCTACGCCCCGAAAGGAGGGATTGTAGCGGCTGCAGCCAAACGCCTGGCCGCGCTGCGGATGGCGTGACCCGGCGCGGTCAGGTCGTGCTGGCCTGCGGCGCCGGCAGTTGCAGCTGGCGCGCCACGGCCATGCACTGCCGGATGTGCTGCTCACAGACGAACTTCAAGGCGGTGAAGGTCAGCACCGCCGAGACGGCCTGCCCGGCCAGCGGCACGTACTTGGCGGCCTGCTGCGTGGTCAGCCGCACGCCCACCAACTTGACCAGGCGCAGCACCAGGTCGCGCGTGACCACCTTGCCCACCACCAGCCCGCCACTGGCACTGATGGCCTTGTAGA
>JAHECB010000041.1 GCA_024641925.1 Betaproteobacteria bacterium
TGATGCTGCCGTCACGACGGGAAATCCGCGACGGCAGCCCGAACCTGACAGCGCTGCAGCCGGCGGCGGGCTGAATGGGCCCGTCGCTGCGAGCGCTTGCCGCATGCTCGTGCAGCCTGTCACACCGCTTTGCATGCATCGGGCCGAACCCCCGCTGCACAATCGATGACAAGAACATGAGCACGCCGCCCCCGTCACCCAACAAGGTCTCGCCGCTGTTCCGGCCCGAGGCGCTGGAAGCCCAGCGCCCGCCGCAGCATGGCGCGATTGTCTTGTTGCCGGGCGCGTCGTCGCGGGTGTATGCGTTGATCTCGCTGGCGCTGGTCACGGCGCTGGCGTTGTTGGTGGTGTTTGGCACTTACACCCGGCGTTCCACCGTTACCGGCCAGTTGCAGCCCACCGAAGGGCTGATTCGCCTCACGCCAAGCCAGCCCGGCATCGTCATCGACAGCAAGGTGCAGGCCGGGCAAAGCGTCCGCAAAGGCGAGGTTCTGTTTGTGCTGTCGGGCGACCGCGTGGGACCCGACGCCGAAGACTACCAACGTGGCATTGCCACCCAGATTCTTGCGCGCAGGCGCTCGCTGGAAGACGAATTGCGCCGGCTGGTGCAGGCCGAAGCCGACGAACTGGCGCAGTTGCAACGCCGCATCGGCTTGCTGCGCACCGAGTCGCAGCAGATTGTTCGCCAGGGCCAGTTGCAGGAACAGCGCACGCGCAGCGCCAGCGACGCGCTGGCACGCTACCAGACGCTGTTCAAACAGGGTTACATCTCGCGTGACGAGTTGATGGCGCGCGAAACCGATCTGACCGAAGTGCGCAGCCGCCTGGAGGGGCAGCGCCGCGAGGCCATCGCCACCGAACGTGAACTGGGTGCGGCGCAGCGCGAGGTGGAATCGCTGCGCGCACGTTTTGTCAACCAGCGTGCCGAACTGGAGCGGGCGGTGCTGCTCAACAAGCAGGAATACACCGAGATCGAAGCGCGCCGGCGCATTGTGGTCACCGCGCCGGCCGATGGTCGCTTGACACTGGTGCAAGCTGACGTGGGGCAGACGGCCGACACGTCCCGCCCGCTCGCGCACTTGATGCCGGCCAGTGCCAGCCTGATCGCACGCCTGTATGTGCCCACTCGTTCCGCCGGTTTCATCGACAAGGGCACCAAGGTGCTGCTGCGCTACGACGCGTTTCCTTACCAGAAATTCGGCCAACAAGTGGGGCAGGTGCAGTCGGTGTCCACGGCTGCCGTGGGTGCGGCTGAACTGCAAGGGCTGGCGGCCGCGCCCGACACCGCCGGGCAACTGTTTTTTGCCATCAACGTGCAGCTGCCGGCGCAGACGCTGGGCGCTGCCGAACAGGCCCTGGCCCTGCAGGCGGGCATGAAAGTCGAGGCTGACCTGATGCACGAAACCCGCCCGTTGTACCAGTGGATCCTGGAGCCGCTGTACGCCCTGCGCGCGCGGTCCAACAGCGGCTGACCATGTTGCAGTTGCTGAACCGCCTGCAACTGGGCTTTGGTGCCCGTGTGCCGCTGGTGCTGCAGTCCGAGGCCTCAGAGTGCGGCCTGGCCTGCGTGGCCATGGTGCTGAACCACCACGGCACCGTCACCGACCTGCCCACGCTGCGCTCGCGCCACGGTGCCATGCCACAAGGCATGACCCTGACCGAGCTGATGCGCGTGGCGCAGTCCGAACAGTTGATGGCACGCGCCGTGCGGCTGGAAGTGGAGGAGCTGGGGCAGCTGCGCCTGCCCTGCATCCTGCACTGGAACCTGGGGCACTTTGTGGTGCTGCACAAGGTCACGGGCGACCGCTGCGACATCCTGGACCCGGCCGTGGGCGACTGCAGCTTCACGCTGAAGGAAGTGTCCAGCCGCTTCACCGGCGTGGCGCTGGAGATCTGGCCCAGTGACAGCTTTGCGCCCAAGCAAGAGGCGCAGAGCATCTCGCTGCGCCGCCTGGTGGGGCGCGTGGCCGGGTTGTGGTCCACCGTGTGGCGCGTGCTGGCGCTGTCGCTGGCCCTGGAATTCCTGATCCTGCTCAGTCCGCTGTTCATGCAGTGGGTGGTGGACCACGTGGTCATCTCGCGTGACCTGGACCTGCTGGGCACCCTGGCCGCGGGTTTTGTGCTGCTGATGGTGGCGCAACAGTACCTGACACTGATACGGTCCTGGTTGCTGCTGCGGGTGGGCACGCAGTTGCGCGTGCAGTGGCGATCCAACGTGCTGGCGCACATGATGAAATTGCCGCTGGACTATTTCGCGCGCCGGCATCTGGGCGATGTGATGTCACGTTTTGGCTCCATCACCAAGATTCAGAAGGTGTTGACCACCACTTTTGTGGAAGTGGCGCTGGACGGCCTGATGGTCGTGCTGACCCTGGTGCTGATGCTGCTGTACAGCCCCGTGCTCACGGCCGTGGCGGTGGTGTCGGTGCTGATGTACGCGGGCATTCGGCTGGCCTGGTACGGGCCGCTGCGGCGCGCCGCGTCTGAAGAGCTGATACGGGCTGCTGCCGAGTCCAGCCACATGCTGGAATCGGTGCGGGGCATGCGCACCATTCGCCTGTTTGCACGCAGCAGCGAGCGCCTGGGCGCTTGGCAGTCGCTGATGGTCAGCGACGTCAACGCCGATCTGCGCATTCAGAAGCTGGAGATCCTGTATCGCCTGGTGCGGCGCACCTTGTCCGGCCTGTTTGCCCTGTTGCTGCTGGGGCTGGGTGCACGCGACGTGATTGCCGGTACGCTGTCGGTGGGCATGTTGCTGGCTTTCCTGGCCTACCGGGGGCAGTTCGACTCGCGTTTCACCGAGCTGGTGAACAAATACTTTGACCTGCGCATGCTGGGCCTGGACGCTCAGCGCCTGGCCGACATTGTGTTGACGCCGGCCGAGCCCGGCTCGGCGGGCAAGCCGATGGAGCGGCGCACCGACGCGCCGCAGATTGACCTGCAGAATCTGAGCTTTCGTTACGCCCAGGGCTCACCCGATGTGCTGGAAGACCTGAGCCTGCGCATTCCAGCGGGCCAGTCGGTGGCCATTGCCGGACCCTCGGGCTGCGGCAAGACCACGCTGGTGAACCTGATCATGGGCGTGTACACGCCGCAGCGCGGCACCATCAAGGTGGACAGTATTCCCATCACCACCATGGGTCTGGACCAGTGGCGCCTGCAAGTGGGTACGGTGATGCAGGACGACGTGCTCTTTGCCGGCTCCATTGCCGACAACATCTGCTTCTTCGACCCCCAGGTGAAACGCGACTGGGTGGAAGAGTGTGCGCGCATGGCCAGCATTCACGACGACATCATGGCCATGCCCATGGGTTACCAGACCCTGGTGGGCGACATGGGCACGACGCTGTCGGGCGGTCAGAAACAGCGCGTGCTGCTGGCGCGTGCCATTTACCGCCGCCCACGTGTGCTCATACTGGACGAAGCCACCAGCAGCCTTGACGTGATGCGCGAGGCCGAGGTCGGGCGTGCGATTTCGCGCATGGCCATCACGCGCATCGTGGTGGCGCACCGGCCGCAGACGTTGGCCACAGTGGACCGCGTGGTGGAAATGGCCGAAGGCCGCATCGTGCGGGACGAACGAGCCGGTGATTACGTCAAGCGCCTGGCGGTGCTGCCGGGCGGGCGCGCGGCATGAAGGCCAGTTCCGGCGGTGCGGTCTTGTTGCTGGTGCTGTCGATGGCCGCGACGCCGGGCTGGGCGCAAGGGGCGGCCGCCGCCGGGCAGGGGGTTTCGCCAGACATCACACGCTGGTTGGGCGAACCGGACCGTTGCCGCGAAAACGGTCTGGGTGACCTCGGCCAGAGCCTGCCATTCGCCACGGCCTTGCGTGCCGTGGTGTGCCAAAACACCCGGCTGCGCGCGTCGGCGGGCAGTGTCACGCAAGCGCGGGCCGCATTGAACCGTGCGCAGGCCCGTTGGCAACCCAGCCTGACCCTGCGGGGCGGCGTTGACGGGGCACGCGGCGAAAAGACGCAAAGCAGTGCTGCGATCGACCTGGACTGGGTGCTGTTCGACTTTGGTGCCAGCTCGGCTGCTGTACGCGAATCCCGGCAGGCGCTGCAGGCTGCGCTGCACGACCAGAGTGTCGAGGTGCTGAGCGCCATCGCCCAGGCGGCGCAGCTGTATGCCGTGGCGCAAGCCGCGTTCTGGCGCTTCGAGGCCGCCAACACCAACGTGCACACCGCACTGAAAAGCCTGCAGATGGCCAAGGCGCGTATGGGCGCAGGCGCTGCGTCGCAACTGGAAAGTCTGCAGGCAGAAACGGCCCTGGCGCAGACCCGGCTGGAATTTGCGCGGGCCTTGAGCGCCTGGATGTCGGCGCGTGGCGAGTTGTCGCTGTCCATGGGTCTGTCCGCATCACACCCGCTGGTGCTGGCGCCAACCGGCGGGCTGGCCGAGGCCTTCGACGAGACGCCCATCGATACCGAGACTCTGGTGCAGGAGGCACGCGGCAGTCACCCGCGCGTGGCCGCGTCGCGCGCGCGCCAGGCTGTGGCACAGACCCGCGCCGCGTCTTTTGAATCGCAGCGCTGGGGCAGTGTGTCGCTGGGTGCGCGGGTTGGGCATTCGCGCATCCTGGGCAGCAGCCTGGGTAACAACAGCACCGGCAGCGACACCAGCGCTTCGCTGTCCTGGAGCGTGCCGCTGCTGGACCGTGAAGTGCTGCGTTCGCAGATCCAGGACGCGCAGGGCCAGTCGCAGGCGCGTGCTGCGGAACTCGGCGAGGCCGAGCGGTTGACCGCGCTGCAGGTTTGGCAAGAGGCGCAGGCGCTGCTGGGCGAACGTTCGGCGCTGCGAGCCAGTCGCAACCTGCTGGACAATGCCTTGGCCAGCTTGAAGGTGTCCACCGAGCGGTACCGGCTGGGTGTGGGCACCTTTACCGATTTGCTGCAAGCGCAAAACGCGTCTGCCAGCGCGCGGCTGCAATGGGCGGAAGCGCGCGCCAACCTGGTGCGGGCGCATTGGCGGCTGGCGGCCGCTGCGGGCCGATTCGGTGCGCTGAAGCTTTCGATGCAGGACGGGCAGGCGTTGCCGCGCTGAACGTGTTGGTTTGATCGCTTGCGCGCCGCGGCGTATCAGCCGAAGTCGAAGTCTTCGAATGGCTGGCGCCTGACCGCGTTGACGTAGTCGTTGGTGAAGCCGGGCCAGATGGCGATGTTGCGGCCGTTGTCGGCGCGATACCAGTTGTTGCACTGGTTCCAGACGGCAGCCTGCAAGCGCTGCTGCAGCTGCTGATTGAAGGCCTGCATCGCCTCGGCTTTGACCACGATCGAACGCTGCCCGCGGTCTTGAACCGCCTGCATGGCCTTGAGCACCCATTGCACGGCCGGTTCGATGAACAGCAATGTGCTGGTGTGGCCGGTGGCCGTGTTGGGCCCCAGCATCAGGAACAGGTTGGGAAACCCGGCCACCGTCAGGCCCAGATGCGCCTGGGGTGCTTCCGCCCAGGCTTCGTCCAGGCTGCGGCCTGCCGTGCCCACGATGGGCACATGGGCCAGGCTGTGCTGTACGTCGAACCCGGTGGCGCAGACCAGCACGTCCAGCTTGTGGGCCTTGCCGTCGGTGGTGACCAGGCCGCTGCTGGTGGCGTGTTTGATGGCCGTGGTGACCAGCGCCACATGCGGGCGCGACAGCGCCGGGTAGTAGTCGCTGGCGTAGATCAGCCGTTTGCAGCCCAGCGGCATCTTCGGCGTGAGTTGTTCGCGCAGCGTGTCGTCTCGCACCTGGCGCCACAGGTGGGTCTGTGCCGTGCGCATCAGGGTGCTGCGGGCGGCCGTGCCTTCGTCGAAGCCCTTGCGGCCCCATTCCAGCAGCTCGTACCAACCCTTGCGCACGGCGGCGTGCAGCCAGGGGCGGCGCGCCACCCAGTGGTCGATGCGGCCATAGCGCCGGTCGGCGCGTGGCAGGACCCAGGCGGGGGTGCGTTGGAATACGGTCAGGTGCGACGCCTGGTCGGCCAGGGGTGCGACCAGCTGCGCGGCGGTGGAGCCGGTGCCGATGATGCCGATGCGCTGGCCCTTCAGGGGCTGCTGCGTGTCCCAGCGGGCGGTATGCATGAGCACACCGCCAAAACGCCTGAGCTGGGGGATGTCGGGCCAGCGTGGTTTGCTCAAAGGCCCTGTGCTGCAGACAAAAAACTGCGCCTTCAGGGTTTTGCCGGCCTGGTGGGGTTCCTTGATGTCGACGTTCCAACAGCCCTGCGCCTCGTCGAAACGCGCCGCGCTGACCTGGGTGTTGAACTGAAAGTGTTCCAGCACGCCAAATCGCTGCGCCACGTCGGCCATGTAAGCCTGAATTTCAGCCGCCGCTGCAAATCGCCGTGTCCACTTCGGGTTGGGCGCAAAGGAAAAGCTGTACAGCGGCGCCGGCACGTCCACATGGGCACCCGGGTAGCGGTTGTCCCACCAGGTGCCGCCCAGGCCGGCGCTTTTCTCGATCACCACAAAGCGCTGCATGCCGGCCTTTTTCAAGGCAACTGCCATGCACAGGCCCGACATGCCTGCGCCCATGATGACCACGTCGTAGGTTTGCATGACGGGTGATTCTGGGCCTTGTTGCGCGCGCCACGGGCATGAAGTGGTTTGTGTACAGGTCATTCGCGGTCAACCGCGTGTTGCGGGCCGGCGATGGCCCGGGCGCTGTGCAGCGACAATTCCGCCCGGCGACCGGTGGGTTGCCAGCAGATCAACACACACCCTGCGCCCCTGCGCGCCCAACAGGAGATTCCCGCCATGTTTTCCCACGTCATGATCGGCACCAACAACCTGGACAAGTCCAAGGCGTTTTACGACGCGGTGCTGGGCACCCTGGATGTGCCGGCCGGCCATGTGGACCGCCACCGCATCTTCTGGCGCACCAAGACCGGCGTCTTTTCGACCTCGTTGCCCATCAACGGCGAACCGGCCAGCATCTGCAACGGCGGCACGGTGGGTTTTGCCTGCCAGTCCCCTGAACAGGTTGATGCCTGGCACGCTGCCGGCCTGGCCCATGGCGGCACCACCTGCGAAGACCCGCCCGGCCTGCGCGGTGCGCTGGGCAGCCAGATGTACCTGGCCTACCTGCGCGACCCGGATGGCAACAAGATCTGCGGTTTGTACCGCCTGCCCAAGGCCTGAGCCAACGCCCATAGGCCACGGCTCTGCAGAACGGGGGCTTTGGCCGCAAAATGGCAAACATGATCCAGCAACGCAGCTTGAAGGCACCCGTCCACGCCGTGGGCGTGGGGGTGCACAGTGGCCAGAAGGTGGAGTTGACGCTGCGGCCCGCGCCGCCCAACACCGGCTTCATCTTCCGGCGCATTGATTTGCCGCAACCGGCCGACATCGCTGTCAGTGCCTTCACGGTCAGCGACACCCGTATGGCCAGCACCATCAGCGTCAACGGCGACCCGGCTGCACCCAAGGTGCAGACCATCGAGCACCTGATGTCGGCCTGCGCCGGCCTGGGCCTGGACAACCTGGTGGTGGACATCACCGCTGAAGAGGTGCCCATCCTGGACGGCAGCGCAGCGGGTTTCATCTTTTTGCTGCAGAGCGGCGGCATCGAGCTGCAGGACGCTCCCAAGCGTTTTTTGCGCGTGAAAAAGGCCGTTGAAGTGCGCGAAGGCGAAGGCGCAACGCTGAAGTGGGCGCGGCTGGAGCCTTTTCATGGCTACAGGCTCAGCTTCGAGATCGAGTTCAACCACCCCGCGGTGGACGCCACGGGGCGGCGCGTGACCTTCGACTTTTCCAGCGGCGTCTACAAGCGCGACATCGCGCGTGCGCGCACCTTCGGTTTCACGCGTGACGTGGAAATGATGCGGGCACGGGGCCTGGGCCTGGGCGGCAACATGGACAACGTGATCGTCATCGACGACTACCGCGTGCTGAACACCGACGGCCTGCGTTACGACGATGAATTTGTGAAACACAAGATCCTGGACGCCATCGGCGACCTGCACATCGCCGGCAAGCCGCTGCTGGCCAGCTACAGCGCCTACAAGAGTGGCCACGCACTGAACAACAAGCTGCTGCGCCAGTTGCTGTCCGATGAAACCGCGTTTGAGGTGGTCAGCTTCGACCGTGACGCTGATGCGCCGGCGGGCTTTGCCCAGTTGGCACCCGCATGGTAGACGCCATGCGGACTGATGACGTGGTCTCGACACCGGCCGGGCGTTGCCCATGCTGATCTTTCGCCTGGTTTTTGGCCTGCTGCTGGTGACCGGCGTGCTGTGTTTTGCCTTCTACGTGGCCACCGGTGATGTCACCTGGCGCCAGCGCGGCGTGTTTGTTGTCAAGTGGACGGTGGTGGTGGCGCTGGGCTTTTTTGCCGTGCTGATTCTGGAGCGGCTGGCGCTGATGCTCTGAGCCGCGCTTGCGGCCCGGGCCGCACGCCGCACCCGGCTGAGACTGCCCGTTCTGTCAGGGCTGTTCGGCCCGCGGGGCGCGGCGTTCGCCCACCACCACCTTCACTTGCAGCTGTTCGCTGCCACGCTGCAGCGACAGCAGCGTCGTGCTGTCAGGCTTCAGCGCCGCCACGGCCAGGAACAGGTCGCGGGTGGTGCGCACCACCTGCTCGTCCACCTTCAGCACCGCATCACCGGGGCGCAGCCCAGCGGCGGCGGCGGGGCCGGTCTGCAGCACACCGCTGATCACCACACCGCTGGTCATGGGCAAGGCCAGGCTTTCGGCCAGCTCGGGGGTCAGGTCACGCGGCTCCACGCCGATCCAGCCGCGACGCACCTTGCCGCCGCTGATCAGGGCTTCCATCACCTGCCTTGCCGTGTCCACAGGCACGGCAAAACCGATGCCCAGGTTGCCGCCACTGCGCGAGAAGATGGCCGTGTTGATGCCCACCAAGGCGCCCTGCGCGTCCACCAGCGCCCCGCCCGAATTGCCGGGGTTGATGGCCGCGTCGGTCTGTATGAAGTTCTGGTACTGCGAGCCGGCCTGCGTGCGGTCCAGCGCGCTGACGATGCCGGCCGTGACGGTCTGCCCCACATTGAAGGGGTTGCCAATGGCCAGTACCGGATCGCCCACTTGCAAGGAGCGCAACTCGCCCAGCGCCAGCACGGGCAGGGCGTCGAGTTCGATCTTCAACACCGCGATGTCAGTTTCTGCGTCGCTGCCCACCAGCCGGGCCTGGGTGCTGCGGCCGTCAGCCAGCTGTACTTCAATTTCGGTGGCGCCGGCCACCACGTGGTGGTTGGTCAGCAAATAGCCTTCAGCAGCCACGATGACCGCGGAGCCCAGGCCCAATTGCCGCCGCTGTGTGGCGCCGTCGGGTCCACCGTCACCAAAAAAGAACTTGAAGCGGGGGTCGTCGGCATGCGGGTTGCTCGCAACCTTGCTGGCGGTGACACTGACCACCGCCGGCGTGGCCCGCCGCGCTGCCGTGGCAAAGCTGGCGGGTTCCGAGCCTGCAGCCAGGCTGGCGCTGGCGTCAGGCGCTGCGGCAGACGTCCTGGCCGGTGCCTGTACCAGCGTCGGCTGGGGCCACAAAGCCGTCAGCGGCCCGCCGCGGCCCGAGCCCAGCCAATCGGGCCGCAGGGTGCTGACCACAAACAGCAGCGCCACCGCCACCGTGACGGTTTGCGAAAAAATCAACCAGGTCTTGCGCCACATGGGTTTGAACGCGGTGTTGGATGCGAAAAAGATGAACAGTGTGAAAGCGCAGCGCCAGAGGCGCCTTTGCGGCGGGCCAGCGCCGTCGATCAGGGGTGATGATGGGCGGGCGCACCGTCTGCGCTGCGGTTTCGGGCAAGAATGCGGTCATGGCAGACCGTGATCACGTCGACAAGTATCTTCAAGACCTGCTGAAGCCCGAGCTCTTCAAGGATTATGGGCCGAACGGCCTGCAGGTCGAGGGCGCGCCGCAGGTTCACCGCATCGCATCCGGGGTCACGGCCAGCCTGGCCTTCATCGAGCAGGCTGTGCAATGGGGTGCCGACAGCGTGCTGGTGCACCATGGCCTGTTCTGGCGCGGCCAGGACGGGCGCCTGACCGGTTGGCTGGCCGCCCGCGTGCGGCTGCTGATGGCCCAAGGCATCAACCTGTGGGCCTACCACCTGCCGCTGGATGCCCACGCCGAGCTGGGCAACAACGCCCAGCTGGGCTTGCGCCTGGGCTTGCAGGCCGATGGTCGTTTTGGCGAGCAACAGCTGGGCCTTGCGGCGCCGGCCGACCTGAGCTTGCACGATCTGGCCGCCCGCACCCAGGCGGCTCTGGGCCGCGCACCCCTGGTGCTGCCCGGCGATGGCCGACCGCTGCGCCGTGTGGCCTGGTGCACGGGCGGTGCGCAGGGTTACTTTGAAGCAGCCGTGGCAGCGGGTGCCGATGCGTATCTGACCGGCGAAATTTCGGAGCCTCAGGCGCATCTGGCCCGCGAAACGGGTGTTGCTTTCCTGGCCTGCGGGCATCATGCCACTGAGCGTTATGGCGCGCCCGCTGTGGCCGCCCATGTGGCGTCGCACTTCGGGCTCGAGCACCGTTTCATCGACATCGACAACCCTGCATGAACACGCTGCAGCCCTTGCTGGTGACCCTGGGTGATGCCGTGGGCATCGGGCCGGAAATCATCGTGCGTGGCCATCGGCAAGGCCAGCTTCAAGGGGCGGTGGTGCTGGGCGATGCGGCCGTCCTGGCGCGCGCAGGTGCGGGGCTGCTGGCCGTGGTGGATGCTCCCGCCGATCTGGCGCAGGTGCCACCGGGCTGCTTGTGTGTGCTGCAGCCGCCGGGGTTGCCCAGTGGGTTGGCGCAACTGCCCTGGGGCGTGATCGATGCCCGCAGCGGCGCTGCAGCGGCCCGCTGCATCGAACACGCCGTGACGCTGGTCAAGGCCGGGCAAGGTTCGGCCATCGTCACTGCACCCATCCACAAAGAGGCGTTTGCGGCCGCCGGCGTGGACTTTCCGGGGCACACCGAGCTGCTGCAGCACCTGGCCGCCGAAGCGGGCGCACCGCCACCACCGGTGCGCATGATGCTGGCCAACCCGGAATTGCGGGTGGTGCTGGTCACCATCCACCTGTCCTTGCGCAAGGCCATCGAGGCGCTGAACTTTGACGTTGTTTTGCAGACGTTGCAGATTGCCCACACGTCAGCCGCGGCCTGGGGCCAGCCCCAGCCGCGCATCGCGGTTGCGGGCCTGAATCCGCACGCCGGCGAAGGCGGCCTGTTTGGCCGCGAAGAGATCGATTTCATCGCACCGGCCGTTCGGGCGGCGCAGGCCCAGGGCTTGAATGTCAGCGGGCCCTATGCGCCTGACACCGTTTTCATGCGGGCGCGGCAGGGAGCCTTTGACCTGGTGGTGGCCATGACCCATGACCACGGCCTGATCCCGGTCAAGTACCTGGGCGTCGAGCAGGGTGTCAACGTCACGCTGGGCTTGCCCTTTGTGCGCACCAGCCCGGACCATGGCACGGCCTTTGACATCGCGGGCAAGGGTCAGGCCGACCCCGCGAGCCTGGTGGCCGCCGTGCAGATGGCGCGGCGCCTGGTGCAAAGGCCGGCTTGAAGGCGCCGGCCTTGCCGCGGGGCCCGTTCTATCGGGGTGCGAAGTTTGCAGCGCGGGTTTGTGTGCCCAGTGCGGCCAGTTGTGCACGGGCGCGCGCTGTGGCGCGTTCGATGAGGCTGCGTGTTTCGATGGCGCGAAATCGCTCGGCCTCGCACAAGCGCAGCAGCATGCGGTAGGTCATCGACACTGTCTGTTGGTGACGGGTGCCGCGGGTGAAGATGAAAAAGCTGCGGCCCGCGCTGACATGCGACACACGCACCTTGTGCCAGCCATCTTCCAGGTGCATCTGGTAGGCAAAACCCACCTGCACCTGATCGGCCAGCTCGCGCGGCGTGGTGGTGTCGGTTTCGGCGTTCAAGGTGGGCAGGCCGGGCAACTTCAGCGGTTCGGCCACATCGCCAGGCCCGTCGGCGTCGGGGGCTGGTGATACTTCACCGTCCCACTGAACGGCGTCTTCCTTGACCAGGCCGATACGCTGAGCCTCTTCGGTGCTCATTTGCGGCGGCACCAGCACGTCCCGCAGCACCGGCACCTGCATCAGCCCCACCAGCTCACTGCGTGTGGGCATGGGTTTGGCCAACGCGCCGTCCACTTGTTTGAGCGTGAGGTTGATATCCAGTTGGCGGCCGGTGGTGCTGCGCAGCGCCTCGGCGTGGGACGGCATCAGCTGGCCGAAAAATGTTCGACGCTGGTCGTCGGGCCAGCCCACCAAATCCATGCCCTGGGTCAGGGCGCGCATCAGGCGCGGCAGCTCGGACAGCAGTTCCTTGCGCTGGGCCGGCGTGGACTTGGGCTGAACACTCATCACCAGTTCACGCGCCACCGGGCGCAGGCGTGCCGCCAGATCGCCCGCTGGTGTGGTGCTGCTGTCCTTGGCGTGCGCGCGCAGCAGCACCTGGCTCCACACGCTGCTCAGGAAGTCCAGCACGAAAACCGGCGCCGCAACGCTTTGCAGGTCGCCAGCCAGGCGCTCCGCATACAGCTGCTGCAGCCGGATTTCGTCTTCTTGCTGGTCCAGCAATTCGGCGGCATCCTGGCTCTGCGCGCTCAAGGCCGCGGCTTGTTGCTGCGCCACAAAGTCTTCCAGCGCGGCCAGGTTGTCCTGATACAGGTCGATGTGGTCGAAGTCGCCTTCAACCACATCGTTCACCAGCGTTTCAGCTTTGTGCAGGAAGGCTTGCGCCTCGGCGCCCGCAAAGTCGTCAAAGGCGCAGGACAGCGTGGCCATGCGGTTGACAAAACGACGCACCGGATGGCGTCGCGACGCAAAGAAGCTCGCATCACCCAATGCTGCACGCAGCACGGGCAATTGAAGCCGTGCCAGCAGGCGCGCCATCTGCGGCGGAACCTTGGGGTCAGACAGGATCTGGTCAAACAGGAAACCGATGACGTCGATGACCATGCGGTCCAGTGCGCCGCCGGCGGCCTGCAGCAGTTCTTCGCGGTGGGCGTGAATCAGGTTCGGCAGCGCCGGTGCGCCACCGGCACCCGGGTGGCGCCGGACGCCCAGCCCGTCAAAGTCGTCGTCCGTCGCCTGTCCGGGTGATCCCGCAGCAGCCGCCGCAAATTGTGGCCCGTTGCTGAGGGCCAGGCGCCGGATCAGCGATGTCAGGTTGGGGTCGATGGCGCCCATGGTGCCGGGCCTGTGGGCTGCTTGGGCAGCCTGACCGTGGCCCGAGCCCTGGTGGTTCTGCCACGATGCATGCGCGCCGTGGCGGTAAGGCGTCCGATCGGACAGCGGGCCTGCATCGGGCGACGAGGGGACCGTGGGCATCAGATCCGAAAAGTTCGTCACGGTGCCGTCGCGCAGGCCCGCTCGGCCTGTGTCCGTGGCATCGTGCAAGGCGCCCGATTGACTGGACTGCGCCCGGCGCCGCACGTCCAGGCTCATCGGTCGCAGGCCCAGCAGTCGCCAGTCACTGACGATGGAGGCGTAGGCGCCGCGCAGCAGACCGACCATGGACCGGCCCAGCTCCTGTTGCAGCAACTTCTGCACCTCTTCGCGATCTGTGAGCAGGTGCACGCCCTTGTGCAGGGCTTCGCCCAGCACTTCGGGGCGAATCGGGTTTCGCTGCGGGCGGTCGCTGTCGGCCCTGGCGGCACTCCAGGGCTCGCCAGCAGCGCCGGTGCGGGAGCCCATCGTCGCCAGCGCGCTGCCCATGTAAGCATCCACCTCACGCAGTTCCCACTCACATTGGTGGCCCACATCCATGGCGAAGCGGTCAATGCTGAGTTGCGCTTCGACCTCGCCATCGTCGACCAGGCGCAAGCGGTCCCAGTGGGACTCGCTGCGGGTGCCCTGATCGAGCGCCGTGCCTTCTCTTGCCGGGACACGTTTGCCCAGTTCCTGCACCAGGCGCTCGTCAAGTGCGTCGTTGAAGGCCAAGGAAAATGCGGCGAGTTTGCGGTTCAGCTCAAATTGCGCCGCCAGCATTTGCTCACGCTGCGCGCCGCTGAGTGCCGACACGGCCGCCAGGCCCAGGCTCTCCACGGTCCGCTGGGCGGCGTCGCGCGCAGCCGCCTTCAAGCGCTGGACGGCGGTATCCAGCGCGGGGGGCAGAGGTTGGGCGGCGTGGGGTTTCATCAAGCAAAGTGGCCGCACAAAGGCGGCCACTGAGTATGCTGCACGGCGCCCTTTCAGGGGCTGTCAAAAGGCAGTTTGAAAGGCCGGAACAACAGCCTTTCAAGCCCCCAATTGCCGGCTTGAGCGCGGCTTACTTGCGCAGCGAGTCGCGGATTTCGCGCAACAGCACCACGTCTTCGGCGGGTGCCGCCGGTGCCGGTGCCGGCTCGGCACGCTTCATGCGGTTCATCTGCTTGACCATCATGAAGATGATGAAAGCCAGGATGGCGAAGTTGATGATGATCGTCAGGAAATTGCCATAGGCCAGCACGGCGCCCGCCTTCTTGGCCTCGACCAGGGTGGCTGCAGTCTGACCGGCCAACGGGATGAAGTAGTTGCTGAAGTCAAGGCCACCGAAAATCTTGCTTACGATGGGCATGATCACATCACCCACGAACGAGTCCACGATCTTGCCAAAGGCGCCACCGATGATGACACCCACGGCCAGGTCCATGACATTGCCTTTGAGGGCAAATTCCTTAAATTCAGATGAAAAGCTCATATTCACTCCTGCTTGGTTTCATGACGGCTGTCATGGCGCTGAATTGTTGGTACGGGCCGGGCCAGCCGCGCCGGACAATAGTCGTGTGACGGGAATACGTCAATCGGTCTGAGCGGGCACGGACCACGGCCCGACCACGACGCCTCAGGGGAACTTTCCGCGTCGGTTAGAATTTCGGGTTGTCCCCAATCCCATTAGCATCTCGAGGTAACCCATGAGCGACGCTGCCGCTGAAACTGGCATCGACAAAGGCCGGCGCACCTGGATCGCAATCAGTTGCGGCGCAGGCGCCATTGGCGGTGCAGCCGTCGCTGTGCCTTTTGTCAGCACCTTCGCGCCTTCTGAGCGCGCTCGCGCTGCTGGCGCGCCCGTGCAGGTCGACATCAGCGGCCTGCAACCTGGCGAAAAGCTCACCGTTGAGTGGCGCGGCCAGCCGGTCTGGATCGTTCGGCGCACAGCCGATCAGGTTGCGGCACTGGCCAAGCACGACGGTGAACTGGCCGACCCGCAGTCGTTGCGCAACGTTGAAGACCTGACGCCGGCTTATGCCCGCAACGAAGCGCGCTCGATCAAGCCGGAGTATTTTGTGGGTGTGGGCATCTGTTCGCACCTGGGCTGTTCGCCGTCTGACCGTTTTGCCCCGGGTGCCCAGCCCTCACTGCCCAGCGACTGGCCGGGCGGTTTTTTGTGTCCCTGCCACGGTTCGACCTTCGACATGGCGGGCCGGGTCTACAAGAACAAGCCTGCACCTGACAATCTGAAGGTGCCACCGCACATGTACCTGTCCGACACCACGCTGCTGATCGGCGAAGACAAGAAGGCCTGACCCGTGCGGCTGAACTGCGGCTTTCGAACACAGGTCCACCGCCTGACCGCATCACCCGCCAGAACCGCAACAACTGCCCCTCTGGGGCAATAACAATCGAAGTCCGAGGACACGATGGCTGAATTCAAGGAAGCACCCGCCGGGGCGTCGATGGGCGAAAAGCTCACCGTCTGGACCGAAAACCGGTTTCCGACCGCGTTTGCCGAATACAAGAAGCACCTGTCGGAGTACTACGCGCCGAAGAACTTCAACTTCTGGTACTTCTTCGGCTCTCTGGCGTTGCTGGTGCTGGTGATCCAGATCGTCACGGGCATCTTCCTGGTGATGCACTACAAGCCGGACGCTGCCAAGGCTTTCGAGTCGGTTGAGTACATCATGCGCGACGTGCCCTGGGGCTGGCTGGTGCGCTACATGCACAGCACCGGCGCCAGTGCCTTTTTTGTCGTCGTGTACCTGCACATGTTCCGCGGCATGATCTACGGCAGCTACAAGAAGCCGCGTGAACTGGTCTGGATTTTCGGCTGCGCCATCTTCCTGTGCCTGATGGCCGAAGCCTTCATGGGCTACCTGCTGCCCTGGGGCCAGATGTCCTACTGGGGTGCCCAGGTCATCATCAACCTGTTTGCCGCCATCCCCTTCATCGGCCCGGACCTGTCGCTGCTGATCCGCGGCGACTACGTGGTGGGCGACGCCACGCTGAACCGCTTTTTCAGCTTCCACGTCATTGCCGTGCCGCTGGTGCTGATCGGCCTGGTGGTGGCGCACTTGCTGGCGCTGCACGACGTGGGCTCCAACAACCCCGACGGCGTCGAGATCAAGGCGAAAAAGGATCCCAAGACCGGCATTCCGCTGGACGGCATTCCTTTCCACCCCTACTACACGGTGCACGACATCGTGGGGGTGTCAGTATTTCTGCTGCTGTTTTCGGCCGTGGTGTTCCTGGCGCCCGAGATGGGCGGCTATTTCCTGGAATACAACAACTTCATCCCGGCCGACCCGCTGAAGACACCGGCGCACATCGCCCCGGTCTGGTACTTCACGCCGTACTACAGCATGCTGCGCGCCGTCACCGATGACATGGTCAACGTGTTTGTCGGTCTGACGTTGGTGGCCGGCGTCCTGGCTTTCCTGAAGGGTGGATTCACAGGCATCTGGAAGTTTGCGCCCTTGGTGGCGGCGCTGGTGGTAGCCGCCTTGCTCAAGACCTTCGACGCCAAGTTCTATGGTGTGGTGGTGATGGGCGTGGCGGTGCTGATCCTGTTTTTCCTGCCCTGGCTGGACCGTAGCCCGGTCCGCAGCATCCGCTACCGGCCCAGCTGGAACGTGTGGCTGTATGGTCTGTTTGTCATTGTCTTCTTCGTCTTGGGTTACCTGGGCATTCAGCCGCCGTCTCCTGGCAAGACGCTGATGGCGCAGATTGGCACGCTGTTTTATTTCGGGTTTTTCCTGCTCATGCCGTGGTGGAGCCGCATGGGTGAATTCAAGGCGGTGCCTGATCGTGTCACCTTCCACGCCCATTGAGCGCCGGAGCCATACCAACATGAAAAACATGCTCTCCCTGAAGTGGGTTCGACAACTGCTGGCCACGGCGGCTCTGGGCCTGATGTCGCTGAACGTGACGGTCTGGGCCGCAACCGATGGCGTGGCTTGGGACCGGTTCCCCAAAGACCGCATCAATGACATGGCCGCGTTGCAAAACGGCGCCAAGCTGTTTGCCAATTACTGTCTGAATTGCCACAACGCGTCGTTCATGCGCTACAACCGCTTGCGCGACATTGGCCTGACCGAGCAGGAAATCAAGGACAACCTGGTCTTCACGGACGCCAAGGTGGGCGACACCATGAACGTCGCGATGTCAGCCAAGGACGCCAAGGACTGGTTTGGTGGCGTGCCCCCCGACCTGACGCTGATTGCACGTTCACGTGCCGACGGCGCCAAAGGGTCGGGCGCCGACTACGTGTACAGCTACCTGCGCGGCTACTACCGCGATGAAACCAAAGCCACAGGCTGGAACAACACGGTGTTTCCTGGCGTGGGCATGCCGCATGTGCTGTGGGAACTGCAAGGCCAGCAACATGCGGTGTTTGCGGAAGAAAAAGACCCGCACGACCCCGAAGTGACGGTGCACGTGTTCAAGGGATTTGAGCCCCTGACCGCAGGCACGATGAGCCAGGCCAACTACAACGAGGCGGTTGCCGACCTGGTGGCCTACCTGCAATGGATGGGTGAGCCGGGGCAGAACAGCCGGGCACGCCTGGGCGTTTGGGTGCTGCTGTTCCTGGCCATGTTTACCGTCATTGCCTGGCGCCTGAACGCTGCGTTCTGGAAGGACATCAAGTAAGTCACCACCCGGGCCGGCGGCTTCTGTGCAGCCGGCACAACAGCGCAGTGGAGGCGACGCCGCCTTCCACTGCGTTTTTCGCTTGTACCGGAGGCCGTTTTTGTCGGCTGCCGGCTTGATTCAAGAGACCTAGAAAGGCCACACGCCATGATGGTGCTGTACTCAGGAACCACCTGCCCCTATTCACACCGCTGCCGTTTTGTGTTGTTCGAAAAGGGCATGGACTTCGAGATTCGCGACGTCGACATCTTCGCCAAACCCGAAGACATCGCGGTGATGAACCCGTACAACGAAGTGCCCATCCTGGTGGAGCGGGACCTCATCCTGTACGAGAGCCACATCATCAACGAGTACATCGACGAGCGTTTTCCGCACCCGCAGTTGATGCCCGGCGACCCGGTGGCGCGCGCGCGCGTGCGCCTGTTCCTCTTCAATTTCGAAAAGGAACTGTTTGCCAACGTCAACCTGCTGGAAAGTCGCGGCGTCAAGGCCACCGACAAGCAACTCGAGAAGGCCCGCGAGGTCATTCGGGACCGCCTGACCCAGCTGGCACCCATCTTCCTGAAAAACAAGTACATGCTGGGCGACGACTTCAGCATGCTCGATGTGGCCATTGCACCGCTGCTGTGGCGTCTGGACTACTACGGCATCGACCTGAGCAAGAATGCCGTGCCGCTGCTGAAGTACGCTGAGCGCATCTTCTCGCGCCCCGCCTACATTGAAGCGCTGACGCCTTCCGAAAAGGTCATGCGCAAGTAGGCAGTTTGACACCGCTGCCTCTGCACACGCCGACATTCACGACTCCAGGCCCATGACCGTATCCCAAGACAACCAGGGCTCGTCAACCAGGCCGTACCTGCTGCGCGCCTTGCACGAGTGGTGCACCGACAATGGCTTCACACCGTATCTGGCGGTGTACGTGGACGAGTCGGTGCAGGTGCCCATGGAGCACGTGAAAAACAACGAGATCGTGTTGAACGTGGGCTTTGAGGCCACCTCGGGCCTGAAGCTCGGCAACGAATTTGTCGAGTTTCGCGCCCGCTTCGGCGGTGTGTCGCGCGACATCGTTGTGCCGGTGGACCATGTGGTGGCCATTTATGCGCGAGAAAACGGGCAAGGCATGGCGTTCCCGGTGCCCACACCGGGTGCCACCAGTGCCGGCGCAGAGGCCGTGGCAGGTGCACCTTCGGCACCATCCCTGGTGACTTCGGGCAGTCCCCTTCGGCTGGCCAAGACTCCCGGCAAGGATAATGTCGCACTGGGTGCACCGGAAGCGAAGGATGTCGAACCCGAACCGCCCAAGGACGAGCCGCCAAAGGGTCGTCGCCCGTCCCTGAAACGCGTCAAATAGCATTGCAGCTGCCTGCGCAGCTGGCGGACGCTGTGATCTTGCACGAATCAGGGCAGAAGTCCTGCAGCGGCTTCCCAAAGGCTGGTGGGTCGGCTGTCGAGCTTCACTACAATCAGGTTCGTTGCCGGCTTAGCTCAGTTGGTAGAGCACCCGCCTTGTAAGCGGAAGGTCCCCAGTTCGAACCCGGGAGTCGGCACCAGTTTCACGCAGGGCTCACGCCCGCCGCGCACCGACCGAAGGCGCTCCTTCGATCACGACCATGCCTTGTCTACAACGCATCCGCCTGACAGCCTCGACCTGGCTTGCCTTGGCGGTTTTGACGGCTGTGCTGGCCCCAGCAGCGGCCCTGTCGACGACAGCCAAAGCCGGTGTCACGACGGCATCGGCTGCCTTCGGTTTTCGCGACACGGCCGACGGTGCGTCGTGCAAGTTTTTTGACGTCGCCCTGGGGACGCGCTGGCCTGAAGACACCGTGCCCCGCATCGATGCCCGTGGGCTGGCGGGTGGCGACAAGGCGTATGACGTGCAGGTACTGGATGCCTCAAAACCTGCCCGCGTATACCGCTGGGACGTGCTGGCGCTGGTCAAGGCCTGGGCGACCGGCAAAATTCCCAACGAAGGCTTGCTGATCGGGCCGCCGGGCGCCACATCGGGTGGCGGTGCCGACTTCTACTCGCGTGAAGCCGATGACGTCGGCTTGCGCCCCTCATTGCGTGTGGTGTACCCGGATGGCGCCACGGATTACCTCAGCCCGGCGGCCGATGTGCACCTGGACTGCAGCACCTACACCGGCCTGGGCGAACGCAAGGTGCTGCACATCGGCCCTGGAAGCGCAGGCGCTCTGCGTTTTGACCTGTCCAGACTGCGCAAGGGCAAGGCCGATGAGGCGACCAAGGCCGAACTGATCCTGGTTCGTGTCGCCAGCACCGGGGTGTGGTCCAAAGGCGAGCTGGGTGCCTATCGCCTGGGTTCGCCGTGGACCCAGGCCTTGCCTGCGCCGCCCGTGGGACTGGCGGCCGCCTACAAGGGTGACCGAGGCATCCAGGCTGATGCGGGCGTTTTGTGGGCGGATGACTTTTCCAGCGGCCAACTGCAGCAGGGCTGGAAGCAGTTCCAGATGGTGCGCAGCAAGCCCGCCCCACCGCTGGCGGCACTGGGCGCCAGCGGCCAGGTGTTGAACCTGCCCAGCCTGCACAGCGTGATTCCCCGCAACGAGCATCTGGGTCTGGATCTGCGCTACCGCTTTGCGCAGGCTGCGGGGCAGGCCGGGCAGCAAGAGGCGTACATGCGCTACTACCTGCTCGTGGGCCCCGAATGGGCGTCCAGCCCCGACACCGGCAAACTCCCGGGCTTTGCCGGCACCTACAACCGGGTCGGTTGGGGTGGGCGCGGTTGGGACGGCCTCAAAGGCTGGTCGGCACGGGGCGCCTTCTACAAGGGTGTGGCCAAGGACCACCCCGCACACGGCTTGCTGGCGCTGGGCAACTACGTCTATCACAGCAAGTCCAGAAACATCTACGGCGAAATGTTCCCATGGTCCGCCTCTGAAGGCTTGGCCCTGTTGGCGCCGAATCGCTGGTATTGCATCGAACAGCATGTGCGTCTGAACACGCCGGGCAAGGAAGACGGCGTGCTGCAGGCCTGGGTGGACGGCCAGCCCGTGTTCAGCAAGACCGACTTCCGGTTTCGGGATACGCTGGCCGTGGGCATTGAAGATGCGTGGTTCGACCTGTACGTGGGCGGGCAGGGCACGGCGAAGGAAGACATGAACGTTCACATCGCCCAGGTGGTGGTCGCCACGCGTTACATCGGGCCCATGGTTCCCTGAAAACCCTTTGCCGGGCGAACGGCTGGGGTGGTCTCGGGCAACGAGGGCGCTGTACGCTATCGTCGCGGTTGTATTCGCAGTCGAATGGGCACGTCAGGCCAGCCTTGGTCCACCAAAGTCGAAGTCATGGCGGGCAACATCTGACGCAATTTGGACGCTGCTGCGGCGTTGGCCACCAGCAAGGACCAGCCCTCGTCATCCAGCGGGCCGGCCTGCACGGTGGCCCGCAGTTGCGGTGGCAGCAGCGGTGAGATGCAACGCAGCCGCTCGCTTGATTTTTGAATGCGCTGCAGCAGTGAGCCCAGCGATTCGCTGTTGCGCAAGGCCTGGGCCATGGGCACGTGCAGTGCCGAGCTTGGCCCTGGTGTCTGCGGGCTGGATTTGGGCCGGCTTGCCATGAATGGAGATTATCGATGCAGCTCTTGATCACGCATGACAGCAGCGCGCGAACACGCGTCATCCGTCTGTCGCGATGGCAATGGGGCCTGTCGGCAGCGGCCGTGCTGGCCCTGTTGCTGGTCTTTTCCGGCGCGGTCTATCACATGGTCTTTCTGAAGGCCGCGCGCGACGGCTGGCCGGTCGTTGGGCAACTGGTTCGCCTGGTGGTGCGCGACGAGATCGAGCAGCAAGACCGCTATATGCGCCTGAACCTGGACGCCATGGCGCAAAAGGTCGGTGAAATGCAGGCCAAGCTGATCAAGCTGGAGGCCATGGGTGAACGGGTCGCCCGGGTGGCCAACGTCAAGCCTGAAGACATCGAGCCGCTGCAGCGCCCGACAAGCGCAGCCAGCGACGCCACGACCGGGCTCGCCGCTGAGCCCGCTAACAGCCTGATGGGCTTGGCGTCGCTCAGTGCACGAGGCGGTCCCTTTGTGCCGGGTGACCGGCCTTCACTGCAGGTGTTGCAGGACCAGCTGCAGTCGCTGGACGAAGCCACCGAACTCAGCACCGACCTGTACACCTTGTTCGAGTCCAGGCTGCTGGAAAGCCAGCTGTCGAAACTGACCATTCCCAGCCAGATGCCCATGGTCAGCATGCATACATCAGGTTTTGGTTTCAGGTCAGATCCTTTCACGGGACGTCGGGCCTTGCACACCGGCTTGGACTTTCCGGCTGAAATCGGCACCGAGATTTACGCGGCTGCCGGCGGCGTGGTCAGCCATCGCGAAACCCATCCGGCCTATGGCGAGATGATCGAGATCGACCATGGCAACAATGTCGTCACACGCTATGCCCACTGTTCGGCCATCGACGTCAAGTTGGGCAGCGTGGTGCGCAAGGGTCAGGCCATTGCCCGGGTGGGCAGCACCGGGCGCTCAACCGGGCCGCACCTGCACTTTGAGGTGCTGGTCAACGGAGTGCAGCGGGATCCCGTGCGTTTCTTGGCGGGCATGGACAAGCTGCCCGCCGCGGCATTTGCCGCACGCCCAGGCACGCGCTGATGGGCCTGTTGCCGGCCTCGCTCGCCAAGGGGTAGGTCAGGCTGGCCCGAATGCTAAACTCAGCGGGTTTTTCAAGGCCAAATTGCTGGAACCGGCATGGCTGCCATGGGCTGCGCCAGGGCGCCTACACCTGTCACGGCGCCCGGCGTTTGAAGCCCGTCATGGCCTGATGGCACTTTGAGTCGGGTCGGTTTTCCCGATTCGCCTTGCAAGCTGCCGTGTCGCCACCATATGCACGCCGTGATGTGTCGCCGGTGCTGGCGACAGCAGTCACAGGACACCATTGACCGCAGCGTCTGCCCTCTAACCCCACAGCCCAACCCGCATGTTTCCCAAGATCCTGACCCAGTTATTCGGCAGCCGCAATGAGCGCCTGCTCAAGGGCTACCGACGTGTGGTGGAGCAGATCAACGCGATGGAGCCTCAGTTCGAGAAGCTCAGCGACACCGACCTGCGTGCGATGACCGACACCTTCCGCCAGCGCCTGACCGACGGCGCGGAGCTGGACAGCCTGCTGCCCGAAGCCTTTGCTGTGGCCCGCGAGGGCAGCAAGCGGGTGCTGAAGATGCGGCACTTTGACGTGCAGCTGATCGGTGGCATGGTGCTGCACCAGGGCAAGATCGCCGAAATGCGCACCGGCGAAGGCAAGACGCTGATGGCCACCTTGCCGGTGTACCTGAACGCGCTGGCCGGCAAGGGTGTGCACCTGGTCACG
>JAHECB010000042.1 GCA_024641925.1 Betaproteobacteria bacterium
GCATTGAACCAGTCGTCGGGCACCACTGCCGCGCCACCAGCATGCGCGGGCGGCGGCACAAAGGCGTCGGAGCTGGAAGACCCATGGTCGGCAAAGGCCGCGCGCGATGCCGACGGCCTGCTTTCAAGGCCCTCGTCAATCGGGTCATCCAGGCCAGGCAAGCGCGCATTGCCAAAAGCCGGGCCGTGCGCGGCACCAAAGGGATTGGTCGGCGGCGTCAGCTCGGGCCGCGGGGCCGGTGGCGCCAATTGCTGGGTCATCACCCGCACTTCAACCTCGTAGTCACCCAGGCGCAAGCGGTCGCCATCCTGCAACCGCTGCCACAGGTCGCGGCCGATAGGATCCATGGCGGCATTGACAAATGTGCCATTGGTTGAAAGATCGTGAACCTGCCAGGCGTCGGCCAGGCGCACCAGTCGGCAATGCTGACGCGACAGCGACCGCATCGGGTCGGGCAGCGCCCAATCGCACTCTGAACCCCGGCCGATGGTGAATTCGCCGCCGGTAACGACGCGCTGATCCGTTGAGCCATACGCCGGGTGGCGAAGAACGGTGAGCGATAGAGTGACCATGGGCAATACTTCTGTTCCTGATGCCTGCGCGACACCGACCTAGACGTCACGGCCGGCCAATCTAACCGCCGATCAGGACTGTCGGGCATCCCATCACGATCGCGCCGCCGTGACCACAAGTGTCGCCGATTCGCGCGGCGGGCAACTTGCAGACAAACACCGTGGTACTGCCCTTGGCGATCACATCGGGGGGACCCACGCAGACACAGGTGTCGGTCGCGCGTGCCTGTGGCATCTTGCCGGTGAGCACAGTGGGGGCGCCCAGGATGATGGGGCCACCCACGTGCGGAATGGGCGGGAGGCCCGGCGTCACCATCGGGCAGACATGCATGTCGGTCAGGCGGGCTGCGGGCGGTCCGGGCATCTCAATCGCCTTCGACGGGCATGCGCCCTGCCCCGCCAACGGCAATGTCCCGCGCCGACTGGATAAAACGGTCCATGCGATCCTGTGCGCGTTCGGGCAGTCGGCGCACGACGGCCATGACCACCGCGCCACTGATGGCCTGACCCGTCAGATACTCGCCAGGCGGCACCACGGGTTGACCCTCGGGCGCCATGCTGCCGCCACTCCAGAAGGCGCCGACCGCTGCCCAGGCCTCGGTGCTCTTGAACTCGGTCTGCTGCGCCGCAGCCCAGGCGTTGCGACGCAGCGCATCGTCGGCAGGTGTGCGCACCCAGGCCTCGGCTGCGGTGCGGGCGGCGCCGTCGGCGGGCGCCAAGGTCGGGTCGGGCACGGACGCGGCGCACATGCAGGCCCACCAGACGGCTTCCCGCTTTGGCAGCGCGTAGGCCACCAGCCGCAAGGCTTCGATGCGAAAGCCCTGCGCCACGAGTCGATCAACCCCCTGGGCCGCTGTCTGCACACCCTTCAAGGCCGCGGCGGGCTCATCGTCAAGCGCCAAGTGCGGCAACAAGGGTGCCAGCGCGGTGTCGAGTTTTGTCAAGGGGGCTGCTGCGGTCATCTCATCGTCAGTTGATCATCACGATGGCACCTTGCACCTGAACCATGGCACTGGCTTCTTCTTTTACCATCACACCCTTGGTGGTGTGCATGAGTTGCGCCCGTTGTGTGATGTTCAGGCCCTTGAGGGTAATACCCATCTGGTCGATGACGAGCGTGGTTTGACCTACTTTCAAAGTAATCTTCTGCATCGCCTCCAGCGTGATGCTGCCGAGGTCGCATTTCACGCTCAGGTCCCCCATCTTGATGGCATGGGTTTCACTGCCCATCTTCAGTGTGAGCGTGTCGTCACCCATCTTCAGCGTGGTGGTGCGATTGCCCTTGTCCACGTCCAGGGTGTCGTCCGACTCCTTGATGGTGGCCTTGCGCGCATGCTTGATGACGTCAGTCTGATCGTGGTCGACATGACGCACCTCATCGTGTTCGACTTCCACCTTCAGATTCTTCTGGGCGTGCAGCAGGACTTCCTCGCTGCCCTTCTTGTCGTCGAAGCGGAAGATGTTGGCATCGTCTGCGCTGTCGGACTTGTAACTGCGGGTGCGGATGCCGCTTTGTGCCCGGTTGGCACCTGGCTGAAAAGGCGGCTTGGCGTCCTTGCCGTACACCGAACCGGTGACGATGGGCCGGTCAGGGTCGCCATCCAGAAATGCCACCAGTACCTCGTCCCCCACCCTCGGCAAGAACCAGGTTCCACCCCAGGCCCCGGCTGCGGACTGCGCAACCCGCACCCAGCACGAGGTGGTGTCGTCCTTGGCAGCACTGCGGTCCCAACGGAACTTGACCTTGACACGGCCAAATTCGTCGACGTGGATCTTCTCGCCCGACGGCCCGGTGACCGTGGCTGAATACAGGCCCGCCATGATCGGGCGTGCATGCCGCGGCTCGGGCATCCAGGTTCGTGCTGCCGACACCAGTTCGACAGAGCCTTCATACGATTCCGTACCGCCCGAACCCGAGGTCAGGCCCGACATGTCGGTGGCCTCGTGCCGCGCCGCGGTCACCACGTATTTGTCCTGGACTTCGCCGCCGTCTTCGCCGCGCACGGCCACTTTCAGGCTGGCACCCGGCACAAAACGAGGATCCTGCGTCTCGGCCGCAAATTCTTCCGACATCATTTCCATGCCGCCCATGGCCACCGCAGAGGGGTCCAGGCCTGGGCGGGTGGACATGCCGCCGGGCCATTGCGAAATTTCGCCGGCTTCCCACATGGCAGGTTCGTTGGCAAAGTGCAGCGACTTGGTGGTCTTGGACAGCACCACGGAAGGCTGGCTGCGCTGAGTGTCCATGTCGTTGAGCGCCACCGAGGCGCTGCGGGCCCGGTTGTGGCGGCGCCAGCCGGTCAGCACAAAAGGATCGGTGCTGTCGTGAAATGCTTTCACGTCGCCGCCCTCGAAAGCAGGAAACCCTGGCGCAGTGGCGCTGATGTGCAGTGTGTGGGCCGAAGCCGTGTGCGTGAAGTAACAGGCCATGCCATGCTCTTCAAGCAGCCGCGAGACAAAGTGCAGGTCGGTTTCGTTGAACTGCGTGCAGTAGTCGATGGGCTGCAGCTGCGGCAAGATGCCCCACTTGGGTGCCGGTTGACCGTGTTCAGCCAGCACCGCCGTGATGATGTCCTTGGCCGTCTTGCCCTGAAAGATGCGGCAGTTGCTGCGCAGGCCCAGCCGCCAAAGACCAGGCACCGCCACCAACCGGTACGCCATGCGGCCCGCGGCGCCGGGGCCCAGTCGATGAAATTCCGCCACCAGCCCATGGAAGTGACGCGTGACAGGATTGCCGGCAAAACTGCGTTTCAGGGTGACCGTGATGGCCTTGGTCAACAGATCCTTGGCCTGCAGTCCGGCGTCGCTGCCGAGCACGTCGACCTCGATCGCGTACGGCAGACCCAAGGTTTCTGTCACGCTCACGCGGGTGGCGATCAAGGCATCGGCACCCAGCGGCGTCGAGATCAGCAACAGTCGGGTGTCTGCCATGTCAGCCAGGGCCCTTTGGGGAGGCCAATAGTGTCGCGCCGGTCACGCTGCAAGCGCCGCCGCCGGCAAACGCCGGCCATACAACTCTACAGCGCGCAGGCATAAGCCCGACCGGCGCAGGCCGGTCGGGCGGCGCGTTTTGAAGCTCAGGCCGATTTGGCCAGGGCAATGTCGTAAATGACGTGGCCCGTGGTCTTGGCGTTGAAGTCCTGGTCAATCTTGATGTACTCGCTGTCGATCTTGGTGAAGTTCAAGCTGATCGACTCCGAAGGCCGCTCGCCGCCACTGCTGATGCTGTAGCCGCTCATCATGCATTCGGTCAGGATGTACTTCTGGAAAGCAACGTGCTTGCCGCTGTTGTCGGTGCGGGTGATCTCGATCTTGACGTCTTCACCCTTGCCGCCAACAGCTTCTTTCAAGGCCAACGGCGAAAAGGCGTCGAAGGTCTTGGTCACGGTGATCTCGGACAGGCTGGGCGCCGAGGCCTCCCGTTTGGAGCCGCCACCCGAACCGGCGGCGGCAATGCCTCGGCCCACGCCAAACTGCAGCGAACTGCATTCAATCCATTCCTTGTAGCCTTCGGCAGTGACCTCGCCTTTCAGCGTGCCGTACTTCATGTAAATCGCCATGATTCGTTCAACCTTTCAAGTAAAGCCGTTACCCCTCGAACATCGCATGCCCGGCCGCAGGGGAAATCAACCGAGGTCGTACCGGAAATTCCCGGACGACGGATCCATGCCAATCTGAACCTTTTCAACACTCTGCCCACTGGCCAGACGCGCCAGCAACATCGCCGACAGTTCCGGCAGCAGTGACCGACTCAGGATGTTGTCGATGTTGCGCGCACCCGATTCAACTTCTTTGCACCGGGCCACGACGGCGTCCGGCACAGTGTCGTCAAAAACCAGCGGAGTGCCATAGTTTTCCAGCACACGACGCCCAATGCTACGCAATTTCAACAGACAGATGCGCTTGAGAATCTCGTCGCGCAGCGGATAGTAGATCACCGTGTTGCAACGCCCCAGAAACGCGGGCTTGAAGACCTTGAGCAAATCAGGCTGCAAGGCCTCGCGCAACTGCTCCGGCTCGGGCGACAGTTCAGGATCGGCGCACAGTTTGGCAATGGTGTCGGTCCCTGCGTTGCTGGTCATGATGATGACGCAGTTGCGGAAGTCGATATCACGCCCCTCGCCGTCCTTCATCTGGCCCTTGTCGAACACCTGGTAGAAGACATCCTGCACACCGGGATGGGCCTTTTCCATCTCGTCCAGCAGCACCACCGAATAGGGCCGCCGGCGCACGGCCTCGGTCAAGACGCCACCCTCGCCGTAACCCACGTAGCCCGGCGGTGAGCCCATGAGCAGCGAGACCTTGTGCTCTTCCTTGAACTCGCTCATGTTGATGACGGTCAGGTTCTGCTCGCCGCCGTAAAGCAGTTCAGCCACCGCCAGCGCGGTTTCCGTCTTGCCCACGCCGGAAGTGCCCGCCATCATGAACACGCCGATGGGCTTGCGCGGATCGGTCAGGCCGGCACGGCTGGTGCGGATGGCCTGCGCAATGGCTTCCAGTGCATGATCCTGGCCGACGACACGCTCCATCAGCTTGTCTTTGAGCGCCAGCACCGTCTTGATCTCGTTGGCCACCATGCGGCCCACAGGAATGCCGGTCCAGGTGGCCACCACTTCGGCAACGGCTTGCCCGTCGACTACCGGATGCACCAGCGGCTCTTCGCCCTGCAGCGCGTGCAGGGCGGCGGTCTTGTCAGCCAGATCGCGCCGAAGCTGATCCAGATCTTCGGCCGGCGGCGCGCCCGTCTCGGCAGACGCGGGCAGCAGGTTCAATGAAGACGTCTCGGCTCGGATGCGCAGGTCGCGGATCTCGGCCACCAGCGCTTTTTCAGCCTCCCAGCGCTGATTCAGTGCTTCCAGCTCAGACTCTGCAGCCGCCTGGTCAGCCTTCAAGGCGGCTTCGCGGGCGACGTGATCAGTGCCTGTGGCGCTTTCACGCCCGATGGCCGCCAGTTCAGTCTTGATCAAGGCGATGCGGCGTGTGCGGTCTTCCACCGGAGCCGGCACTGCCGCCTGGCTCATGGCCACGCGCGCGCAGGCCGTGTCGAGCAGGGACACCCCTTTGTCAGGCAGTTGTCGAGACGGAATGAAACGTGCCGACAACTTGACTGCGTCGACGACTGCGTCGTCGAGGATGCGCACCCCGTGGTGCTTTTCAAGGGTCCCGATCAGTCCACGCAGCATGGCTGCCGCCATGGGCTCGGAGGGCTCTTCGACCTTGACCACCTGGAAACGTCGCGTCAGCGCCGCGTCTTTTTCAAAGTACTTCTTGTATTCTGCCCAGGTGGTGGCCGCCACGCAGCGCAACTCACCGCGCGCCAGCGCAGGCTTGAGTAGGTTGGCAGCGTCGTTTTGCCCGGCCTGACCACCCGCACCAATGAGGGTGTGCGCCTCGTCGATGAACATGACGATGGGCACCGCGGAAGACTTCACCGCATCGATGACGCCCTTGAGGCGGTTCTCGAATTCCCCCTTGACACCCGCACCGGCTTGCAACAAGCCCAGGTCCAAGGACATCAGCTTGACGCCCTTCAGGGCGTCGGGCACGTCACCCGCCGCAATGCGCAACGCCAAGCCTTCGGCCACAGCCGTCTTGCCCACACCAGGCTCACCGGTGAGGATGGGGTTGTTCTGGCGCCGCCGCGTCAGGATGTCCACCATCTGGCGAATTTCAGCATCGCGCCCCAGGATGGGGTCTATCTTGCCGGCCTTGGCCTGCGCCGTCAGGTCGGTGCAGAACTGATCCAGCGGGCCGCCAGCGCGTGGCGCGCCGTCGGCAGGGGCGGCGGCTTCACCCGCAGCGCCAGCGCTGCTCTCGACCTGCCGCGCTTCGTCGCTGCCTGCAGCCAGGTCAGCCAGGTTGCGGCGGACTTCTTCGGCCGGCAAAGCAAACAAGGCCGGACAGCTGTCACGCATGGTGCGGGCCAGGGTTTCGTCGGCCAGCAGCGCAGCCAGCATGTGACCACTGCGGATGCGGTCGGCGTTGGATTCCAGCGACGCAATCAGCCAGGCTTCACGCAGCCAGCTGACGATGTCCGGAGACAGCGAAGGGGCACGCGAGTTGCCGGTGCGCAGCTTGTCCAGCGCGCGGGTCAACTGCGCTGCAGCCTGGCCAGCATCCAAACCGCGCTTGTTGAAGATGACGGCGATGTCACTGCCCGGCGCTTCGATGAGCTTGAGCAGTACGTGCTCGATTTCAACGTTGTAATGGCTTCTTGAAAGGGTCAGGCCCGCAGCAGCTTCGAGTTGTCGGCGACCGATGTCCGACAGCCGTGCCACCATCGATTTGAGGTCGACCGTTACCATGTGCAAACACCCTTTGAATCCATGCAACCACCAAAATCCAGCCCCACTCCGCCTTGGTGTCGAGGCGCCTGATCTGCGGCACGATATCGGTTAGTCTTCCGACTGTCCATAAGTATTATTTCCATTCAGCGATGTTCGTTTGTTTGCGCGACGGCCGATACCGCATGAGTGGTCATCTGGCGCAAAGAGCGTGCAGACCTCACATCAATTGCGGCCGAAAGCGCCGGGAGTTTTGCAGTGAATGAACCGATCGACCTTGCGCCCTTGTTGGCACCCTTGGCGGCTGGCGACCTGGGCGCTGGTGTCGACCTGCGCCAGGATTATTCCGCCACTTCGCCCTATCAACGCCTGCGCGATGCACGCGGCGCGGCGCGCGCTGAAGAGCGTTCCCGCGATGCCGAAGATGACAGCGAAGGCCCGGTGCCCGACGGTTGGCGCGACGTGCTGGCCATCGGGCAGGAAGCACTGAGCCAGCACAGCAAGGATCTCGAAATCTCGGCCTGGATGACCGAGGCCCTGGTGCGCATGCACGGCTTGCCGGGACTCATCGCGGGCGCGAGCCTGCTGACCGGTCTGTGCGACAACTTCTGGGAGGCCTGTTTCCCGCTGCCTGACGAGGACGGCCTCGAGGGCCGTGCGTCGCCCATCGAAGGGCTGTCGGGCAGCAGCGCCGATGGCACCATCATGCAAGCCTTGCGCCGCCTGCCCCTGTTTCACCGCGCCGATGGCAGCCCGTTCGGGCTGTACCAATGGGAACAGGCCGAACAGACGGCTGGCCTGCCCGAGGACCGTCGAGACGCCCGCTACGCCGCGGGCGTCCCCGAGTTGTCCACGCTCGAGGCTGAGGCGCGCCTGGACAAGGCTTTCCTGAGTGGAACCTGGCAGACAGCAACGGCTGCCCTGCAGGCCTGGCGGTCGATGGTGGCAACGGTCGATAAACGCTTTGAGGGCGAAGCACCTTCGCTGCGAAAGGTGACGCAGTTGCTGGAGCAAGTGCTGGCAGTCACCAAGCGCCTGGGCGGCGCGCCGCAGGTCGCCGAGGCCCGTGACGACACAGCCAACGAGGCTGCACCTGGCACGGCAACGGCCTCAGCGCCAGGTGACGGCGGCAAACGCGGCAGCTTGCAGACCCGAGAAGACGCCCTGCGCGAACTGGACCGCATTGCGGAGTACTTTCGACGCACCGAACCCCACTCCCCGTTGGCGTACACGCTCGAAGAAGCCGTTCGACGCGGCCGCATGACATTGTCGGAATTGCTGCTGGAGGTGATGCCGGATCAGGAGGCCCGCAACAGCGTACTCAGCCGGCTGGGCATGCGCACAGAGACCTGACACTGCGCAGCCGGCGTGGTGGCGTTGCGGTCAGACTAAACCCAGCGAACGCCAGACTGGCAGCTTGTCATGGAGCACCTCGGCCACCCGCGCAACCAGCTCTTCCAGAATCTCGGGCGGTGGCGTGGCACCCTCCGGTGTCAGCCGGCTGGCCACCCAAGCCGCGGTGATTTCAACCGCCGGCACTTCGGCGGCGGCCTGCGCAACACGCTTGGCCACCGCCAGCTCCAAAGCTGACACGGCAAGTCCGCCGCCAAGATGCGGTGTGGTCAAGGACAGGCGACCTGCGCCCACGCCATGTGGCGCGTGCCGGTCTGCGACCAGGCCGTTGAACCGTCGCGCCGTTGCCACGGCTTGATCGTGCTGCGGTGTGCTGGATGCCGTCTGCCAGACCGGCACCGCCATGCCGGAAGCCACCAGCATCGCCACCAGTTCAGAAGGCGTCGTCTTGCCGCAGCCGGGCAGCGCTCGAAGCGCTGCGATGGTCTTGGGACCGTCCAGCAGTGCACCGCGAACCGCTTCGATCAAGGCCTTGGGCAGCTGTGCAACGCCGGCCTGCGTTTTCAGTGCAAACTCGCCGCTGGCGTGCGTGGCCAAGGCAAGGGTGATGGCACTGACGGCGGGGTCGCGCGGCATTCTGCGCAAGCCGCGCACGTAGACATCGCGCCTGAACGCACGGGGTGCGCACAGGTCCAGCACCATCTGGCGCCCGGCCTCGTCAGGCGCTTCGTCCCACAGCGCACATTGCGCCGGCGACAACGACATCTGCGGAAAGTTCTCGTCGATGGTGGCGCTGCCCACAAACTCGCAGCGCGCAGTTCCCATGGCCGCCGCCACGTCGGCAAAAAATGAGGGCCGCCAGTGTTCGGTCAAGAACTCGTGAAGCACATACCCGGGCCGCGCGCCCGGTGCTTCGCCGGTGAAAAGCCTGCGCCATCCGGATGGCGGCAGGTGCGCGGCTTCGGCTGCGATGAGTTTTTCGACCATTCGGCTGGCTGCAGCCACGCCATCGATGCTGTCTGCTGCACCCAGCATGGCGCCGCGCGCCACGCGCGACAAACCCAGACTTCCCGCCGCGGCTGGCAAGGCGTTGTAGCTGACCAGTGCCACACCGCCGGGCTTCAGGCGACGGCGCAACAGGCGCAGCACACCGTCCCTTACGGGGTCGGCCACCCAGGACCAGACACCGTGCACGGTGATCAGGTCAAACTCGGGCAAGCGATCCAGTTCGGCGTCACTGAGCTCGGCCAGATCGGCCTCTTGATAGCGCAGGTTTTTCAAGCCAGCAGCACGTGCCAAGCTGCGCGCTTCGGCAATGTGGGCCGGGTTGTAGTCCAAACCCATCACCTCGGCATTGGGGTTGCCGGCAGCCAGCACGGCGGCCGTAAAGCCGGTGCCGCAGCCCACTTCCGCAATTGACATCGGGGTGTCCGCACTCACCTCCCAGGTCACACCCATGAGCGCACAAACCAGGTGCAGGTGCGCAGGTGACTGGAAATCGTGCCACGAGGGTGGATACACCTCGCTGACCGGATAGCCACGCGACCAGGCTGTGGGGTTCGTCATTGTTCTTTCTCTCCTGCCCGGCTGTCGGCGGGCGATGTGGTCGGTTGATCAGGGGCTCTGCGGCTGCAGGATGGCCTGCCGTGCGGGCCTTTGACGCGTGTGCGGCGACGTCAACCAGCTTGTCCAGCCCAAGCGGGTCGACGCCGAAGGGCCTGCACCCAACTGAAGTGCCGGCACCGCCGCAGCGTGCAATGCGGGGTTGAAGGCAAAGTCCTGATCCGACCCGACATGCAGGCGGATCAGCTCCACCAAGCGCTGGTGCATCGCGGTGCCCGGCAACAGGGCTTCAAATTCGCGCAAGTTCAACGGCCCCAACTGGACCAGAAAGCGTGCCGGCGGATCCCAGTGCTGGGCGCCCAGCACCAGATCCACGCCCAACTGAACATACCGGCCGGGCTGCCCTGGAGCCGCCAGACGCGACTGTTCGCTGCGGGGCAAACGCACCCAGGTGCCCGCAAATTCGACTATGCGCACGTCCGTGCCGGCTTCTTCGGAAAGCATGCCGCGCAGACGCTCCGCGCTGCGGGTGCGTGAAGCCAGTTCGCCAGCGTGATAGAGCACTGCGGGCAAGGGCGTCGACAGCGCCGGTGCCAGATGGGGGGTGCCCAGGCCGACCAGCGCGGCCTGTATTTGTTCGGCCTGCCCCTGGTCACGATGGGGGCGGCTCTTGGCGCCTGCCTTGACAAACAAGCCCGTGAAGCGGCGCGCCAGCAGGTCAAAGAATGAGTGCAGCGCGGTCGACCGCTGACGCAATTCGGCGTCAACCAGCGCGCTGTAATGACGCGGCAATACCCCTCCGGGACCGATCAGGCCGAAGGTCGGCGTCTGCAACTCTGCGCTGTCGGTCCGCGCGCGGGTCACCTCACCGCCTGGGGACCCCAGCCGGGCTGTGGTGCGGTAATGGATGTCGACCGGATCAACCCCTGGCGCCAGCACGGCGGCAGCCTGATCGATGGCGAAGCGCGTCGGTTCGCGCTCCAGCCGCTGCAACGGCGTCAGCGCCTGGGGCCCGGCTGCCGCTGGTGTTGCGGGCACATCGGTGACAGATGGCTGCGGCCCGTCGGAAGGCCTGGGCGCGTCCGCCGGCGAACCACCCGGCGCGGCATCATCGGCCGTCACAGCAGCACCCGCGTGCCACTGCGAGCAGGCCAGGTGGCGACGTTGCCGCTGCGTCCGCGCAGCTGCACCGAGGTCCGAACAAAACCATTGATGGACACCTGCAAGGCAAAAAATCGCTCCAGCACGCTGGCCAGAAGATACAAACCACCCGCCGTCCAGGCCTGCGATTCAAAGGTCAGCACCAAGTCCACACCCCGGGCAAAACTGCCGGGGCGAACACCCGGAAGGCGGGCCACTCCCTGCGTGGACTCGACGGACACAAGGCCGTTCAAGGCCAGGTTGGTCTCTGCCGTGCCCCGCAGGTCATGCAGACGCAGCATTTCACGCAACGCCAGCGCCGCTTGCGGTCCACCCGTGATGCCCAGATGGTTCAGCGCCAGATGCGAGACCAATCGCCAGCCGCTGCGTTCCTGCAGCTGCGGCCGCAACGTGGGCGTGGGCGGTGCCAGGCAAACCGCGCCGGAAGCCGGGGCCGCCGGGTCGGTGATGCGCAGTACGGGCTGGTCGCCGCCAAAGGGCAACAGCGAGGGCAGATCGCGGTTGCAGCACAAGGTGTCGATGCTGAGCACGCCGTCGGCGGGCACGGCGGGGTCGAACTGGGGGTCGCGCAGCATCAGCCAGGTCTCGGTGCCGCCCAGACTGGCGGGGGCAGGCCGGCGCGCCGTCAACCAGCTCAAGTCTTCGACGCCGGCCTCGCCGCGTTCGTCATGGCGCAAGCGCTGGAAATGCGGCACCCGGCGAGGCAGCGGCGCGTCCGGTCGACTGAAGCGCACGGCCTCAATGGCGTAGACCTCCAGCGCTGTCGGGCGGCGCGCGTCGGGCACCACCAGCCACTCTGTCTTGGTGCCGTCCAGCGCCACGGGCTCCGCGGGCTGCTCGAACAGGTTGACCACGGGCGTTGCGCCGAGCACGAAGTTGTTCTGACTGACGCTGCGCTCCAGCTCGGCGCTGCTGCGCGACAGGTAGATGAAAATCTCCATCGAATCGCGGTTGTGCACCATGGTGCGCGCTTCAAGCCCGGAAATCTCCAGATACAAGAACTTGTCCGGAAACGCAAAGTACTCCGTCAGCAAACGTTGCCCTGTGAATGCCCGTTGCGGCCAGGGCAACGCCGCTTCTTCGGTCTCAAAGCCGACCTGCACCAGTGCTTCGCGCGGCAAGAATGTGGGCCGGGCGTCGTCAGCGCCATCGGCCAGGCCGATTGACAAAGTCGACGTACACAACAGCTCCAGCAACTGCACCGCTGTTGCACTGCCCCCGCCCAGGTGGATGCGCAAGCGGTCGACACCCAGCTCTGAAAACCGCAGGTCGGGCTGGCTGGTGACCAGACTCAGACGCAACACAGCAACCGCCTGCGGCGCCATGGGGTTGGATGGCGCCTGGATGGGCAATCCGGCCAGCTTGGCCTTGCTGATGGACACTGGCCACAACAGCGTTTCATGGCAGGTGCGGTAGGTCAGCACCTCGCCCCGCACCGGCTGCGTCTGCAACGTGGTGCCCCGCGCAACACGCGAAACACCCTTGGCTTCGGGCTTGGGCAGCAGCATGACGGTGGTCATGGACGGCACTGGCGCCAGCAGATGCGGGCACAGGAGCTCCAGCAAGGCGTCCGACAACGCTGGCGCTTCGTCATCCAGCCGGTGCTGAACCCGCGCCGCGAGGAATGCAACCCCTTCCAGCAGACGTTCGACATGGGGATCGTCCACCACGTCGGCATTCAGTCGCAGGCGCCCGGCAACCTTCGGGTTGGCCGCGGCAAACTCACCCGCCAGCTTGCGTATCGCAGCCAGTTCGCGGTTGTAGTACGGCAGGAGTTCGTCGGCCATGGGCGTCAGGCCTCGCGCACCGTGACGTCGCGTGTCACCGGTTCCATCAGCGTCTCGAAACTGACGGGCTCCAGCACCGTATCGGCCCGCAGCACGGCTTCGACGCGCAAACGCAAGGCACCACCCAGATCGTCGGTATCACCCAGCAAGACCGCGGATACCCGGGTCAGCCGGGGCTCGAAACGGCGGATGGCGGCGTCCACCTCGTCAGCAAGCCCGGCGCGCAAAGCCGGCACGGCATAAGCCCCCGATGTCGGGTCGGGCGCACCATAGTTGACCAGGGAACTGGTCAGTTCGGTCAGCAAAGGCGGCAGCGGGCGCCTGCGTCGCCGCGCATTCAGCAGGGCCTCCAGGTCACGGCGCACCGCCATGTGCAACAGCTCCAGTGCCTCGCCCGCGTTGGGCTCAGGCCGATCAGGTGTTTTGGGATCGGCGTCGAGCAGCCGGTCCAGCAGGGGCAACTGTGCACGCTGAGCGCCGTTTCGTGTACCGCCCGCGCCGTTTGGCGACGAGCTCAATCGAACACCACCGTGGCGAGCTCGGTGATGGGCAGCATGTCCTCGCCCACGATGAACATGCGCTGCCCGCGGCCACGCACCGGCCCGTCTGCAGGGTCGGTCCAGTCGGTAGCGCGGCCCAGCCGCATCGCATCGTCTGTTTCGGGCGCTGCGCCGGCATACAGCGCCGGCACATAAACAAGGCCTTCGGTGCCGTCCTTCAAGTCGATGGTGCAACGGCGCCAGACCAGGTCACGCGTGCGCCGGGGCGGGTCAAAGCTCAAGGATCGCAGGCGTGAGACGGGTACCAGCAGGTGATCACCCGCGGCAGTCAGTACCTCGATCTCGGAAGCCCACAGGTCGTCGGCGTCCCGAAAGTCATCAAACGGCACCTGCGTACCGTCGGCGGCCTCCAGCCGGCCTGGCGAGCGCGGCCGCGTCTCTTCGAGCAGGGCGGCAGCTTCGTTGGCGGCGGCCACATCGCCCAGGCGCAGCAGCATGCGCGCCTGCAAAGCAGCGCGCTGTGCTGGCGTCGCGTCATCGCCCTGGAATTTGGGCGCCCTGCCCTCGCGCAGGACCTGGGTACGCACCACTTCGGCACGCAAAAGCTTGCGAAACTCCAGCACCGCGGGGTTGGGCTCATGAAGCGCTGCGGCGTCCAGCATGCGGTCTGCTCGCTCGGCGTCACCGCTGAGCAAGAGTATTTCAGACATCAGCCAGCGCGCGTCGGCGTCGGTCGGTGCGGCCTTGACAGCCGCGGTCGCGGCTGCGAGTGCGCCGGCAATGTCGCCAGCACGAAGTGCGTCACCTGCTGTGGTCATGGGAAGGGTCCTTAGGGTTGTCGGGATATGTCAGACGGCAGCCGAGCGCTGGGAAAATTCCGTCACCAGTCGAAACGATGCACCGACCTCATCAAGCTGGTGGTGCGGCTTCAGGTGCAGTGTGCAGTTGAAGACGCCAGGGGCACCTCGGCGCTCACGCACCTCAACCTGGGCGTCCAGCAAAGGGTAGCGTGCGGTCGAGTCGATGCTGGCCAGGCCCGCACCGCCAATGAAACCCTGCAGCCATTTCTGCAGGCGCAACTGCACGTCTTGCGGATCCATGAAACTGCCGATCATGTCGCGCCCCATCAACTTCACGCAGTGGGCAAAGCGGCTGACACACATCAGCGTGTTCAGTTGTGCCGAGACACGCTGATTGGCATCCGCCACCGCCGTGCTCATGCGAGGGGGTTTGTGCAGCGACGGCAAGGCGCCAAAACACGCGTCGGCCAGACCATCCAGCGCAGCCAGCGGAATCAAGCCCGCCTCGCTCAGGCGGTGTTCCTGCACATCGGTCAAAGCCACCTCCAGCGGCGCCCGCGCGGGCGCCTCGTGGCGCAGATCGGAGGGGAATCGATCAAACGGCAAATCGTCGAGCACACCCCCTACAGCCTCTTCGTCAAACCCGGCACCACGGATATCACCGGGCCAGGAATAGCGCTCGAAAGCACGCATGGCCACGGCGGCAAAACCATAAACCGGGCTGGTCCACACGCGTTCTTCAGCGCTTCGGCAAAGGTGATGAAAGCGGAAGCCGTCGGCCCTGCTACCGTCGTCGGGCCAAGGCGCACGCGCCAACACCCTGGGCAGGACCAAGCCGATGAAGCGCATGTCTTCCTGTGTTCCGCTTTGTCGCCACCGCTGATGGTCCAGATCCTGCAACGCTGCCGCGGGGTCGAAACTGGGCGCCATGTCGGCAAAGGTCGCCATGCCCAGCAACTCGGGCGCAGCGCCAAAGACCATGGGCGAAAAGGACGCCGCAGCGATGCCCGCCAGACCCGAAAGCGCACCCAGATCATCGGTGGGATGTGCCGGCCCCGGGCGGTGCCGAATCTCGTAGTCAGCCGCAATCAGGCTGAAGGGTTCGCCGCCGGCCATGCCGAATTGCTCTTCGTGAATCTTTCGGAAGAGGTGACTCTGATCAAACTCGAGCGCGCGCTCGATGTCACGGCAGACTTCGGCCCAGCGTGCGTGCAGCAGCTTGACACGAACACGAGCACCGGCCCGGGGCAGTCGGTCAATCAGGCCCTGCAAGCCTCGCCAGGAGCCCTCAAGACGGCGCAGTCTGGGGTGGTGCAACACAGCATCCAGTTGCACCGAGATCATAGCGTCGAGCATCACGATGTCGCGGTCCAGACTGGCGCGCAAGCGCGCAGCCCGGTCCGCTCGATCGGGCTGGTCTTGCAACACAGCCAGTTCCTGGCCACCAAGCCACCACGACAGGAGACGCCGCGGTTCTGGGGTCGCTACAAAATCGGCCAACAGCGAAGCTGCGGGCCGATCGCCCGTAAACCGCCCGGCGAAGACGGCGTGCCGAAGACCCTCGGGTTGCACGTCCGCCATCGCCTGGCGCAAGGCGCGCGCGTCAGGCCTTCTGCGGGATGCGCGCAACCATACGCATCGAGGTGGTCAGTTCTTCCATCTGCAACCAGGGGCGCAGATAGGCCACCGCGTTGTAGGAGCCGGGTTTGCCGGGAATTTCCTTGACCTCGACCCGCGCTTCACGCAAAGGGTACTTGGCGCGGGCTTCCTGGCCGGCCCCTTCCATGGGGTTGACGTAGCCTTCGATCCAGCGGTTCAGCCACGACTCGCAGTCGGACGCCTCCATGAACGAACCGATCTTGTCGCGCGCCATCACTTTCAGGAAGTGCGCAAAGCGGCTGGTGGCCATGATGTAAGGCAGGCGTGCCGAGATGGCAGCGTTGGCCGTCGCATCCGGACGGTCGTACTTCTTGGGCGACTGCGTGGATTGGGCACCGAAAAATACCGCGTAGTCGGTGTTTTTGTAGTGCACCAAAGGCAGGAAGCCCAGGTTCGACAACTCGGCCTCGCGCCGGTCGGTGATACCGATTTCCGTCGGGCACTTGGCGTCACCGTCTCCATCGTCGGAGGTGAACGTATGGGTGGGCAGGTCACTGACCTTGCCACCGCCTTCGGCGCCGCGAATGGCGGTGCAGAACCCGTACTGGGCAAAAGCATCCGTCAGGCGTGCGCCCATCACGTAAGCTGCGTTCATCCAGCAGTAATCGTCGTGATCCATGGCCTTGGCCGAACCATCAGCGTTTACGGGCGCTTCTTCGTAGGCAAACTCTTCCACGGGCTTGGTGGCGGCGCCATAAGGTACCCGTGACAGCGCACGGGGCATCACCAGCGAAACAAACCGTGAATCCTCGGATTCGCGGAAGCCACGCCACTTGGCGTATTCGGCGGTTTCGAAGATCTTGGCCAGGTCACGCGGCTTGGACAGTTCGCTCCAGTTGTCGAAGCCGAACATGCCGGCACCCACACCCGAGATGAACGGCGCAAACGCACCCGCTGCCACGTTGGACACCAGCTTCAGCGTCTCGACGTCGTCGGGGTGCTTGGTCCACTCGTAGTCACCGATCAGCGCGCCATAGGGTTCACCGCCGGGCGTGCCGAATTCGTTTTCGTAGATCTTCTTGAACAGCTGGCTCTGGTCGAATTCGACCGCTTTCTGCAGATCCTTGCCCAGTTCCTTCTTGGACATCTGCAGCATGCGGATCTTCAGGCTGGTGCCGGTTTCGCTGTTCATCACCAGGTAGTTCAGGCCGCGCCAGCTGCCCTCGAGCTTCAGGAAGCGCTCGTGGTGCATGATCTTGTTCAGCTGTTCCGACACCTTGCGATCGATCTCGGCAATGGCCCGGTCAAACGTGACCACCAGGTTGCGATCGAAGGTGACGGTGCCCTTGAGCGCCTCTTCGGTCAACGCGCGGATCAGTTCTTCGGCGCGGTCGCGCTCGGTCTGCTTGGTAGCACCCAGCACCTGGTCCAGCAGGCCGGCAGGCGCGTCTTCGGTGGTGGTGACCGCTGCTGCGGCGCCTTGGGTGGAGTCCTTCGTTGCCATGCGATCAGCCTTCCGATTTTTTGATGCCGAGCTCAGCGGACAAGGAGTCCAGCTTCGATTTGTCCTGCAGGACGTCTTCCAGCAGGCCTTCCAGTTCTTCAGAAAGGTCAGCCTTGCTGACCAGGTCACGCAAGCGGGCCCGGGTGTCCAGCATGGCCTTCAAGGCCGGCACCTGCTGTGCGACCTTGGCGGGGTCGAAGTCGTCCATGGACTTGAACTTGAGATCAACGGCCATCTGGCTGTCGTCACCGGCCAAAGTGTTGTCGACCTTGATGTTCAAACCGGGCGCCACCCGGGCCATCACGTCGTTGAAGTTGTCGCGATCGATCTGCACAAACTTGCGTTCGGCCAGCGGCTTGATCGGCGTGGTCGGGTCGCCGGCGTAGTCGCCCATCACACCCACGACGAAGGGCAACTCGCGCACGATGGCGGCGCCGTCGGTTTCGACGTCGTACGTGATGTGCACACGCGGTTTGCGAACACGGGAAAGTTTCTGTTGTACGCTGCTCATGAGACTTCCGATCTGGCTTTCTTAGTGGCGTTAAAACGAGAACCCCGCGGCACGACGCCTACAGGACTCGGTTCAATATAGCGTAGAACCATAGTCTAGGCTACGGCATGTTCCGCAGTGGCAGGGCGTTTCCGGGTGCATGCCCGCTTTGCCTGTCCGCACTTGCACAAACTCATTCGCCTGACTGGCCCTGAAAGCAGGCCATGCGCCAGGGCGTGCTCGGGACATTTGCAGCAGCGACCGGGGTCGCGCCCTCGAACGCACGCCCGAACCGCCGTTGACCGCCGAGGCTGCGATAAGGCACGCCCAACAAAAAAGGCCCCGCACCGCAGGGCCACGCATCAAACCCGGAAACGCCTACCCGGCGCGACCAAAGCCCACCCACCAAAGCCATGGTGGCCGGCACATCGTTGAAGGGTTCAAATCCTCGGAAGTTCCTGGGGATACCCCTTGAACTGAAGACTTGGCGGAGTCGAAGGGATTCGAACCCTTGATGCAGGTTTTGCCCACATACTCCCTTAGCAGGGGAGCACCTTCGGCCACTCGGTCACGACTCCGGCGAAGCTCTGCATTCTAGCCCGAACTGCAGGGCATTCCAGCGGATGAATACGGCCGCGTTTTCACACCGCTGCGGGTTGCTCCAGGCCAAAGGCCTTGTGCAAGGCACGAACCGCCAGTTCCATGTACTTTTCGTCGAGCACGACGCTGGTCTTGATCTCGCTGGTGCTGATCATCTGGATGTTGATGCTCTCTTCGCTGAGCGTGCGGAACATCGTGCTGGCCACGCCCACGTGGCTGCGCATGCCAATGCCGACGATGGACACCTTGCAGATCTTGGGGTCGCCACTGACGCTTTCAGCACCTGTTGCCGGCAGCACCTGCGACTGCAGCAGTGCCATGGTGCGGGCGTAGTCGTTGCGGTGCACGGTGAACGAAAAATCGGTGCGGCCACTGTGTGAAACGTTCTGGATGATGACGTCGATGTCGATGTTGGCGTCAGCCACCGGCCCCAGGATCTGGTACGCAATACCCGGCTTGTCGGGCACGCCCAGTACGCTGACCTTGGCTTCATCACGGTTGAAGGCAATGCCCGAGACCACAGCTCTTTCCATTTTTTCGTCTTCCTCAAAAGTGATCAGCGTGCCCGAGCGGGCCTCTTCGTCCAGGTCGATATCCGGCGGCGTGAAACTGGACAGCACACGCAGGGGCACACGGTATTTGCCCGCAAATTCCACCGATCGGATCTGCAGCACCTTGCTGCCCAGGCTGGCCATTTCCAGCATCTCTTCAAAGCTGATGGTGGTCAGGCGCTGTGCCTCGGGCACGATGCGTGGGTCGGTGGTGTAAACGCCGTCCACGTCGGTGTAGATCAGGCATTCGTGCGCTTTCAAGGCCGCTGCCACGGCCACCGCCGAGGTGTCGCTACCGCCACGGCCCAGGGTGGTGACGTGGCCATCGGGGTCCATACCTTGAAAGCCCGTGATGATGACCACCCGGCCCGCGGCCAGGTCGGCCAGCACGCGCGTGTCGTCGATGCTGTCGATACGGGCCTTGCCAAAGGCCGAATCGGTGCGGATCGGCACCTGCCAGCCGCCATAGCTGACAGCAGGCACACCTTGCGCCTGCAGGGCCAGGGCCAGCAGGCCCACCGACACCTGTTCGCCGGTGGCGGCCAGGGCGTCGAGTTCCCGCAGCGCCTCGGGGCCGTCAGCTTGCGGCATCAGCTCCTTGGCCAGGGCCAGCAGGCGGTTGGTCTCGCCACTCATGGCCGAAGGCACCACCACCAGTTGATGCCCCGCACGAACCCACTTGGCCACCCGCAAGGCCACGTTGCGAATGCGCTCGGTCGAGCCCATCGAGGTGCCGCCGTACTTGTGAACAATCAAAGCCATGTTGTGGTGAACCTGCTGCGGGCCGCTGACGGGCAAACCGATGATTTTAGCGGGTGGCAGCCCGCAATGGTTAGCCGCAGCAACTTCAGTCTGCTGCGCCGGGTACCCACTGCACGCTGCGCAGGGCCTGGCCGCTGGGCGACAAGGCCTCGGCCTGCACGCCCAGCCCGGGCACGTACAGCAGTCGGCCATCTGCTGACCACAACAGCGGCCCTGTGCGGCTGCTCGGGGGAACACCTGCTGACTGGTACTGCTTCTTCAGGCGCCTGGCCGGCGCCGTTTCGCGCAGCGCAAAAAGCTCGCCCCCTTGGCGGGCCCTGAGTTGTACCTGCCGCAGGACCGTGGATGGCAGACCCGCGCCCTGCGCCATGCCGACATCAAACGCACCGCCCCACGCGGGAACGGCGTGTCGCCCGACTCGGGCGAGGTCCATAACCATCACGTCCTGTGCAGACATTCCGGCCAGGGCCCCAGGTGGGGCGCCTGCAGCGGGCACTGCCGTTTGCAGTTGCAGCCAGCCGCGATACAGCGTCAAGATGCCGCCAGGACATGGCCATTGGCCGCTTCGCTGGCGGGTGCTGCGCAGTGTCAATGGCAACTCGACCTGAAGGCGCTGCACCAGCGTGTCGGGCGCGCCGCGCGCCAGGGTCTGCGCCAACCAGGCTCGCAGCGCATTGCTGCGCCGCGCCGGTGGCAGTTGTGACCAGGCTGCCGCATTCAGCGCCTGTTCCGCGTCCAGCAAAGGCGGCAGGTCGAGCCGGGTCAGCTCATCGGCCAGGGCGCGAGCAGACTGTGCATGCCCCGCCGCGGCGATCAGGCTGCGCTCGGCGTCGGGAAACGCCGCTAGCAAGCTGGGCATGACCTGCAGCCGTAGCCGGTTGCGCAGGTAGCGTGGATCGGCATTGCTGTCGTCGTCCACAAAACGCAGACGGTGTCGGGCAGCATAGGCTTCGATGGCATCGTGGGGCTGGTCCAGCCACGGACGGCACCAGGTCAGGCCGTCACGCTGCACCTCGCGGGGCATTGCCGACAATCCTGCGGCACCGGCACCGCGCAGTGCCTGCAACAGCCAGGTCTCTGCCTGGTCCCGCCGGTGGTGCGCCAGCAGCACCGTCGTGCAACCGGCTTCCTGTGCCATGGTCGCCAAGGCGCTGTAACGCAAGCGGCGCGCCCAGGCTTCAACACTGTCGCCGGGCTGCGGGCGCTGCTGCACTCGATGGGCCATGAAGGCCGCGCCCCAGCTGCGCGCCTGTTGTCGGACGCGCTTCAGCCATTCATCGGCTGCGTTTGACAAACCGTGGTGCACATGCAGCGCCACGACCTCGATGCCGCTGTTCGCCGCCAGGCGGGCGGTGCAGTGCAGCAAGGCGCTGGAGTCGCGGCCGCCGCTGGCGGCCACCGCGACCCGGCGCACCGACATGCTCAGCGTTCCTTGCTGTCGCTGAAGCGGCCGTAGGCGCGCAGACGGTCGTAGCGTCGCTTGACCAGCTCCGCGGGCTTCAGGTCGGCCGTCTGCCGCAGCGCATCGCCCAGCGCACGCTTGAGCTGCGCGGCCATCCAGGGGATGTCGCGGTGCGCACCGCCCACGGGTTCGTTGACGATCTTGTCGATGACGCCCAGCGCCTTCAAACGGTGAGCCGTGATGCCCAGCGCCTCGGCGGCTTCAGACGCACGTTCGGCCGACTTCCACAGAATGGACGCGCAGCCTTCGGGCGAGATGACGGAATACACCGAAAACTGCAGCATCAGCATCTGGTCACACACCCCGATGGCCAGGGCGCCACCCGAGCCGCCTTCGCCGATGATGGTGCTGATGATGGGCACCTCAAGCTGGGCCATCTCGAAGATGTTGCGGCCGATGGCCTCGGACTGGCCGCGCTGTTCGGCGCCGATGCCGGGATAGGCCCCGGGCGTGTCGACAAAGGTGAAAACCGGCAAGCCGAATTTTTCCGCCAGCTTCATCAGGCGCAGCGCCTTGCGGTAGCCCTCGGGTCGCGACATGCCGAAGTTGCGCTGTGTGCGCTCCTTGGTGTCGCGGCCTTTCTGGTGGCCCAGCACCATGCAGGGCTGGCCATTGAAGCGCGCCAAGCCGCCGACGATGGACAGGTCGTCGGCAAAGTGGCGGTCGCCGTGCAGTTCCTGGAAGTCGGTAAAGGCTTCGCGGACGTAGTCCAGCGTGTACGGGCGCTGCGGGTGGCGCGCAATCTGCGTCACCTGCCAGGGCGTCAGACTGGAATAGATTTCACGTGCCAGTTGCTGGCTTTTCTGGCTCAGGCGCTGGATCTCATCTGAGATGTCCACGGCCGATTCGCTTTGCACATACCGCAACTCGTCGATCTTCGATTCCAGCTCAGCGATGGGCTGTTCAAACTCGAGGAAGTGTCTTTTGGACAAATCAATACTCCACAGGCAGCGGGTCGAGGCTGCGCCAAATATACCAAGTGGCCACGGATCGGAAAGGAGACCAGCCGACACCGAGTTCACGCACTTCGGCACGTGAAACGGGCTCGCCGCTGAAGTAGCTCAGGCTCACGCCCTTGACCAGGCCCAGGTCGTCCAGTGGCAGCACGTCGGGGCGCATCAGGTGGAACATCAGGAACATCTCGGCTGTCCAGCGCCCGATGCCCCGAATGGCCACCAGCTCGGCAATGATGGTCTCGTCGTCCATCTGCGACCAGTGGTCCACATGCACCTGGCCACCATCAAAGTGCAGGGCCAGGTCATGAAGGTATTCTGCCTTGCGCATCGACAGGCCGGCGGCACGCAGGTCTTCAGGGGCCTGGCGCAGCAGCCGCTCGGGCTTGAGCGGCAGGCTGCCTGCACTGCCTGCAGCATCCAGTGATGTCAGCAGCTTGTCCCAGACGCTCTGCGCGGCCTTCACCGAGATCTGCTGCCCCACGATGGATCGCGCCAAGGTGGTGAAGGCATCACCGCGGCTGTTCAAGCGCGCCTGCCCAAACTTGGGAATCATCTTTTTCAGCACACGGTCGCGCTTGACCAAGTGGCTGCAGGCTTCATCCCAATAGGCTGGAGTGGCGAACTCCGCCTTGTCCTGCCCGGCAGTGGCCTGTTCGACCGCAGGTTCTGCAGCCGCCGCAGCGGCATTGCGAGGGTTGCTCGGCATGGCTTATGCCCGAACCCAGGTCGTGCCCGTGGCCGCATCTTTCAGCGCCACACCCAGTGCCGTCAATTCAGCCCGAATGCTGTCGGCCCGGGCAAAGTCACGCGCCTGTTTGGCTTGGGCGCGGGCGTCGATCAGCGACTGCACATGGGCTTCGAACGCCGTGTCGACACCGTCGGCCGAAGCCGCCTGACCTTGCAGGAAGGCCTGGGGGTCGGACTGCAGAATGCCCAAGGTGCCGCCCAGGGCACGCAGCGACACAGCAGCGCCGGCGCTGCCCC
>JAHECB010000043.1 GCA_024641925.1 Betaproteobacteria bacterium
AGTGGTGGTATGACGACATCAAGGCCGGCAAGATCCCGGCTCAGCGGTCGGGGCAGGCCGTGCCGGCATCCACCACCGTGGGCCAGGCTTCACCGCAGGCCTGATGCCGGGTGCTGTATCGATGGCTCGATTTCAAGGAAGCTGCAATATGACGCAAACCAAATTTCTGGCGCTGTGCACGGCCCTGCTGTTGACCGGGCCTGCGCTGGCCAAACTGGCACCGCCGAGCGACGAGGCCAAGGCCAAGGCGGCCGAAGCAGCCATCAAGGCCGCCCATGGCGGCAAGGTGGCGGCTTACAAGCTGTGCCTGGTCAGCGATCGGGTGGCGGCTGTTTATTTTGAGCAGGCCAAGAAAAATGGCAAGGCCGTGAAACCGGCTGATCCTGCGGCCGCGGCCTGTGTCGACCCCGGTCCTTTGGGTGCAGCTGTTGCGGCACAGTCTGCGCCTGCCGCGACCAAAGCCAAGAAGTAAACACGGGCCGCCGTTGCGGCCTTCTGCCATGTCTTCATTGAACGATCCTCAGACAGTGCCTCTGGCGCCGCAAAGCCGGCAAGCCGTGGTGGCAGGCGCGCCGCGCCTCACGCAGGCCCGTTGCGAACTGCTGCGCGAGATTCAGGTGCTGGACGAGTACGGCGCTCGCCGAAACATCCATATTCCGGCCGAGCGGCCGCTGACAGTGTTTGTCGACAAGCGTGAACTGGTCACGCTGATGACGCTGGGCGAGATGCCCGAACTGCTGGTGCTGGGCTACCTGCGCAACCAGCGTCTGGTGATCGACGTCACCGAGGTCGAGTCCGTCACGGTCGACTGGGACGTTTCAGCCGCTGCGGTGCGCACCCGCCACGGCGTCAGGGACATTGAAGACAAGACCGCGCACCGCGTGGTCACCACCGGTTGTGGCCAGGGTACGGTGTTTGGCGATGTGATGACGCAGTTGCACACGGTGCAGTTGCCCACCGCCGCCCAGGCGCGCATCAGCCAGAGCACCTTGCATCGCATGCTGGAAACCATGCGCCAGCAGGACAGCATCCACCGCAAGGCCGGGTCCGTGCACGGCTGCGCGCTGTTCAAGTTGCAGGGCAACACCGCTGAGATGCAGATGTTTGTCGAGGACGTGGGCCGCCACAATGCCATCGACACCATCGCCGGCTGGATGTCCATGCACGGTGTAGTCGGCGCCGACAAGGCCTTCTACACCACCGGGCGCTTGACCAGCGAGATGGTGATGAAAGCCGCTCAGCTGGGGGTGCCCATCGTGGTCTCGCGCAATGGCGTCACCGCCATGGGTCACGAACTGGCGGCCAAGCTGGGCATGACGCTGTTCGGGCGCGCCGCCAACCGGCACTTCCTGTGTTATTGCGGTTTTGACCGCTTTGACAGCGAGCCCGAAGCGCAGCGGCCGCCGGTTCGCATCGTGGCCGGCTGAGCCAACAAGCGGCACAAGCACGGGCTGGTCAGAACCCGGCACAGGACGGGTCAGACCAGGCCGTCGAACAACCAGACTTCCACCGCGTCACCGGCGGCCACCGACCCTTGGTCGTGGCCCAGCACCACCAGCGCGTTGGCCTGGCTCATGCTGCGCAGGATGCCGGCGCCCTGCGCGCCGGTCAATGCCACGTGCCACTGGCCATCTTCACCTTGTGTGACGCGACCACGCTGATATTCCGTACGACCCGGGCGTTTGCGTATGGCCGCGACACTGCGGGCCCGCAACACGGGCTGGGGCTGCGGTGCGGCGCCGGCCATCAGGCGCAAGGCCGGCTGCGCCAGGGCATAAAAAGTCACCAGCGCTGCCACTGGATTGCCCGGCAAGGCAAACAGGGTGGCCGTGTTGCCCCGCGCGGAACGCAGCGTCCCGAAGGCAAAGGGCCGACCCGGGCGCATGGCCACTTTCCAGAAGGCCACGTCGCCCATCTGCGCCAGCATCTGGCGCGTGTAGTCGGCGTCGCCCATGCTCACGCCACCGCTGGTGATGACGGCGTCGCACTGGTCCACGGCGGTGTTGAAGGCAGCCTGCAAGGCCGCTTCGTTGTCGGGCACCAGCCCCAGGTCGGTGACCACCACGCCCAGGCGCGCCAGGGCACCCAGCAGCGAAAACCGGTTGCTGTCATAGATGCAGCCGGGCTCCAGCGGTTCGCCGGGCGAGCGCAACTCGTCGCCCGTGGAAAACAAGGCCACACGCAAGCGCCGCCGGACCGTGAGCTGCGCAAAACCCAGTGATGCCGCCAGCCCCAGGTCGGCTGGCCGCAGCCAGTGGCCAGCGGCCAGCGCGGCCGAACCCTGGGCCAGGTCTTCGCCGGCCTTGCGGCGGTTTTCGCCCGACTTCAACACATCGGCCGCGACGCTGACGGTGTTGTCATTCACACGGCACAGTTCGATGGGCACCACGGTGTCCAGGCCGGCAGGCATGACAGCGCCGGTCATGATGCGCAGGCAATGGCCTGCAGGCACCGCGCCCAGGTACGGAGCGCCGGCAAACACCGTGTGCGGTAGCGCCTGCAGCACGGTTTCGACACCGGGCTGCAACGATGCGCCCGCAAAGGCATAACCGTCCATGGCTGAGTTGTCATGTGCCGGCACGTTGATGGGCGAAATCAGATCCTGGTGCAGCACACGCCCCAGGGCCTGGGGCAAGGTCACGGTTTCGCTGTCCACCACGAGAGTCAGCGCGGCAGCCATGGCCGATTGAGCCTGCGCCACGGGCAGTTCGTTGCCACTGGCCAATGGCGAAGGTCCGGGTTGTGCGGGCTTGCTGATTGAAACTGTCATGGCGGGCTAATGCGCTTGCGGATGCGCCAGGTCGCGCAGCACCGTGGGGCCGGCGTGTTCCTCCACTTGCGCCGTCAAGGTCTTGAACAGGCCCAGCATGGCGCCTGCTTCCAACACCACAAACATCGGCCCGACCAGCAGCCCTACGACGTCGTCGAAAAAGGCCGGTTTGCGGCCTTCGTAGTAGTGGCCTATGGCCTGGATGATCCAGCCCACGACAAAACTGCCCAGTCCCCAGGCCAGCCACCGCGTGGTGCTGCCGTCGGCCATGGGTTGCGCCAGCGTTGCCAGCAGTCCAACCGCTGCGGTGGTGGCCAAACCGATCGCCAGGCTGCCTCGGCTCAGGTACCACGCTGCGGCCAGCGCAAACACCAGGGACAACGGTGTCAACATGATGCCGGCAACGCCCAGCTCGGGCCTGGACAGCAGCACGCAGACGCCAAACACGATCATCGGCACCCCTACCAGATGGGTGGCGATGTTGCGGCGGTCACGGTGGTAATCGGCGTATTGCTGCAACAGGGGCAGCGCAGGGCGGAACGGACTGGCCATGGGGTTCTCGCTTCAGGGTCTTGAAGGGTGCGGGTCAGGTGGTCAAAACGGGGCTGACCGCAGCGCAAAGCGTGTCTGACCCTCAAGGGTAACTTGCTTCGCACTCGCCGTGTCTGGCCTTACGCCCTCGCCCCGCCGCAGTGCTCTGTGTGTACCGCTTGTACCGCTGCCCAGGCTTTGCAAATGCTTACCAAGCCCTTGCCTAGAATGGATACAGCGGCGCAAGCCCTTGCGACCCTCCTGCCACCACCCGAGTCACCACCCATGAGCTTGCTTGCCGACTGGCAGATTATTGAATACGTGCAGAAGCACCAGATGATTGACCCGTTCGAGCCGGGTCAGGTGCGCCAGGCGCCGGACGGGCGCAAGCTGGTCAGCTACGGCACCAGCAGTTACGGCTACGACATCCGCTGCGCACCGGAATTCAAGGTCTTCACCAACATCTACAGCACGGTGGTGGACCCCAAGGCGTTCGACCCCAAGAGTTTTGTCGACATCGAAAGTGATGTCTGCATCATCCCGCCCAACAGTTTTGCCCTGGCGCGTACGGTGGAGTACTTCCGCATCCCGCGCAACATCCTGACCATCTGCCTGGGCAAAAGCACCTACGCGCGCTGCGGCATCATCGTCAACGTCACACCCTTTGAACCCGAGTGGGAAGGTTACGTGACGCTGGAGTTCAGCAACACCACGCCGTTGCCGGCCAAGATCTATGCCGGCGAGGGCTGTGCTCAGGTGCTGTTTTTTGAAGCCAGCGCTGAGTGCAAGACCAGCTACAAGGACCGCAACGGCAAGTACCAGGGTCAGCGCGGCGTGACGCTGCCCAAGGCCTGACCCGGGCCGACAGGGAAACCCGGTGGCCCGCAGGGGGCTGCCGGACCAGAATGCAGCCCATGCACCAGGGCGTACACGGAGCAAGACCATGAAGTGGGAAGACCAGGAACGAAGCAGCAACGTCGAAGATCGGCGGGGTCAGGCCGGCGGTGGCGGCATGCGGCGCATTGGCGGCCGGGGCGTGGGCCTGGGCACCATCGTCATCGCCTTGCTGGCCGGGTGGATCTTCGGCATCAACCCGCTCACGGTGCTGGGCATCCTGGGTGGAGACGGTGGCCTTTCGGCGCCGCAGGTTCAGCAGCCCTCGGGCCCGGCCCAGGCGCCGCCCGCTGACGACCGCGCCGCCAACTTTGTCAGCGTGGTGCTGCGCGACACCGAACAGGTGTGGGGCCAGCTCTTGCGGGGCAACGGCCCGGGCTATCAGCAACCCAAGCTGGTCATCTTCCGCGGCATGACACCGACGGCCTGTGGGACCGGCGATGCCGGCATGGGCCCGTTTTACTGCCCTGGCGACGCCAAGGTTTATCTGGACCTGGACTTCTTCGACACGCTGGCGCGGCAGATGGGCGCCCCAGGTGACTTTGCACAGGCTTATGTCATCGCGCACGAGGTGGGCCACCATGTGCAGAACCAGATGGGTATCACTGGCAAGGTCGACGCCATGCGCGGCCGCGTGTCTGAAACGCAGATGAACGCGCTGTCGGTGCGTGTTGAACTTCAGGCCGACTGTTTTGCCGGCGTCTGGGCACACCATTCTCAAAAGGGCAAAGGCTGGCTGGAGCAGGGCGACCTGCAAGAAGCCATGAACGCTGCCGCCCAGATTGGCGATGACAACCTGCAGCGCAAATCCACCGGGCGCGTGCGTCCCGACAGCTTCACGCACGGCAGTTCGCAGCAGCGCATGACGTGGTTCAAGCGCGGCATCGACAGTGGCAACCCCAATCAATGCGACACCTTCGGCGGCTAATCACCCACACCCAGGGCTGAACCGGCCTCGGTTGTGGCCTAATACGAGGTTTTGTTCAACCTCATCGCCGGAGCCATTCATGGGCAACAAGATCGTCACCGAAGCCGACCGCAAGGCCAGCCCCCGCCCCGTCGCGCCTGCTGGCGTGACCGTGACCACCAAGCGTGGCCAAAAGGTCAGCCTGGAGCGCGGTGTCAACACGCGCAGCAAGAAAAACCCGGGCAAGCGCCCCAAAAGCGGCGGTTGATGGGTCGCGCCCTCGGGCGCGGCTTGCCCGCTCGCCGCAGCGGGCACCTGTTGGGTATCTGATCCGGGCCCTTCTTGGGCTGCCTGAGTCTTTTGCCGGGCACCTGGGTTGCGTCATCGGTCCCCGATCAGGCTAAGGGACGGGGACTTTGACCATCCTGCGCCGGCCTTTCCGCCCTGTGCGGTCCCGGCATTGACCCTCGACGGCCTGGCGACCCGGCGGCACCCATCGATTGCTGAACAGCATGTTGCGCATCACCGAGCTGAAGCTGCCGCTGGACCACCGCGCGGAAGACCTTCGCTCGGCGGTGCTGGGCCGGCTGAAACTGGCCGACGAGCAGCTGCTGGACATCGCGGTATTTCGCCGCGGTTTTGACGCCCGCCGAAAGTCGGCGGTGCTGTTGATCTATACCCTGGATTGCACCGTGGCCGACGAGGCTTCGGTGTTGCAGCGCTGCGTGGGCGATCCGCATGTCCGTCCCAGCCCTGACACCCGCTACCGCCCCGTGGGCCAGGCGCCGTCCGACTTCGCCGTCAGCGGCCGAAAGCGGCCAGTGGTGGTGGGCTTTGGCCCCTGCGGCCTGTTTGCCGCCCTGGTGCTGGCGCAGATGGGCTTGGCGCCCATCGTGCTGGAACGCGGCAAGGACGTACGCCAGCGCACCAAGGACACCTGGGGCTTGTGGCGCCAGGGTGTGCTCGACACCGACAGCAATGTGCAATTTGGTGAAGGCGGCGCCGGCACCTTCAGCGACGGCAAACTCTGGAGCCAGATCTCCGACCCACGCCACCTGACCCGCAAGGTGCTGACCGAGTTTGTCAAAGCCGGCGCCCCGGAAGAAATCCTGTTTGTCAGCAAGCCGCACATTGGCACCTTCCGGCTGGTCAGCATGGTCGAGAAGATGCGCGCCGACATCGTGGCGCTGGGCGGCGAGGTTCGCTTCGAGCAGCAGGTGGTGGACTTCAAAATCGAAGAGATCCATGGCGAGCGCCACATCCGCGGCCTGAGCTTGAAGGGCGGCGAACAGTTGGAAGCCGACCACGTGGTGCTGGCCCTGGGGCACAGCGCCCGCGATACCTTTGTGCAGTTGCATGCACGCGGGGTGTTCATGGAAGCCAAGCCGTTTTCAGTGGGTTTTCGCATCGAGCACCCGCAGGGCCTGATCGACCGCGCGCGTTACGGCACGAACGTCGGCAACCCCTTGCTCGGCGCGGCGGATTACAAACTGGTTCACCACGCCAGCAACTGCCGCAGCGTGTACAGCTTCTGCATGTGCCCTGGTGGCACCGTCGTGGCCGCCACCTCCGAAGTGGAGCGGGTTGTCACCAACGGTATGAGCCAGTACAGCCGCAACGAACGCAATGCCAACGCCGGCATCGTGGTGGGTATTTCGCCGCAGGACTACCGGCAAACACCTGGCGACGGGACCGTGAGCCCCTTGGACGGCATGGCCTTTCAGCGCCAGTGGGAGTCGCGTGCGTACGAGCTGGGTGGCGGCAGTTACCGCGCGCCGGCGGCGCTGGTGGGCGACTTCGTCAAGGGCCGCCCCAGCACCGGTGTCGGTGATGTGTTGCCGTCGTACCAGCCTGGGGTGACGTTCACGAACCTGCTTGATCCACAACGGCCCAGCCTGCCGCCCTATGTGCTGGCTGCCATCCAGCAGGCCTTGCCTGCCTTTGAGCGCCAGATCAAGGGTTTCAGCCGGCCCGACGCCGTGCTGACGGGCGTGGAGACCCGTACCTCGTCGCCCTTGCGCATCACACGCGGCAAGGACTGGCAGAGTCTGAATGTGAAAGGGCTGTACCCGGCGGGTGAGGGCGCAGGTTATGCCGGCGGCATCATGTCAGCCGGTGTCGACGGCATCGAAGTGGCCGAAGCGCTGGGCCGGCGGCTGCTGGCCGAATGTGGCGTGAACGTCGCAGCGGCCTGATCATTCAGCCCTGATCGCCGCCTTCGCGCAGCAGGTCGCGCAAGGTCAACACCGCGTCGGGCACTGCGCGGCTGAGTTCGTCGCACTGCGCGGCGTCGTTCAAATCGGTGTCGGCGCTTTCAGCGGTGGGCACACCCTCCAGGCCACCGCCCAGTGTCAGCAGTGGCGCCAACGCAGGCAGCGTCCAAACGGGCCCCCAATCGCCGGGCGCCAGATCCACAGCCTGCAGAAAGCCCATGCTCCACTCGCGCGCGTCGGCCAGTTCCAATTCGCCTTGTTCTGCAATGCTGAAGATCGGTTCCCAGTCGTCGGGCTGCTGGTGCAGCAACTGGTCCAGGTGGCGCAGGTGGCGCAGCGCCTGCACGACGGTGTTCTTGCGTTGCCGTTTACTGGCAAATGGTGCAGCGTCGTCGGGGCCGGCGGGGTCACCGCCCCACACCAGCGGCAGCCAGTCGGCGGTGGGCAGGGTGCGCAGGCGGGCCGGCCCCATGGCAAACGCTGTCAGGTAGCCGTCAAAGCCGTCCAGGCTCATCGCTGTGTCGGCATCCAGGCGCTGCAGCAGGGTGTCCAGATCGGCCACTTCGGCGGGCGTCAGCGGCGTGACGGGTGATTTGGGGTTGTAGTCGGGGTATTGCACGGTGTGGCGGTTCGGGCTTCTGAAACAAGGGGAATGCTGCGAAGTGTCGTGCATCGACCGTGGGTCGGGCCTTGGGCGGTGCAGTGTCGGTGTCTGGCGCCGAATTCAGACGCGACCATCTGACCGGTGAATTATTGTCTTGACGTGATGACAACAATAATTCGAGTATATTGGAATTGTAGAAGATGAAGACGCCGTCAATGCCCTGTCTGAACTGGCGAAGCCTCATCGCCTGCGGGCTTTCCGGGCGCTGGTAGGCGCAGGCCCGGGCGGGCTCACGCCTGGGGCTTTGGTCGAATTGCTGGGGATTCCGGCCAACAGGCTGTCGTTCCACCAGAAAGAGCTCTGGCCCACGCGGGCCTGTTGCTGGTCATCTTGCGGGCACCACCCGGGCGGGTGGCGGCCATGGTGGCGGCCTACATCGGCGCGGCCTACTGGTTCACTGCATCGACGTCATTTGCCAATCCGGCCGCAGCGTTCGGCCGCATGTTCAGCGACAGCTTTGCCGGCATCGCGCCGTCAACGGTGCCGGCGTTTGTGGTGGCGGAATTCGCAGGCGCAGCGCTGGCCGTGCTGTTGCACCGTGCGCTGGGTGCGTCGGCGGCATCGAAGCCCATGTCCTGAGCCGTGAGGTTGGTGGCGCAAGTAGCGCTGATTCGAGCGGTAAGCTTGCGTTTTCCCTGAACCAACTCTACCGATGACAACCCCCTCCGACGCCCTGCAGGGCCTGCGTGTACTGGAACTGGGACAGCTGATCGCCGGCCCGTTTGCCGGCAAGACGCTGGCCGACTTTGGCGCCGACGTGATCAAGATCGAACCCCAGCAGGGCGGCGACCCGCTGCGCACCTGGCGCTTGCTGCGCGAGGGCACCAGCGTGTGGTGGGAGGTGCAGTCGCGCAACAAGCGCAGCGTGGCGCTGGACCTTCGGACGCCCGAGGGCCAGGCTGCCGTCAAGGCGCTGGCGCTGCACGCTGATGTACTGATCGAGAATTTCAAGCCCGGCACGCTGGAAGGCTGGGGTCTGGGCTGGGAAGCGCTGCACGCGGCTAACCCCAAGCTCATCATGCTGCGCATCAGCGGTTTTGGGCAGACCGGCCCTTCCGCCCAGAAGCCGGGGTTCGGTGTCTTGGGCGAAGCCATGGGCGGCCTGCGCCATCTGACGGCTGAGCCTGGCCGTGTGCCGGTGCGTGTGGGTGTCAGCATCGGCGACACGCTGGCGGCGCTGCATGGGGTCATCGGTGTGTTGATGGCCTTGCGCCACCGCGAGGTCAACGGCGGGCAGGGCCAGATGATCGACGTGGCCTTGTACGAGAGTGTCTTCAACGTCATGGAAAGCCTGCTGCCCGAGTACGACGCCTTTGGCGCGGTGCGCGGTGCGGCGGGCAGCGCGCTACCCGGCATCGCGCCCAGCAACGCCTACCGCTGTGGCGACGGCGCCTACGTGCTGGTGGCCGGCAACGGGGACAGCATCTTCCGCCGCTTGATGACCGCCATCGGCCGCGACGACCTGGCGCAGGACCCCACCCTGGCGCGCAACGACGGCCGCGTGGCGCAGGTGGTGCAGATCGATGCGGCCATCCAGGCCTGGACCGAAACACGCCCCATCGATGAAGTGATCACGGTGCTGGAGACCGCCCATGTGCCGGTCGGCCGCATCTACACCGTGGCCGACATTGCCGCCGACCCGCAGTACCAGGCCCGTGACATGCTGCTGCAGACACATGACGTGCAGGGCCGGCCCCTGAAGGTGCCGGGCTTTGTGCCCAAGCTCAGCGCGACGCCGGGGCGGCTGCGCACGCCGGCGCCCGGCTTGGGGCAGCACAATGCGACGGTGTTGGGTGAGAAGGGCTGGCCCGCCAGGGCCGCCAATGACGACACGGTCGCATAGACGCAGCAGCTTGAGGCAAGCTTGAACCGAACGCGACCTGACGCTGTGCGCTGCATTCAACCCGCGGCTGCCCTCAACAAGCCGGCCACCACCAGACCTTGAGTTCATCACCAGGAGAGTGCATGTTCCGCCAGCGTTACCTTGATTACGCCCAGATCGTCGACCAGCTGAACACCTGGGCGCAGCAGCACCCCGGCATCGTGCGGGTCAGCACCATCGGCCACAGTGCCGCCGGGCGCGCCATTCCGCTGCTGACCATCGGCCACGACCCCGACAACGGCCGGCCTGCAGTCTGGATTGACGGCAACATGCACGCCAGCGAGTTCTGCGGCTCCAGCGTGGCGCTGGCCATCGCCGAAGATGTGCTGGCCATCCATGGCGGCGCCAACGAGGCAGGCGGCAAGGCCTTGCCGGCGCACATGGCACAGTCGATTCGCGACACCCTGTTTTATGTGCTGCCGCGCCTGTCGCCCGACGGTGCGGAGGAAGTGCTGAAAAGGGGTCGCTACGTCCGGTCCAGCCCGGTCAACGACCGCGTCAACCAGGGCCATGCGCACTGGGTCAGTGAAGACATCAACGGCGACGGCACCACCGGCTACATGCGCAAGCTCGACCCCGATGGTGAACTGGTGGAACTGCGGGGCGACAACGGCGAGCTGGTCAAACCGGTCGTGATGGTGGCGCGCCAGCCTGAAGACGAAGGCCCGTATTACCGCCTGTACCCCGAGGGCCGTATCGCCAACTACGACGGCCGCCACATTCCCGCACCCAGCTTTGTATCGGACAACCTGTACGACTTCAACCGCAACTTCCCGCACGAATGGGCGCCGGAACACGAACAGATGGGTGCCGGCCACTACCCTGGCAGTGCGCCCGAAACCCGGGCCGTGATCGAGTTCGCCACGCGCCACCCCAACATCATGGTGTGGCTGAACCTGCACACCTTTGGCGGTGTGCTGATCCGCCCGCTGGGCGACCAGCCCGACAGCAAGATGGACCGCGGCGACCTGGGCGTCTTTGAGCAGGTCGAGGCCTGGATGACCGAACACACGGGCTATGCCACGGTCAGCGGGTTTCACGAATTTCTGTACGTGCCCGACAAGCCCTTGCATGGTGACCTGTCCGACTACGCCTACCACCAGCGCGGCGCGCTGGCCTATGTGGTGGAGCTGTGGGACGTGTTCCAGCAGCTGGGCATAGCGCGCAAAAAGCCCTTTGTCGATCACTACTCGAAGTTTTCGCGCCAGGACATGCGGGCGCTGGCCGCGTTTGACCAGCAGCACAACGCCGGGCGGCTGTTTGGCACCTGGCAGGCGGTGAAACACCCGCAGCTGGGCGATGTTGAAGTCAATGGTTTTGACCCGCGTGTGGGCATCTGGAACCCGCCCTACGAAAAGCTGGACGACACCTGCCGCGCACAGAGTGCGGCATTCCTGCGCGTGGCGGCGCTGGTGCCAAGGGTATCGGTGTCGGTGCTGGAACAGACGCACAGCGACGGCGTCACGCGCACCGACATCCGCATCTGCAACCACGGCTACCTGGGCACCTGCGGCGTGCCGTCGGCGCGGACCTTGACGCATGTGGAGCCGCTGCGCCTGAAGGCCGTTGCCGAGGCTGCCACGCTGCTGGCACCGACCGAAACCGTGGTGCAGCTGGGCCACCTGGATGGCTGGGGCAGCGGCCTGTATGGCGGCGCCAGCGTCTTTTCACCCTGGACCCGCGGCAATGGCCACGAGCGCTTTGTCACACTGCTGACGCGTGGCCAGGGCACCGTCAACATTGAAGTGGGCAGTTGCCGGGTGGGCTTTCAGACCTTGCGCGTGGCGGTGGGCTGATCCCCTGATGGTGTCAGCCCGGTAGCGCGGCGGACATCGCCGCCACCGTGTCGCGGATCAGGTGCCCCGAGATCGAGAAACGTGGCGGGATGTTGGGCAGCGCGTCGATGGGAAACCACTGCGCGTCCTCGATTTCACCGGGCTGGGGCACGATGTCGCCGCCGGTCCAGCGGGCCGTGAACGCAATCATCAGGCTGTTGGGAAAAGGCCAGCTCTGGCTGCCGAAGTAGCGCAGCTCATCCACCTGCACACCCACTTCTTCGGCCACTTCACGGCGGATGCACTCTTCGATGGATTCGCCCGCCTCGACAAAACCCGCCAGTGCGCTGTACATGCCAGGCGCAAAGTGCGGCGCCCGACCCAGCAGCACCTCGCCCGGCCGCCACACCAGCGCCATCATGGCCGGGCTGATGCGCGGGTAGGCGGTCTGTCTGCAGGCCGGGCAGCGGCGTGCACGCTCGCCCGGCTGGTGTTCGGTGGGTGTGCCGCAGGCGCCGCAGAAGCGGTGGCTGCGGTCCCAGTCCAGTACCTGAGCGGCGCGACTGGCCAGGCCTGCCAGGGGCGCTGAAAAGCCCATCATCGCGGCCCGCAACGGCACCGCTCGCCAGCCCTGTGGCGCTTCGGGCATTTGCAGCGTCCAGCAGTCGACACCCGAAAGCCGGCCCAGGTAGTGGCGTGATGTCGCCGCCGTCTGCCAGGTCTGGTGCGCCAGCGGCGACAGCGCTTCGCTTTCGGTTTCAGGCAACAGCAGCTTGCCACTGACAAAAGCCAGGCACCAGTGGTGCGGCGTGGGTTCAGCTTGCAAATGGGTCGCGGGTTCGAATGTCATGGCGCGCAGCTTGGTCTGGGTTGCACCTGATGATGCCCCAGACTTTGATCAAAACCTTCAAACCGCCAGTGGTGTGCCAGCAGCCTCATGCCGCGTGGCGCTGCCCCCCCTTACATCACCGCGCCCAGTTGCCAGGGTACAAATTCGTTCTGCCCGTAGCCGTGTGTTTCGCTCTTGGTCTGACGACCTGATGCCGTGGCCAGGATCAGCTGGAAGATGCGCTCGCCCACGGCGTCCACCGTGTCCAGGCCTTCCACGATGCCGCCGCAATCGATGTCGATGTCGTCTTCCTGCTTGCGCCACAGCGCGGTGTTGGTACTGAGCTTCAGCGACGGCGACGGCGCGCAGCCGTAGGCGCTGCCGCGGCCGGTGGTGAAGCAGATCAGGTTGGCGCCGCCAGCCACCTGGCCTGTGGCAGACACGGGGTCGTAGCCTGGTGTGTCCATGTAGACAAAACCGGGGGCGCTGACCTTTTCGGCGAACTCCACCACGTCCACCAGGTTGGTCGTGCCACTCTTGGCAATGGCGCCCAGGCTTTTTTCCAGGATGGTGGTCAAGCCGCCGGCCTTGTTGCCGGCGCTGGGGTTGTTGTCCATCTGCATGCCGTTGCGCGCGGTGTAGGCCTCCCACCAGGCGATGCGCGCGCGCAGCTTGTCGGCCACCGCCGTGCTGACCGCGCGGCGTGTGAGCAGGTGTTCACCGCCGTAGATTTCGGGTGTCTCGCTCAGGATGGCGGTTCCGCCATGGCGCACCAGGCGGTCCACTGCCGCGCCCAAGGCCGGGTTGGCGCTGATGCCGCTGTAGCCGTCGCTGCCGCCGCATTGCAGGCCCACCACCAGATGGCTGGCCGGCACGGGCTCACGGTGCACACGATTGGCATGGGGCAGCAGGCGCTTGATTTCGTCGATGCCACGCGCCACCGTCTTGGCCGTGCCGCCGGTGTCCTGAATGTTGAAAGTCACCATCCAGGCCCCTTCCTGCAGGCTTTCCTGTGCCACCAGGCCCTGGATCTGGTTGGTCTCGCAGCCCAGGCCCACCACCAGCACGGCGGCAAAGTTGGCGTGGCGTGCGTAGCCGCCCAGCGTGCGGCGCAGCACGCGCAGTTCTTCACCGTCGGCTGCGGTGGCGCAGCCCATGCCGTGGGTCAGCGCCACGACGCCGTCCACGTTGGGAAAGTCAGCCAGTGCCGCCGGGTTGATGTCGCGTCTGAAGTGGTCGGCGATGGCCCGCGCCGCCGTGGCGCTGCAGTTGACGCTGGTCAGCACGCCGATGTAGTTGCGGGTGGCTACGCGGCCGTCGGGTCGTCGGATGCCCATGAAGGTGGCGGGCTCGGGCACATAGGCCGTGGGTGTGGCACCGGCGCCGGGTTCATGTGCACGCTCGAAGCTGCTGAATGCCAGGTTGTGCGTGTGCACATGCTGGCCCGGCGCGATGGGCTGCGTGGCGGTGCCGATGATCTGGTCATAGCGCCGCACGGCTTCACCCAATGCGATGGCGCGTGTGGCCACCTTGTGCCCCGGTGGCACCAGCCCCACCACGGCAATGCCTTCTTCGGGAATGGCCGTGCCGCCCAACAGTTGTCGTCGGGCGATGACCACGTTGTCGGCGGCGTGAATGCGAATGGCAGGGCTGCTGGACATGGTTTCAGCCGTCGATCAGCGCCGGGTCCCAGGCGTGCACGGTCTGGCGCTGATCGCCCAGCTTTTCAATGCCCAGCGTCATCACGTCGCCCGGTTTCAGGAACACCGGGTTGGGCTTGATGCCCATGCCCACGCCGGGCGGTGTGCCGGTGGTGATCAGGTCACCCGGATTCAGCGTCATGAAGCAGCTCAGGTGCGCCACGATCTGCGCGGCGCTGAAGATCATGGTCTTGGTGTTGCCGGTCTGGAAACGCTTGCCGTTGACGTCCAGCCACATGGCCAGGTTCTGCACGTCGCCCACTTCGTCGGTGGTGACCAGCCAGGGGCCGGTGGGGCCGAAGGTGTCACAGCCCTTGCCCTTGTCCCACTGGCTGCCACGCTCGAGCTGGTATTCACGCTCGGACACGTCGTTGACCACGCAGTAGCCGGCGACAAAGTTCAAGGCATCGTCTTCACTGACATAACGTGCGCGGCTGCCGATGACGATGCCCAGTTCCACTTCCCAGTCGGCCTTTTTCGAGCCTTGGGGCAGCACCACCGGGTGGTTGCAGCCCACGGCACTGTCCACTGTCTTGGTGAACACGATGGGTTCCTTGGGAATGGGCATGTTGGACTCGGCCGCATGGTCGGCGTAGTTCAGGCCGATGGCGATGAACTTGCCCATGCCGCGCCAGGGCACGGCCAGGCGGCCTTGCGGCACCACCGGCAGTGTTGCCAGGTCCAGGCCTCGCAGGGCGGCCAGGCCCGCCGGCGACAGGGTTTCGGGGGTGATGTCGGCGATCAGTGCGCTCAGGTCGCGCACATGGCCTTCGTTGTCCAGCAGGCCGGGTTTTTCGGCGCCTTTGGGGCCGTGTCGCAGCAGCTTCATGGGGTGTCTCCTCGAGGGTATGCAGGTGAAATGGTGGTGCGTTTGTTCAGGCGGCAGCGATTACAGCGACCAGCCGCCGTCCACCACTGCCGTGGTGCCGGTGGTGAAGCGTGATTCATCGCTGGCCAGGTAAACGGCCAGTGCAGCGACCTCGGCGGCTGTGCCCAGGCGTCCCATGGGTTGACGGCCGATGAACATGGCTTCCACCTGCTGCGCTGTCTGGCCGGTACTCTGCGCCAGCGCCGCGATGCGGTCGCGCAGCGACGGCGACTCGATGGTGCCGGGGCAGATGGCGTTGCAGCGCACGCCCTTGGTAATGAAGTCCAGCGCCACCGACTTGGTCAGGCCAATGACCGCTGCCTTGCTGGCGCCGTAGACAAAACGATTGGCGGCCGCCTTGATGCTGCTGGCCCCCGAGGACACGTTGATGATGGAGCCGTTGCCGCGGGCCAGCATGCCGGGCAGGAAAGCCTGGACGGTGCGGTACATCGAGCGCACGTTCAGGTCAAAGGCCTGATCCCACTGTTCTTCGGTGCAGTCCAGCACCGTACCGTGGTGCACAAAACCGGCGCCGTTGAACAGCACGTCCACGTCCGGGTGGTCTTGGGCCGCGGCCTTGATGGCTGCGGCGTCCAGCACGTTGAGCTGCTCGGCCGTGAAGCCGTCGCGGGCCTTCAGGCCCTGCAGCAATTCAAGGCGGATGTCGGTGGCAATCACATGGGCGCCTTCACGTGCAAAGGCTTCGGCCACGGCGCGGCCAATGCCTTGACCTGCTGCGGTGACCAGGGCGGTCTTGCCTTTCAAACGGTCGCTCATGGGGCTTGTCTCCGGTTGGGGTGTGTGCACGTTGCTTGACGTCGCCACTGTGCGTGTTGGCGCACTGCCGACAGGTTGGCCTGATCAGGTCTGGCCCCGCGGCGGTCTGATTGGTCTGACCAATTCTAGGCCGCGGACCGGTGGCTGCAGCAGGGCCCAGCATGCAGGGTATGCCCGTGTTTTTTCAACAACCTTGTCGGGGCGTTGGGCTTGCCGGATGCCCGCACAATGCTCTGGCTGCGCTGTGCGCACTGACCCCGGAGAGACCGCCATGTCCGATACCCCGTCTTACACCCCGCCCACCGTCTGGACCTGGGACAAAGCAAGCGGCGGCAAGTTCGCCAACATCAACCGGCCGATTGCAGGTCCCACGCACGAGAAGGACCTGCCCGTGGGCCGCCACCCGCTGCAGTTGTATTCGCTGGCCACACCCAACGGTGTGAAGGTCACGGTGATGCTGGAAGAGCTGCTGGCCCTGGGCCACGCCGGCGCGGAGTACGACGCCTGGTTGATCGCCATCAACGAGGGCACGCAGTTCAGCAGCGGTTTTGTGGGCGCCAATCCCAACTCGAAGATCCCGGCGCTGTGGGACCGCAGCGGCGACACGCCCATTCGGGTGTTTGAAAGCGGCGCCATCCTGCTGTACCTGGCCGAAAAATTTGGCGCTTTTCTGCCGACCGTTGGCCAGGCGCGCGCTGAATGCCTGTCGTGGCTGATGTGGCAGATGGGCAGTGCACCGTTTCTGGGGGGTGGTTTTGGCCACTTCTACGCTTACGCGCCAGCCAAGTTTGAATACCCCATCAACCGCTACGCCATGGAAGTGAAGCGCCAGCTGGACGTGCTGAACCGTCATCTGGCCGAGCACCCCTACCTGGCCGGCGACGACTACACCGTGGCCGACATGGCCGTGTGGCCCTGGTACGGCACGCTGGTCAAGGGCCAGCTGTACGAAGCCGGTGAATTTTTGCAGGTGCACGAATACACACACGTGTTGCGCTGGACCGACCATATTGCCGAGCGGCCGGCGGTCAAGCGTGGGCGCATGGTCAACCGCACCTGGGGCCAGCTCAACAGCCAGTTGGCCGAGCGTCACGAAGCGTCGGACTTCGACAACAAGACCGCAGACAAACTGGTTGCACCCAGTTGATCGGTATTGAGTTGCCAGCACCCTGAACTGCCATCCAAGGACAGCCGCCATGATCACCCTGTACGACTGCGCCACGGCGCCCAGCCCTCGCCGTGCGCGCATCCTGCTGGCCGAAAAAGGCATTGCCCACAACACGGTGCAGATTGACCTGCGCAGCGGCGAACACATGGGCGAAGCCTTCCGTACCATCAACCCGCAATGCACCGTGCCGGCCTTGCGCACCGAAGAAAACACGCTGCTGACCGACAACGCCGGCATCACCGCCTACCTGGAAGCACGCTACCCGCAGGTGCCGATGCTGGGCCGCACCCCGCAGGAAAAGGCCGACGTGGCCAGCTGGAACTGGCGCGTTGAATTTGAAGGCCTGCTGGCGATTGCCGAGGCCTTGCGCAACAGCTCACCCGCCATGGCCAACCGGGCGTTGCCGGGCCCGGTGGACTACGCCCAGATTCCGGAACTGGCGCAGCGCGGCGTCGCCCGGGCGCAGCACTTTTTTGCGACCTTGAATGCGCAGCTGGCGGACCATGCCTTTGTGGCCGGTGACAGCTTCAGCGTGGCCGACATCTCGGCGGTGGTGGGCGTGGACTTTGCGCGGGTCATCAAGGTCAGACCCGGCGACGAATACCCGCACCTGTTGCGCTGGCGCGTGCAGATGGCGCAGCGCCCGGCGATGGCGCTGTGAGCTGCATGCACCGGCTGTCCAGCAGCCTTGGTCACGGGCTCAAGGTTTGCCGATGAGCGCTGCCAAACTCGACAAAGTGCTGATCGTGGGCGGCGGTACGGCCGGCTGGATGACTGCGTCGGTGCTGCTGCAGACCCTGGGCAAGCACTACGAGATTGCGCTCATTGAATCGGACCAGATCTCCACCGTGGGCGTGGGTGAGGCCACCATCCCGTCGTTGCGAAGTTTTCACCAGCTGTGCGGCATCGACGAAGACGAATTTGTGCGCGAGACACAGGCTACCTTCAAGCTGGGCATCCAGTTCAACAACTGGGGTGCACTGGGCGAGTCCTACATCCACAGCTTCGGCAAGATCGGCGCGGACACCGGCTTGGTCGATTTTGTCCATTACTGGTTGAAGATGCACGGCCGCGGCCGGGCCACTGCGCTGGCCGACTATTCCATCAACCTGCAGGCCTGCCGCCACAACAAGTTCAGCCGCGCCAGCACCGACCCCAAGCTTGCCAAGTCACCGTGGGCCGACATCGGGCATGCTTTCCACTTTGACGCCGGGCGCTTTGCCAGTTACCTGCGGCGCAACTGCGAAAAGAACGGCGTCAAACGCACCGAAGGGCGCATCGACAGTGTGCAGTGCGATCCGGCCACCGGCTTCGTGACCTCGATCACCTTGGCCAATGGCGACCTGCACCGTGCAGATCTGTTCATCGACTGCTCCGGGTTTCAGGGCCTGCTGATTGAAAAGACGCTGCACACCGGCTACGAGGACTGGAGCCACTACCTGCCCTGCGACAGCGCGCTGGCGGTACCCAGCGAGCCCGTGCGGCCGCTGCTGCCGTACACGCGTGCCACCGCCCACACGGCGGGCTGGCAGTGGCGCATTCCGCTGCAGCACCGCACAGGCAATGGCCATGTCTATTGCAGCCGCTTCATGAGTCAGGACGAGGCCACGGCGGTCTTGCTGAAGAACCTCGATTCGCCGCCGCTGGCCGACCCGCGGCCTATTCGCTTCGTCACCGGACGGCGCAAGAAGTTCTGGAACAAGAATGTCGTGGCCATTGGCCTGGCCAGCGGCTTCATGGAGCCGCTGGAGTCCACCTCCATCCATTTGATCCAGACGGCGATCCTGCGGCTGGTACAGCTTTTTCCGAACAAGGCTTTTGAAGAAGCCGACCGAGACGAATACAACCGACAGTCGGCGCTGGAGTTCGAGCTCATTCGCGACTTCATCATCCTGCACTACCACGCCACTCGGCGTGACGACTCGGCCTTCTGGCGCCAGTGCCGTGGCATGTCGATCCCGGAGAACCTGAGGAACAAGATCGCGCTGTTCCGAAGCAACGGGCGGGTTTTCCGGTTCAACAACGAGTTGTTTGGCGACACCGGCTGGCTGCAGGTGATGCTGGGCCAGGGCATCCAGCCAACGGGCTACGACCCGCTGGCCGACAACATGGCCAATGAAGTGGTTGAAAAGATGCTGGCCAATGTGAAAAGCGTGGTTGCTGAAGTGGCCCGCCGCATGCCGGGCCATGAAGACTTCATCCAGCAGCACTGCAAGGCGCCGCCATCGGCTTGAAGCAGCGGCAGGGCTGCATACCGTCGCTGTTTCAGGGCTCCAGGCTCTCCAGCAGCTTCAGCCGCTGCACCTTGCCCGACGGCCCGCGCGGCAGTTCATTGACAAAGCGGAACTGCTTGGGCGTCTTGTAGCGGCCCAGTTTGGATTCGCAGAAAGCGCGCAGTTCGGCCTCATCACAGGCCGGTGTTTCACGCAGCACCACACAGGCCAGGATCTCCTGCCCGTAGTGTTTGTCGGGCATGCCTACGGCCGCCGCTTCCAGCACGGCGGGGTGCAGCAGCAGTACTTCGTCGATTTCGCGCGGGGCGATGTTTTCGCCGCCCTTGATGATGAGTTCCTTGATGCGGCCGGTGACGTAATAAAAGCCGTCGGCATCGCGGTGGCCCAGGTCGCCGGTGCGCAGCCAGCCGTCGGGTGTGAAGGCAGCGGCGGTGGCCTCGGGGTTCTTGTAGTAACCGCGCATGACGTTGGGGCCCTTGACCACCAGTTCACCGGTCTGGTTGTCGGGCAGGGTGTGCAGGTCGGCGTCGACGATGTCGGCAACACAGCCCGAGGCCTTGCCCACGGCCCCCAGCTTGCGCAGCGCAGGGTCCAGCGGGTTGGAAAAACAAGGCGCCACGGTCTCTGTCAAGCCCATGGTTTCGATCAGGCCGATACCAAAACGGCGCTGGAAACCCAGCAGGTGTTCTGGCGGCAGTGCCGCGCTGGCCGATCGGCAGAAGCGGATGCCCGAAACATCGTCGGGAGGATCAGCGCCTTCGTTCAGGTAGGACACGATGGTGGGCACCACGTTGATCCAGGTGCAGTGGGTGTCCAGCGCCTGCTGCCAGAAACGTGCGGCTGAAAAACGCGGCGCCATGGCCACGCTGCCACCGCTGGCCAGCGGCGCCAGCATGGTCACCGCAAACGCGTTGATGTGGTAAAGCGGCAGCACACCCAGGACACGGTCGGCGGGGCCCAGCGCGTGTTCGGCCGATACCGATTGGGCGTTGGCCACCAGGTTGGCTTGGGTCAGCATCACACCCTTGGGCCGGCCGGTGGTGCCCGAGGTGTACATCAGCAGGGCCAGGTCCTCGGGCTGCACCTGGGGCAGGGCAGTGGGTGCGCCGTCCGACCCGCCCAACTGCTGCATGTCGCCATCGGGGTCGATGGCCAACACCTGGCAAGGCAGGCCATCGGCCAGCGCACGCACACGTTCCACCCAGTCGGGTGCGGCCAGCACCAGCCGGCAGTCCGAATGCGCCAGCACGTAGCGCATCTGTTCGGCCTGCGACAGCAGGTTGACCGGGTTCACGCAGCGCCCGCTGGCCATCACGCCCAGCAGCAAGCGCAGTGTCATCAAACCGTTGGGCATGACCAGCGACACCGTCTGGCCCGCCGCCACCTGTTGCCGGTCGAGCCAGGCTGCGATGTGGCGGCTGTCAGCGGCCAACGCGCCAAAGCTCAGCGGCGCACCGCCTTCGGTGGACAGCGCATAAACCGCACCGGGCCGCTGCTGCGCCTGTTGGTTGATCAGCGACAGGATGGTCATGCGCGGCCGAACTGGTCAAAGTAGTCGCCAAAGATCTCGCGCTCGGTGGGCACACGTTCGGCAATGGGCACGGCAATGCGCGTGATGTTCAGGTAGTGCCGGTAGTTCATGTTGTCGGAAAAATTGTTCTTGCCCCAGGTGCCGCAGCCCATGGACAGCGAAAACGGCAAACCGTTGTCAAAGCTGCCGCCCGTGGCCACCGCGTGCGCCTGATTGACGATGACCCGTGACACCGGCAGCGTCAGGCCCAGCGCCAGCGCACGTTCGGGCCGCTGGCTGTGCAGGCTGACCGAATGCCCGGCACCTTGCCAGGCGTACAGGCACCGCACCGTTTCTGCGGCAGCCTCGAAGTCGGGCACGGTGTAGAGCGTCAGCACCGGGCTGAGTTTTTCGCCGGAAAATGGGCAGTCGGCGCCAAAGCCGGTTTCTTCCACCACCAGCGCAGGGGGTGCGGACTGGGCTATGTCAGGCCAGCCGGCGCGCTGGGCAATGACGGGGGCAGACTGGCCGATGACGGCCGGCGACAAATGGCCGTCGGGCCACATCAGCTTTTGCAGCGTGGCCTTCTGCGCTGCATCCAGCAGCACCACGCCGCGGCGTTTCAGCGCGGCCAGCACGGCGTCGCGCATCGCGGCCACCACCACCAGGCTGTTTTCTGAAGAGCAGCTGGTGGCGTTGTCGAAAGTCTTGGACTGCAGCAGCAGCGCCATGGCGGCATCGGCATCGGCCGTTTCGTCCACGATGCTGGCCACGTTGCCCGCGCCCACGCCGAAGGCCGGTGTGCCACTGGCGTAAGCCGCGCGCACATTGGCCTGCGAGCCGGTGGCCACCACCAGGTCGCACTGGCGCATCAGCTCCAGCGTGGCGGCCTTGCTGATGGGCGAGGGCAGCACCTGCACCAGATCATGCGGCGCGCCGACCCGGTCGAACTGATCGTGAATGTGTTGGATCAGCTGCTGCGCCGTGCGCCAGCCCTTGGGCGACGGCGCGATGATCACTGCGTTGCGGCACTTCAGCGCGTTGATGATCTTGTTGGCCGGTGTGGCCGCCGGATTGGTGGACGGCGTGATGGCGCACACCACGCCCACCGAGCGGGCGATTTCGGTGATGCCGCGGACTTTGTCCTCCGCGATCACACCCACGGATTTGGCACCTTTCAGGTCACGCAGCAGGCCCAGCGTCTTGCGGTGGTTCTTGCGCACCTTGTCATCGACATTGCCGATGCCGCTGTCGGCCACGGCGAGTTCGGCCAGGGCACGGTTGCGGCCGGGCTCCAGGATGGCCCAGCCAGCGGCGGCGACCAGGGCGTCGGTCTGCACCTGGTCGTAGTTTTCGGCCACGGCCTGTGCAGCACGGGCGCGGTTGACCAACTCGGCGACGGTGGCCACCACGTCAGGGGGTGCGGAAGAGGGGGATGAAGCTGTGGCCATGGCGGGAACGATCAGTGCAGTAGTGAAAACAACAGGAGATACCGAACAGCAGCAGAACGGGCCTGCCTACATCGGCGTTTGCCCGCGCGCGGCGCGACGGTGCTGGCGCAAGGCCTTCAAGGCTGGCAGCAACAGACTGGCCAGCGCCAGCACCATCACCACCCCGCTGATGGGGCGCGTGAAAAACACGGTCCAGTCGTTGTTGAAGCTGACCATGGTGGTCATGAAATTTGATTCGGCCAGGGGCCCCAGGATGGTGCCCAGCACCATGGGCGCGATGGGAAAGCGCCAGCGCTCGAACAGAAAACCCACCACCCCGAAGATGGCCACCACGATCAGGTCCGACAGGCTGTTGCGCGCGGCAAAGGCGCCCACAAAGCAGAACAGCACCACAAAGGCCGACACCACCGCCTCGGGCGCGTCCAGCACCTTGCACAAGGGCTTGATGGCAAAGTAACCCAGCACACACATGCCGGCCAGCGCCACAAAAACGGCAGCAAACACGGTGTTGACCAGTTCAGGGCTGTTGGCAAACACCTGCGGCCCGGGCTGGATGCCGTGCAGCAAAAACGCCGCC
>JAHECB010000295.1 GCA_024641925.1 Betaproteobacteria bacterium
CACAGCACACGGCGCACCATCAGGTTCGACACCACGCCCACCGCTGCATACAAGGCAAAAAACTGCAGGGCCGTTGCGCCAAGCAGCGCCAGCGCCACCACGGCCGCACCGTTGAGCAGAGCGACCGCTGCCAGTGTGAGGTTTTCGGGTGCAAAAAGCTCGTGTCCTTTGCCTACGGCGCCCCACATCCAGAAGCCGGCGCGTGACCACACGGCCACCACCGTGAGCGCGAGCATGGCCACCAGGTGTTCGCGCCAGTCGGAAAAGGGCCGCCATGCCACGGCACCAGCAAAAACCAGCAAGACCAGCGAAGAGCTGACCATTTGCAGTCGAGTGAAGCGGCTGGCCAGCGACGCAGCCAGTTCGTCGCGCCCGCCGCCCCGAGCCTCAGCGATGAACTTGACCGATGCGCTGGGCAGGGCATTGTTGCCGGCCATCAACAACATGCCGCAGGTCCAGATTGCAAAAGCGTAGTGACCGTACTCTGCTGGGCCCAGGGTTCTTGCAATGAGCACGCCAGCCAGCAGCCCGATCGCAGACTCCACGTAGCCGGCACCTGCAACCCAGGCCACGTTGCGCAGCACCGCGATATTGTTGTTCAACGGCAAACTCCTCGCGCAAGGCCTGATCCTAGCTGCGCCAAGGCCTCATGGGTTGCGACAAGCTGCGGCGCGCGTCACAAAAGGCGCCGGTGTTGCCGTCTGAACAGGCCCAGCGCCAGTCGCTCGGGCCGGAATCGGCCCTGGTTATCGGCCAGCAGGGCGGTGTCCAGCGCCAGGCGTCCGAGACGGCGGGCCATGCCGCGTCGAGTGCTGTTGATGACCGGTTCGCTGCTGAACAGCAGGTCAAAGCCTGCTGCATGCGCCCTCTGGACAACTGACCTATCAAAACGGCCATGCGGAAAGGACATCGTGGTCGGCGCCGGCTGGTTGGTCAGGTGGGCCGCAACGGCCTGGCGCGCGCCGTCAAGTTCAGGTTCAAGATCGGCCACCTGCGTCAGCGGCTGATGTGTTTTGCCGTGAACGCCAACGTCGACGCCGGCTTGCACCAAGCGGCGCAATTGCTCACCGCTGACCATGTGCTGCGCGCAGTCCTCCAGGCATGTTTCTAGCTGGTCCAACACTGCAGTTCGCGCTGGAGCCGCCAGCTGTTCCACTTGCGTGATCAGCTGGCGCAGACCCCGCTCGCCGCCGAACGCTGCCGGATCCAGCGCGGGCGAGCCGCCCGTCGATTGCAGCGCGCTGGCGATCTGGTCAATGCTCAAACGGCCGCGCCGCCAGGCACTGAACAGCCGTTCCTGAAAAAAAGCCTCGGCTCGGTCGATCGCGTCAGCTGCCACGAAGACCAAGGCGGGCAGTTTGTGTTTGCGCAACAGGGGCAGGGCGTGCTCAGCGGTGTCGGCCCAGCCGTCGTCGAACGTGATCAATAACGCACACGCCGGCAGTTTGTGCCCGCCACGTTGCGCGTCCTGCACGGCAGCCAGCGCCACAATGTTGTAATGCCGGGTCAGAAAACGCAGGCAGTTTTCCAAGTTTTCAGTGCTGAGTGTGTAGTCGGGATAGCTGCCCGCCCAGCGAGGATCTTCAGGGTTCAGTACCCGGTGCAGCATGACCACCGTAAGCGTATCCGCATTGCGCCAACGGTGGTAGATGTCGAGTGCCCCGGTGGCGTAAAAGAGGCGCTTCAGCAGGTCGAGCAGCATGTCACAAGAGGTTGAGGTCTCGGTCATCATACCCACGTTCAACCGGCTCATGCTGGTGTCTCGGGCTGTGCGCAGTGTGCTCGAACAGTCGCATCCCGTGGGCGAAATCATTGTGGTGGATGACGGTTCCACTGACGGCACGGTTGACGCACTGAAGGCGACCTATGGGGGCCAAGTACGCTGCGTGCGTCAGCGCAATCTGGGCGTGTCAGCGGCGCGCAATCATGGTCTGCGCCTGACTCGCGGACGATTCATCGCGTTCTTGGACAGCGACGATGAATGGGTGCCAGACAAGACTCAACGCCAGTTGGCCTGGCTGAATGCCCACCCCGACATCGACATGGTGCTGAGTGCCTTCGTGTGGGTGGACGGACAGCACCGCGTACTGGAAATTCACCACCGACGTGGTGAATTGCCTGAAGACGGCGATGTGCTGAAGTGGGTTCTGGCCCATCCTGCCCTGACACCTTCGACCGTGCTAATGCGGCGACGTGTGTACGAAACGGTGGGCGGTTTCGACGAGACACTGACCACTGCGGAAGACCTGGATTTTCACATTCGTGTTGCTGCGCACTGCCGCATCGGGCTGGTGGACGAACCGCTGGCGCGCCTCATGCGTGGGCAGCCCGGCTTGTCCAGTCTGTTGAGCGGCTATGACGATGCCTTGCAGGTGGTGGAGTCCGCCGTGGCTCGAGGTGGCTTTCGGTTGTCGCAACATGATCTGGATTGCGCGTTGGCCCGTGCCTGCGCGCGTGCGGCGCGCGGCAAGGTGCTCGGCGGGCAGTGGCGGCAGGCGGGCGCATTGGCTTGCCGCGCCTGGCGGCTGGAGCCTGACCGCGCAGCACGCCGCCGTTTGCTGGCCCTGCTGCCACTGGCAGCACGCCGCTTCGCCAGCCTTCGCAACCACCGCTGGCAATTGTGAGCGCCGGCACGAAAAACGCATCCAGGCGGCTGTCGCTGCTGCAGCGCGTGGGCCATGAGAGGGCACCTGGTCGTGCGTGGGTGGCGCGGCTCTGGCGGGCTTATTTGACGCGTCGATTGCGGCCGGGCAACAACCAGGCCGAGCTGGATCGTTTCTATGCCTTGCCGGACCCCTGGGACATGGCGTCAGTGCGTGAGCAGGCGCGCTTCGTGCAGACCAATTCCCTGATCCAGGCCCTGAGGCCGTCTTTGGGTACTTTGCTGGAAATTGGCTGCGGTGAAGGCCATCAGAGTGTCCATCTGGCGCAGCTTTGTCAACGACTCGATGGCGTGGATGTCAGTCCGCGCGCGGTGGACCGCGCGCGGATCCGGCTGCCTCAGGCCCGATTTGGAGTCGGCGAGCTGGGCGCATTGCCATGGGCGGTTCCGGCCGCGGGGCGCTACGACCTGGTGGTGGCTTGTGAGGTGCTTTACTACATGGACGATATTGGCCGCGCTGTGCAAAGCCTGTCAACTTTGGGGCGTGCCTGCCTGATAACATTTTTCGGCCCTGCTGCGCGCCGCGTGGCGATGCACCTGGAGGGCATACCTGGCATCCAGCGAGGCTGGTTCCAGCATGCAGGCCAGGCATGGTTGTGGGCCTACTGGTGTCCTCAGCTGGTTCACGCAGATGCACACCACCGGCAAAGTTCAACAGACCAGCGACCTGAAGATCGATCCTGTCCCGGTACCGGCCGGCCGCCAACGGGAACCACCGAAGGTGTCTGATCCGTTGGCCCCCCTTGTCCCGAATGGCCGAATCGGCACCACCCTGTCCGGCGCCACAACCTGAGGCGACCACCATGCCCAAGAACCCGCATACCGTGTGCGTTGAAATTAAAGACTTTGTTGCCGAGACATTCCTCGTCGACTTCGGCATTGAGGGTGGGGTCGAGCCGGACACGGATCTGTTCGAGGCCAAGTACATCGATAGCTTCGGCTTTGTGGAACTGGTGGTTTTCCTGGAGCAGCGCTACGCGGTCAAGCTCAGCGAGGATGACCTGGCCGACCCGCGGATGGCGACGCTGGCCGGCATCCAGGCGCTGATCCTGTCCAGACTGGCGCCTGCGGCACCATGAGCGCCGGCCCGGCCATGCGCTGCACCCGATGTCTGCTGCCCGACACCATGCCGGGGCTGCGGTTCGACGCTGCTGGCCTGTGCAACATTTGCCAGCAGTGCCCCAGTGTCGAGGCGCTCGCAGACGACCGTGCACGACTGCGCGCCGAACTGCGCGCCGTCATTGATGCATGCCGTGGCGCCAAGCCCTTTGACGTGATCGTGGCCTTGAGCGGAGGCAAGGACAGTTCCTACACCCTGATGCATCTCGTGAAGGATCTTGGTTTGCGGTGCCTGGCCATCACCATCAACAATGGGTTCCTGTCGGATGGCGCCTTTGCCAACTGCAATGCGGTGTGTAGCGCGCTGGGGGTGGACCATGTGATGTACACGCCGAATCGGGCATTCACTGAACGTCTTTACCGTTCAAGCGCCATGGATCCGGGCCTGCATGCGCCGTCGGCCATCAAACGGGCCAGTGCCATCTGCTCGTCGTGCATCAACCTCATCAACACGCACATGCTGCAACAGGCCATGGCACTGCGTGTGCCGTTGGTGGCGGGTGGTTACCTGGGTGGGCAGGTACCACGGCAGGGCGCCATGATGGTTATCCGGCCTGGCCAGCAGGTACAACGCCGTGCTGCCATGCTGAAGGTGATGGTGAGCCGCATGGGCGAAGATGCCCGGGCGTATTTCGACTTGCCGGTGGACACACACCAGGCCCAGCGTGAGATCACGGTCATCAACCCCATGTTGAGCCTGGACCTTAGCGAGCAGGACATCCTGGCGGCGCTGACGCCGCTGGGTTGGGTGTATCCGGCTGACACCGGCAAAACGTCCAGCAACTGCAGGCTGAACGACCTGGGTGTTTACCTGCATGCCCGCCGCCACGGCTTCCACCCCTACGCCATGGAGATCGCCGAACAATTGCGCCAGGGCGTGATGACCCGCGAACAAGCGATCGCCAAGCTGGATGCCATACCGTCGCGCAACGACGTGTCTTGGCTGGCCGAGCGCATTGGCCTGGCGCCCGATGCCTTCTGAACAGGGCGCGGGCGGCGTGGCCTGGCTGTTCCCGGGGCAGGGTGCACAGTCGCCCGGCATGCTGGAGCCCTTCAAGGTGGCGCCGGACTTCGGACCTTGTTACGAGCAGATCTGCACACTGGCTGGCCTTGACCCGTTGGCATGTGCAACGGCATCGCCTGACATCTTGAACGGCAATCTGGTGGGTTCGCTGTTGACCGTGCTGGCTAGTTCGCTGGCGGTGGACATGCAGCGTGCCGCTGGCGAGCCGGAGCCCGCGGCCGTGGCCGGCTACAGCGTGGGTCAGTGGACGGCCTTGTATGCGGCCGGTGCGCTGGACAAGCCGACGCTGTTGTCGCTGGTGGCACGGCGTGCGCGATGCATGAACGATGCAGCGCAGGGTGAGCCTGGCGGCATGCTGGCGGTGATTGGCGTGACCGCAGCCCGGCTTGAAACCCTGTGCGCTGAAGTCCGCGACGCCGGACATCTGTTGCAGCTGACCAATGACAACGCGCCGGGGCAGGCCACTTTGGGGGGCAGCATGGCCGGCCTGGCCTTGGCCGAGGCGAAGTTGACCGTGTTCAAACCCCGCCTGGTCACGCGCGTACCGGTGGCTGGGGCCTGGCACACCGAGCAGATGAGGCCGGCCGTGGCGCCGCTGGCGGCGATCATCGATGAGGCAGCGCTGCAGCCGCTGCGCTTTCCGGTCATCGACAACACCAGCGGGAGGTGGCTGCCGGCGCAGGGGTTGACGCAAGCGCTGGCCGTGCAGGTCGCGGTACCGGTGCGCTGGCAGCAAGGGGTGCGCAACCTGGTGGCCTTGGGCGTGCACACCTGCCTGGAACTGGGCTATGGTGATCTGCTGACGAGGTTTGGTTTTTTCATCGACCGATCGGTCCGGCACCAGGCGCTGGTGCCGTCGCCGCGGACGGCGCGCTGAATCCATGTGCGGTATCGCCGGACGGCTCGACCTGGCGCAGGCGCCTGACGCACATGTCGACCGCAAAGCGCTGATGCTGGCCATGATCGATGCTATGGCGCACCGGGGCCCCGATGAATCGGGTTATCTGGTCGACCCGTGCGTTGCCTTGTGC
>JAHECB010000296.1 GCA_024641925.1 Betaproteobacteria bacterium
AAGAGGTGCCTTTGCTGCTCATGCTTCACTTATCAAAAGGGGCGGACCGGTATTGTGAAGCGGCGGCGGCCAGGCGCAGGCAGGCGCCGACTAGACTGGGGACATGACAGGGGTCATTGACATCAGCAGCAACAGCAACAACAAAACCGACAGTGGTCGCAACCAGGCCGCCGGACGCCAGGCCCTGCCGCTGGCGCAGTTGCTGGACTACACGGCCGACGCCGTGCAGGCGGTGCGCGGTGGTCGCTCGCTGACCGATGTGCTGGCCCAGCTGCCGGCGCCGGCCCGGCCCGGCACCCAGGCGCTGAGCTTTCATGTGCTGCGTTGCCTGGGCAGCGCCACTGCTTTGCGGGCCATCCTGGCGCCCAAGGCGCCGCAGCCCAGGGTTGACGCCTTGCTGCTCAGCGCCTTGGCGCTGCTATGGCCCAGCGAGCAGGCCCCGCCTTATGCCGAGCACACGCTGGTCGACCAGGCCGTGAAGGCCGCGCGCACCCGCGTGCCGGCTGCGGCGGGTTTCATCAACGCCGTGCTGCGCCGGTTCTTGCGCGAACGCGATGCCTTGGTAGCCACGGTGCAAAAAGACCCCGTGGGCGCCTACAACCACCCGCAGTGGTGGATACAGCGCCTGCGCGACGACTGGCCTACACAGTGGCAGCAACTGCTGGCGGCAGCCAACAGCCGCCCGCCGCTGACGCTGCGCATCAACCCGCGCCGCAGCAGCGGCCAGGCTTACCTTCAACGTCTGCAGTTGCAGGGGCGGCGCGCCGTGCTGCTGGATGCAACGGCAACCGGCATACCCGGCCCATCTCACACAGTGGTCCTGGCCGAACCCTGCCCGGTGCACGAATTGCCGGGGTTTGCCGATGGGGATTTTTCAGTCCAGGACGGCGCCGCACAGCGTGCCGCGCCCTTGCTGCTGAATGGCTTGAACCGCCCCGGCGCTCGGGTGCTGGACGCTTGCGCCGCGCCGGGCGGCAAAACGGCGCACCTGCTGGAACTGGCCGACCTGGACCTGCTGGCCCTGGACAGTGACGCCGATCGCCTGGCGCGTGTGCAGCTGGGTCTGCAGCGTCTGCAATTGCCGCTCCCCGGCACCACGGGAACGGTGCAGGTCATGGCCGCCGACGCCCGCCAGCCCACCACCTGGTGGGACGGGCGGCCGTTTGACGCCATCTTGCTGGACGCGCCTTGCACGGCGTCAGGCATCGTGCGTCGCCACCCGGACATCCGCTGGCTGCGCCGCGCGGCCGACGTGGCCGCCCTGGCGCAGATTCAGGCCGAGTTGCTGGACGCCTTGTGGCCCCTGGTTGCCCCGGGCGGCCGGCTGCTGTACGCCACCTGTTCGGTCTTCCGCGCCGAGGGTCAGCAGCAGATCGACGCCTTTTTGCAACGTCTGGAGCCGGGTGCTGCCGTGCTGGACCCGCGCTCCCCAGGGCATTTGCTGAGTAGCCCCGACAATGCGGCAACAGGCCCGCTATCGGCGGGCCCGGAAGTGGCGGTGTCACCAGACGGGTTTTTCTACGCCCTGCTGCACAAACCGTTGCACTGAACGCCAACACACCCCCGCTGCCCCAGACCCTGCTCACATGCCTGCGACGTCGGCCCGCTGTCCACCCCTGCCGGGCCCTGTGGCCGGGCGTCGCTGCGGGCGCTGGTGGGTGGCGTTGTGCCTGTGCTGGGCGCTGGCAGCCGGGTTGCCCTTGCTGGCCCGGGCGCAGGGCGTCGACCTGGCCTCGCTCACCGCAGAGCGTACCGATGGCGGTCTGACATTGGACTTTGCCGTCCGTATCAACCTGCCCAGGGCGGCAGAAGATGCACTGGTGCGCGGCGTGCCGCTGTACTTCCTGGCCGAAGCCACGCTGCTGCGCAGCCGCTGGTACTGGCGCGACCAGCGTGTGACCCGGGTGTCGCGGTCCTGGCGTGTGGCCTACCAACCCCTGACCAACACCTGGCGGGTGTCCCTGGCGGGCCTGAACCAGAACTTTCCCACGCTGCCCGAAGCCTTGAGTGCCGTTTCACGCAGCGCCGGCTGGCCGCTGGCCGAGCACCACCAACTCGAGGTCGGCAAGGACTACTACGTGCAGTTCAGCTACCGGCTGGACACCACGCAGTTGCCCGGTCCGATGCAATTTGGCCTGGGCGGCGGCGACTGGGCGGTGGGCGTCAGCCGAGAAGTCACGGTGCCGCCATGAGCCCGGGCCAGACCACCGCGCGCCCCGCCCGGCGCAGCCTGAATGCCAGCCAATGGGCATGGATCGTCGCCACCGTGGCGGGCACGGGTGCGGCGCTGGTACTGGCCTTTGTGCTGTCGTTCAGCGGCCCTGAAGGCGGCACCTACGAACGCCACTTCGTCTGGCTGTTCTGGGTCAACGTGGCCGTGGCGGTGTTGCTGCTGGTGGTCATCGCGGCCGTGGGCATCCGGTTGTATGTGCGGCTGCAGCGTGGCAAGTTCGGCAGCCGCCTGCTGGTCAAGCTGGCCGGCATCTTCACCCTGGTGGGGCTGCTGCCAGGCCTGGTGATCTACACCGTCAGCTACCAGTTTGCGTCGCGCAGCATCGAGGCCTGGTTCGACGTCAAGGTGGCGGGCGCACTCGACGCGGGCCTGGCGCTGGGCAAAGGCACGCTGGAGGTGCTGACTGCCGACCTGGCCACCAAGGCGCGTGTGGGCGCCGAACGCCTGGCGGAAGAAAGCCGCCTGAGCGGCACGCCCACCAATGCCTTGAACCTGGAGCGGCTGCGGGAGCAGATCGGCGCCACCGAGGCCAGTCTGGTCAGTGCCGCAGGCCAGGTCTTGATGACCACCGGCAGCAGCACCCGCGGCGGCGCCCCTGAGCGACCTTCGGCGTACCTGCTTCGGCAGGCCAAACAAGGGGCTGTGGCCAGCCAGATCGAGGGGCTGGACGAAGACGCCTTGAGCCCTGCCAATCCCCCAGCCCCGCCACCCCGTGTGCGTGCCCTGGCGCGGGTGCCCAGCAGCGAGGTCAGCCTGCTGGGCGGTGACGACCGGCTGCTGATGATGGTGCAACCCCTGCCCCCGGGTGTGGCCCGCAATGCCCTGGCCGTGCAGGCCGCTTACAGCGAATACCAGCAGCGCGCGCTGGCCCGTGACAGTCTGCGCCGCATGTACATCGGCACGCTGACGCTTGCCCTGATCCTGGCGGTGTTTGCTGCCGTGCTGCTGGCCATCGTGTTGGGCAACCAGCTGGCCCGACCCCTGCTGCTGCTGGCCGACGGCGTGCGCCAGGTGGCCGCAGGCGACCTGACCGCCAAGCCGGTGTTTGCCAGCGGCGACGAACTGGGTGGGCTGACCCGCAGTTTTGCCGACATGACCGAACAGGTGGCCGAGGCCCGTTCCGAAGTGCAGCGTGGCATGGTGCAACTGGAAGGCGCACGCACGCGCTTGCAGACCATCCTGGATACCCTGACCGCCGGCGTCATCGTGTTCGACCGAGATGGCCGCATCGACACCGTCAACCCCGGCGCCACCCGGATCCTGCAGCGCCCGGTGTCGGCCTGGCGTGGGCGGCGGTTTTCAGACATGACCGCGCTGGGCGAGTTTTCAAGCGCCGTCGAGCAGCGGTTTGAATTGCTGGCCACCAGCCCCGAGGCCGGCGGACGCGACCAGTGGCAGGAATCCTTTGAACTGCCGCGCAGCGACGGCAGCACCATGACGCTGCTGGCACGGGGCGCCACATTGCCGCTGGACGCGCGGCTGCTGGTGTTTGACGACATCAGCGATGTGGTGTCGGCACAGCGCAGTGCTGCCTGGGCCGAAGTGGCCCGCCGGCTGGCACACGAAATCAAGAATCCGTTGACCCCCATCCAGCTGTCGGCCGAACGCCTGCGTTACCGGCTGGAAAGCAAGCTCGAAGGCGCCGACCAGTCACTGCTGGTGCGCTCGGTGGCTACCATCGTCAACCAGGTGCAGGCCATGCAGACCCTGGTCAATGAATTCCGCGACTACGCGCGGCTGCCGGCCGCGCAGATGCAGGCTGTGAACCTGAACACGCTGGTCACCGAGGTACTGGCGCTGTACGGCCAGGCGCAGGACAGTGGCACGCTGGTGGTGCAGCTGGAGGCGGACCTGCCCGACATCCAGGGCGACACCACGCAGCTGCGCCAGGTGGTGCACAACCTGGTGCAGAACGCGCTGGACGCGGTGGCCGAGCAGCCCGATGGCCACGTTGAACTGAGCACCGGCGCGGCCCGCGGCGAAGCGGGCGAGCTGCACGCGGTGCGCCTGACCATCATCGACAACGGGCCCGGTTTTGCAGAAAACGTATTAAAACGGGCCTTCGAGCCCTACGTCACCACCAAGACCAAAGGCACGGGCCTGGGTCTTGCAGTAGTCAAGAAAATTGCAGACGAACACGGCGCGCGCTTGCGTGTGGCCAACCTGCATGCGGGGGAGCAAGCCGACGCACCGGTCACGGGTGCGCGGGTTTCGTTATCATTTTCAAACTTTGCTGGCCCGGCCGTCGCAGGGGCTTCGGCCTCTGCGGGCGTTGCCGCACAGCATCAGTAGCCGCAAGGCAGCAACGGGAACGCATGGCAACTATTCTGGTCGTTGACGACGAACTGGGCATCCGGGCCTTGCTGTCCGAAATCCTGACCGATGAAGGACACACCGTCGAATTGGCGGAGAACGCAGCACAGGCGCGGCGCAAACGCGAGGTCATGCGCCCCGATTTGGTGCTGCTGGACATCTGGATGCCCGATGTGGATGGCGTCACTCTGCTCAAGGAGTGGTCCGCCGGCGGACAGCTGTCCATGCCGGTGGTGATGATGAGCGGCCATGGCACCATCGACACCGCCGTTGAAGCCACCAAATTCGGCGCCAGTGCCTTCCTGGAAAAACCCATCACCCTGCAAAAACTGCTGCGCGCGGTGGAGCAGGCGCTGGTCAAGCCCGCGCCGCGTGGCCTGCCCGCCGCGCCCGGCGTGGGGGCCCTGGCGCTGGGCGGTGGCGCGCCCATGGGCGCCGGCAGCCTGCACCGCCTGCGAGACGACGCTTACATGGACGGACACGAGTCCAGCCAGAACTACGCCGGCAGCGGCATGGCGGGCACGCACGTGCCGGGCCATCTGCATGCGTCAGGCGCGTCGTTCCTGGGCCAGGAAGGCCCGCGGTCTCATCAAAGCTTCGATCTGGACCGCCCGCTGCGCGAAGCGCGCGATGCCTTTGAAAAGAGCTACTTCGAGTTTCACCTTCAAAAAGAGGGGGGTTCGATGACGCGTGTGGCCGAAAAGACCGGGCTGGAGCGCACCCACCTGTACCGCAAGCTCAAGCAGCTGGGCGTGGACCTGTCGCGCAACAAACGCGGCGGCGCGTGAAACTGCACGATCGCCAGGCATCCGAGGCCGACCGTACAGCGGCTATACTTTCCGGCTCTGCACGGCCTGGTAGCTCAGTTGGTAGAGCAGCGGATTGAAAATCCGCGTGTCGGTGGTTCGATTCCGCCCCAGGCCACCAAAATTCATTAATGGAATCAACGGGTTAGTGGCTTCGGTCCCTAGCCCGTTGTCCTTTCTGGCGGCTGCTTGTGTAGTTCCTGTGTAACCGCGCCAGAAAACCCTGGTTGGCTCAACCGGTTCCGCGGGCCCATCGCGGTCGTCGCTCCGCCGTAAACCAGGCATTCGCTGCCCAGTTCCGTGAGGTCTGGCTGTCTTGAATCGACCCATTGCAGCCGTTCACCCCGGCGCCCTGAAGCCGCCGGTCGAGATGGCAGGTGGAACTGGGGCTTGTTGTTGAACGCCTGACATCGAGGTCATCACGGCACAGGATGGCTACACTG
>JAHECB010000297.1 GCA_024641925.1 Betaproteobacteria bacterium
CGGCAGTTCGGCCCTTGTCGCGCCGTCAGCCAGTGAGCGTTGGTCGTTGACTGAAAGCTCCTGCGGTGACCGGTACCCCGTCAATGTCATGGAGGGGTTCATTTTTTTGGCCGCCTGGCGCACCGATTTCAGCGCAATCAAGTCGAAGCCGATGCCTTTGAACGGCATCGTTTCGCGGGTGGTGCGCTCCAGCCGGGTGTCGGTGGGTGCGTCGGTGGAGACCGTGACCTGCACGCTGTCGCCCAACAGCGAAAACACACCCAGGTGGCTGATCGTTACCGGCTGGGCCGGTGACGTCTGCGCCTGGGCGGAAGACACCAGTGCAGCCAGCAGGCCGCTGCACAAGAACAGTCGACGCTGCATTTTGTTTTCTCCCTGAACCGATTTGCAGAGCGTCAGAAGTGGATGCCGCGCATCAGCTGCTGCATGGCCACCGCTTCGGCGCTGAGTTGCGGCTTGCCGCCCTTGTCGCCCTTGGCGGCCGATGAATCAGGGAACATGCGGAACGAGGTGTTCATGCCGATCTGCGCCACCCGTGGCATCAGCGCATGCAACACCTGCCCGGTGATGCCCAGTCGTGTGGCAATGCGCACGGGCTTTCTGATGCAGGCCTGCGCCACCATGTCCGCCGCTTCTTCGGGGCTGAGCGTGGGCACGTTCTTGTAGATGTTGGTGGGTGCAATCATGGGTGTGCGCACCAGCGGCATGTTGATGGTGGTGAAGCTGACACCCACGTCGGCATACTCCGATGAGGCGCAGCGTGTCCAGGCATCCAGCGCCGCCTTGCTGGCCACGTAGGCGCTGAATCGGGGCGCATTGGTCAGCACACCGATGCTGCTGATGTTGACGATGTGGCCCTTTTTCTTGGCCACCATGCCGGGCAGCAGGCCCATGGTCACCCGCAGGCAGCCAAAGTAGTTCAGTTGCATGGTGCGTTCAAAATCGTGGAAACGGTCGTAGCTGCTTTCGATGGCGCGCCGGATGCTGCGCCCGGCGTTGTTGATCAGGAAGTCCACACCGCCGTGGTTGTCCACCAGCAGCTTGACGAAGCGGTCGCAGTCAGCCATGTCGGCAATGTCGGCGGCGTAGGCTACAAAGCTGTAGCCCTTGGCCTGGGCTTCCTTGCAGGCCTCGTCCAGCTTGTCCTGGTCGCGGCCGCAGATGATGGTGGTGGCGCCAGCCTCGGCAAACTTGTGGGCCGCCGCCAGGCCAATGCCTGAACTGCCACCGGTGACCAGCACCACCTTGCCCGCCACGGTGCCTTTCAGGCTGCGATCGATGAACAGGTCGGGATCGAGGTGGCGTTCCCAGTAGTCCCACAGCACCCAGCCGTAGTCGTGCAGGTTCGGACACTCGATGCCGCTGCCCTTCAGCGCGGCGTCCAGTTCGCGCCGGTCGTAGCGCGTAGGGAAGTTGACGAAGGTGAACATGTCGTCGGGCAGGCCCAGGTCCTTCATCACCGCGTTGCGTACCCGGCGCACCGGTGCAATCGCCATCAGGCTTTTCTTGACACCCCGCGGGATGAACCCCAGCAGCGCCGCATTGACAAACAAGTTCATCTTCGGCGCGTGCGCAGCCTTGCTGAAGATGTCCAGCACGTCGCCCACGCGGTAGCCTTTGGAATCCACCAGATGGAAACACTTGCCCTTCAGTGCCACCTTGCTGTGGCTGATGTGGTCGATGCAGGCCACCACAAAGTCCACCGGTACGATGTTGATGCGCCCGCCTTCGATGCCGACGCTGGGCATCCACGGCGGCAGGATCTGGCGCATGCGCTGGATCAGCTTGAAGAAGTAGTACGGCCCGTCGACCTTGTCCATCTCGCCGGTTTTGCTGTCGCCCACCACCAGTGCGGGCCGGTACACGGTCCAGGGCACCTTGCATTCATTGCGCACGATCTTTTCGCTTTCGTGCTTGGTCATGAAGTAGGGGTGTTCCAGCCCATCGGCTTCTTCAAACATGTCTTCGCGGAACACACCCTCATACAGGCCCGCGGCGGCAATGCTGCTGACGTGGTGCACATGGCCCGCGTCAACGGCCTTGGCAAATTCCACCAGGTTGCGCGTGCCTTCCACGTTGACTTCAACCTGGCTCTCGGCGTCGGCACTCAGGTCGTAGACCGCAGCCAGGTGGTAGACCGCGTCGACCTTGCCTTTGAGTGCCTTGACGACGTCGGCCGCAACACCCAGGCGTTTGGCCGTCAGGTCGCCGGTGACCGGCACCGCTCTGGCCTTGGTGGTGCCCCAGTACTCATACAGCGCGCCCAGCTTCTTTTCGCTGCCTGGCCGCACCAGGAAATGCACGGTGCTGCCTTTGCGCGCCAGCAGGGTTTTGACCAATCGTTTGCCAATGAAGCCGGTGGCGCCTGTCACGAAGTAATGCATCGAGATCTCCTGGTGTCGTCGGTGAATGGGTGCCGCCTCGGAAAGGCTGCGGTCGTGGTCAAGCATAGAGCGCTCTCACTAGAGAATTAGGCTGCGGCCTCCAGGGGGGAACCCTATATTTCACTTCAGGTTGCGGGAGCCGCTCCAACGCTTGGCGAAGGCGCGGATGGCCCCAACTCCCAAACACACCCCCAAAGGAGCACCACCATGGTCAAGAAAATGAGCAGCGAAACGAAGTCCACCTCCAGCGCAGCCAGCGGCTTGCTGGACAATCATCTGGCCGCGGCTGTCAAGGACTCAGCGCAGCAGATCTGGCTGGCGGGCATGGGCGCGTTCAGCAAGGCCCAGGAAGAGGGTGGCAAGGTCTTCGACGCCCTGGTCAAGGAAGGCACCACGCTGCAGAAAAAGACCCAGGGCATGGCTGAAGACAAGATCAGCGAGGTCACCGGCAAGATGTCGGCCATGGCCGAAGGCGTTACGGCCAAGGCCGGCCAGAACTGGGACAAGCTCGAGCAGATCTTCGAGCAGCGTACGGCCAAGGCCATGAACAAGCTGGGTGTGCCCACGGCCAAGGACGTTGAAGCACTGCAGCAGCGCATTGACGTGCTGGCCGCACAAGTGGCCAAGCAGTCCAAGCCGGCAGCCCGCAAGGCCACCGCGACAGCGACAAAGCCCGTGGCCAAAAAGGCTGCGGCCAACAAGGCCAGCAAGCCGGTCGCTGCCAAGAAGGCCGCCGGCCGCAAGCGCACGGCTTGATCCTTGGCACGGTCCGCCGGCCTGCGACTGTGGGCTTGGTGTTCGATGGCACAGCATTGCCCGCATCGGACCTTCAGACCGGACGCCCGCGGGTGTCCGGTCCGCCGTTCGGGGATATCTTCGCGTTGATGACGCGATTTGATGACCCTGGACGGACAAAGCGTCAATAGTTCACTTTGCCCACGGCCATCAGGGGCAGATACTGGCATCAGCTTGAAGCATCCTGTCGCCATGAACGAAACAGCTGCCATGTCTGCCGCGCCATCCCTGTCACCCCAGCAGATGCTCGACCGCTTGCGCGGCCGTTTGATGGGCGAGTCGCTGACAGCGCTGCTGGACCGTCAGGATGGCCTGCGTGAGGCCTTGCCGCAGCTGATGATGCTGGAGTCTGCGCTGCTGCAACGGGGAACCGATGTCATCGACACGATGACCAGGCCTGTGCTGATCAAGGTGTGCAGCCAGCTCAACGGCCTGCAGCTGCCAGCCGACGACCTGGCCTTGCAGGACCTGCTGGAGCGGCTGATGAAGTCTCTGGAAGCGCCGGCGCGTACAGCGCCGAACCCGGTGCAGTTGCAGTATTTGTCAGACTTTGTGACCGACGACAAACTGCATGTGACCGACGCCAGCTACACCGACTTTGCCGAGGCCGCTGGCGAGTTGGCGCCGACGCAACCCGCGCGCCTGTAGTCGAAGGCCTCTGCCCCGCCGGCGCAGCCCGGCGGGCGTGCAAACGCGCGGCGATTTCGTCCCGACTGGGTGGCCTGTCGACAAGCTTGCGACAATGGCGGGTTCAGGAGAACCCGCCGTGACCCACATCCTTCAATCGCTTCCCGCTGGCCAACGTGTCGGCATCGCCTTCTCGGGCGGTCTTGACACCTCGGCCGCCGTGCACTGGATGCGCGCCAAGGGCGCCATCCCCTGTGCCTACACCGCCCACCTGGGCCAGCCCGACGAAAGCGACTACGACGACATCCCGCGCAAGGCCAAGGCCTATGGCGCTGACATCGCCCGCCTGGTGGACTGCCGCGCCCAACTGGTGGCCGAAGGCATTGCCGCCATCCAGTGCAGCGCCTTTCACATCAGCACCGGGGGCGCCACCTACTTCAACACTACACCGCTGGGCCGCGCCGTCACTGGCACTGCGCTGGTGGTGGCCATGCGGGAAGATGGCGTCAACATCTGGGGCGACGGCAGCACCTACAAGGGCAACGACATCGAGCGCTTCTACCGCTACGGTCTGCTGGCCAACCCGCAGTTGAAGATCTACAAGCCCTGGCTGGACCAGCGCTTCATCGACGAGCTGGGTGGCCGCAAGGAGATGAGTGAATACCTCATCAAAGCTGGCTTCGACTACAAGATGAGCGTGGAAAAGGCTTACAGCACCGACAGCAACATGCTGGGCGCCACACACGAGGCCAAGGACCTGGAGTTCCTGAACAGCGGCATGCACATCGTCAAGCCCATCATGGGCGTGGCCTTCTGGCGCGACGACGTGCAGGTGAAGGCCGAAACCGTTTCGGTGCGCTTTGAAGAAGGCGTGCCGGTGGCGCTGAACGGCCGCACGTTCGCCAGCGCGGTGGAGCTGTTCATGGAAGCGAATGCCATCGGCGGCCGCCATGGCCTGGGCATGTGCGACCAGATCGAAAACCGCATCATCGAAGCCAAGAGCCGTGGCATCTATGAAGCCCCGGGCATGGCGCTGCTGCACATTGCCTACGAGCGCCTGGTCACGGGCATCCACAACGAAGACACCATCGGCCAGTACCGCGCCAACGGCCGCGTGCTGGGCAAGCTGCTGTACCAGGGCCGCTGGTTCGACCCGCAATGCCTGATGCTGCGCGAAACCGCACAGCGCTGGGTCGCGCGGGCCATCACCGGCGAGGTGACGCTGGAGCTGCGCCGTGGCAATGACTACAGCCTGATGAACACCGAAAGCCCCAACCTGACCTACCACCCCGAACGGCTGACCATGGAAAGTGGGCAGGGTGCCTTCACGCCGGCCGACCGCATCGGGCAGTTGACGATGCGCAACCTGGACATCGATGACACCCGCAGCAAGCTGGGGGTCTACACCCGCACCGGGCTGCTGGGCGCTGCTTCCGAGGGCACCATCGCCTTGCTGACCGCGCCCGAGGAAAACTGAAAGCCTGCGTCAGCGCCGCCCTGCAATGCTGCACTGCAGTATCAAACCATTTGACTGAGGTTCAGGTTCATGAATGACGATGGAGATGACGGCGCACGCGTCGGTTTGTGGGTGACGCTGGGCATCATCACGCTGCTGCTGTTTGGCCTGCTGTCGGGCTTGTTCATGTGCCAGCAGCACAAGGCCCAGGTGTTGAGCACAGCGACGATGAGCAGCCCCGGTGCACCGGTGGCCGCAGCGCCCGCTTTGTCGGGGGTCGTGGCGGCTTCGGCAGTTGCCTTGCCCGATGTCGAACTGGACGTGCCGCTGTCGGGCACGGTGGCGGGCACGCTGTACTTCGACTCGGGTTCGGCCACGGTGTCGGCCAACGCAGCTGAAACCTTGGCAGCCGTCCGCGACGTGGCCAGTGCTGACCAGGCCAAGCGTTTGTTGGTCTCGGGGTTTCACGACGCCACAGGCGACCCGGTGAAAAATGCAGTGCTTGCCAAGGAGCGTGCAGTGG
>JAHECB010000044.1 GCA_024641925.1 Betaproteobacteria bacterium
GGCAGCAACCAGCGCTTCACGCAGCCGCTGCAATGGGCCGGCACACGGCAGGCCCAGAACACCTGGGACATTCCGCCCAGCGCGCGCCTGGGTGTCTACCGTGTCAGCCTGGAGCGGCCGAGTCAGAAGGCCGGCGAACTGAGCAGTTGGGACAGCGGTGAGTTTCGGGTCGAAGCCTTCCGCGTGCCCCTGCTGGAAGCGCGCCTGGTGCCGCCCAAGGACGCACCCGTGGCGCCCAAGGACATGACCCTGGGTGTGCAGCTGAACTACCTGTCGGGTGGTGCACGCGCCCAGGCACCGCTGCGCGGAACGGCCGTGTTGATGCCGCGCACGCCCCGTTTCCCGCGCTATGACGAGTTCAGTTTTGCGCAGCCGCAGGATGCAGGCCCCGAACCGCAGGCGCAGCTGGAGACTGACAGCGACGGCAGTGAAAGTGCCGCCGGCACGTCCGACCCGACCGTCAAGCTGGTGGCCGACAAGGTGCCCCTGACCACCGACAGCAACGGCGCGGCCAGCTGGCGTCTGTCGCCGTTGCCCGCCCTGACGCAGCCCGGTACGCTGCAGGCCGAGATCAGCTTCACCGATCCCAACGGTGAAGTGCAGTCCGTGGCCACGGCCGTGCCGCTGTGGCCCAGCGCCGTGGTGCTGGGCATCAAGACCGGCAGTTGGGCCAGCGAGCGCGGCAAGACCAGTTTCAATGTGCTGGCGCTGGACACCAACGGCCAGCCGCTGAAAGCCCAGCCTGTGCAGGTGATCGGCCGCGTGGCGCAGACCATCAGCACCCGCAAGCGCCTGGTCGGTGGCTTCTACGCCTACGACAACCGCACCGAGATGCAGGACCTGGGCACCCTGTGCCGGGGCAACACCGACGACCGCGGCATGCTGGTCTGCCAGGCCAAGCTGGACACCGCCGGCCAGGTGGAACTGGTAGCCCAGGCGCAGGACGCTGCCGGCAACCGCGCGCAGGCCGTGGCCAGCATCTGGGTCACGCAGCAAGGTGAGCTGTGGTTTGCGCAGGACAACGACGACCGCATCGATGTGCTGCCGGAGAAAAAACGCTACGAACCCGGCGAAACCGCCCGCCTGCAGGTGCGCATGCCGTTTCGGGAAGCGACGGCGCTGGTGTCGGTGGAACGTGAAGGTGTGCTGGACACGCGGGTGGTCACGCTGCGTGGTCTGGACCCCACGGTGGAGGTGCCCATCGACAAGTCCTGGGGCCCCAATGTGTACGTCAGCGTGATGGTGGCGCCGGGCCGCATCCGCCATGTGCCCTGGACGTCATTTTTCACCTGGGGCTGGAAAGAGCCGCTGACCTGGGCCCGCACCTACTGGGTCGAGGGCCGCCGCTACCAAGCGCCCACGGCCTTGGTGGACCTTTCCAAACCGGCTTTCAAGGTGGGTGTGGCGGCGCTGAAGGTGGGTTTGGCGGCACATGAACTGCAGGTGCAGGTCAGCACGGACAAACCCGAATACACCATCCGCCAGAAGGCCATGGTGCGCATTGCCGTGACCCAGGGTGGGCAGCCGGCGCGTGGTGCCGAAGTGGCTTTTGCCGCTGTTGACGAAGGCTTGCTGGCGCTGCGGGGCAACGGTTCGTGGGACTTGCTGAACGCCATGCTGCAGTCACGCGACTGGTCGGTGGAAACCAGCACCGCGCAAGGTGAAATCGTCGGCCGGCGCCACTACGGCCGCAAGGCGGTGGCGGCGGGCGGCGGCGGGGGCCGCGGAGGCACGCGTGAACTGCTGGACACGCTGCTGCTGTGGCGCGCCGTGGTGCCGCTGGACAGCAACGGTCAGGCCACCGTGGAGGTGCCGCTGAACGACGCGCTGACCAGCTTCCGCCTGGTGGCCGTGGCCGATGACGGTGTGATGCGCTTTGGCACCGGCAGCACCAGCATCCGCGTCACACAAGACCTGCAGGTGCTGTCGGGCCTGCCGCCGCTGGTGCGCGGTGGCGACCAGGTGCAGGCGGTCTTGACCCTGCGCAACACCACGGAGCGGGACATGCAGGTGCAGGCGACGTTGGCCGGCACGGTGAACCGCGGCGCGGGCACCGACGTCACACACCGTCTACTGGCCCTGCCACCGCAGACGCTGGCACTGCCGGCCGGCAGCGCGCGCGAGGTGGTTTTTGCGGTGGACATTCCCGTGGGGGCCCACAGCGTGGCCTGGCAGGCGGGTGTGCAGGAACAGGGCAGTGGCGCCAGCAAGCCGGGTTCCGAACCCGCCCAGGACCAGTTGAAGGTGCTGCAACTGGTGCAGCCCGCCGTGCCCGAGCGGGTGCTGCAGGCCACGTTGCAAAGGCTGGATCAAACCTTCACCCTGCCGGTTCAGGCACCCGCGGATGCGCTTGCCGCAGACGGGGCGAAAGACGGCAACAAGGCCGGCGGCCTGACCGTGGGCCTGCAGCCGCGCCTGAGCGGCGCCTTGCCCGGTATCCGCCGCTTTTTCCAGAACTACCCCTACAGCTGCCTGGAACAGCGCGCTTCACGTGCGCTGGGTCTGCAAGACACGGCCCTGTGGGCAACCGTGGCCAACAGCCTGCCCACCTACCTGGACGCCGATGGCCTGGCGCACTACTACCCACCGCGCGCCGAAGACCAACCGGGTGGCAGCGACCGCCTGACGGCCTACATCCTGGCCGCCGCCGATGAAGCCGGCGTGCAGGTGCCGCCCGGCCCGCGTGAAGCCATGCTGCAGGGCCTGACGGCCTTTGTGCAGGGTCGTATCGAGCGGCGGCACTGGTCGCCCCGCCCCGACCTGGACGTGCGCAAGCTGGCGGCCATCGAAGCGCTGTCGCGCCACGGCCGCGCGCAGGCAGCCATGCTGGGCTCGATCAAGATCACGCCCGAACAATGGCCCACGGCGGCCTTGCTGGACTGGGTGCAGATCCTGAAGCGACTGCCCGAAGTGCCGCGGCGTGATGCCCAACTGGCCCAGGCGCAGCAGAAGCTTCGCGCGCGCCTGACCTTTGCCGGCACCACCTTGAAGTTCAGCAACGAAATCGACGACTTCTGGTGGTGGCTGATGGACAGCGCCGACGCCAATGCCGCGCGTTTGCTGCTGGCCGTGATGGACGACCCGCTCTGGCGCGATGACCTGCCGCGGCTGGTGGTGGGCAGCCTGGCGCGTCAGAACGGCGGTGCATGGCTCACCACCACGGCCAACCTGTGGGGTGCGCTGGCGTTGAACAAGTTTGGTGCGAAGTTTGAATCCCAACCGGTGACCGGTCGCACCTCGGCCGCGGTGTTGGCGGCCGGTGCTGCATCCGGCGCGGACGCTTCTTCGAAACCCCCGGTGATCGACTGGCGCGTTACGCCCCAGGGTGGGCAGCTGCAATTGCCTTGGCCTGCGGTGCCCGGCGGTCTGACGGTCAAACATACCGGGTCGGGCGCACCCTGGTTGACGGTCCAAAGCCGCGCCGCCGTGCCGCTGACGGCGCCCTTGAGTGCCGGCTACACCATGACCCGCACCGTGTCGGCAGTTCAACAGCAGACCGCTGGGCGCTGGGCACGGGGCGACATCATGCGTGTGCGCCTGGAACTGGACGCCCAAACCGATATGACCTGGGTCGTGCTGAGCGACCCGGTGCCCGCGGGCGCCACCATCCTGGGCACCGGCCTGGGCCGCGACTCATTGCTGGGCACGCTGAACCAGCGCCGCGAAGGTGCCGCCGTTCCAGCCTACGAAGAGCGCAGTTTCGAGGCCTACCGCAGCGTCTACCGCCACCTGCCGCGCGGCAAGCATGTGCTGGAGTACAGCTTGCGCCTGAACAGCGCTGGCCGCTTCGGCCTGCCGCCCACCCGGGTCGAGGCCATGTATGCGCCCGAGACGTTTGGCGAACTGCCCAACGCCCCACTCGAAGTGGTGCCCTAGATGCCCGCGTGGCCGGGCAAGTCCTGGTGGCCTGCGCTGGCAGGCCTGGCCCTGGCGCTGTGTGCCAGCTGGGCATCGGCAGTGCCCAGTTACCAGGCCTTTCGCGCCGACCACCGCCCCAGTGACCTGACGCTGCTGGACCGCAACGGCACCCCCATCCAGACCCTGCGCTTGGACAACACCGTGCGCCGCCTGGACTGGGTGCCGCTGCAGGACCTGTCACCGGCGTTGCTGCTGGCCATGGTGCTGAGCGAAGACCAGCGTTTCTGGCAACACAGCGGCATCGACTGGCAGGCGGTGGCCAGCAGCGCCTGGGCCAATTTGCTGAACTCCCGCACACGCGGTGCATCGACGCTGACGATGCAACTGGCCGGCCTGATGGACGACGATCTGGCACGGCCCGCCAGCGGCCGCAGCCCGCGGCAAAAACTGCAACAGGCGCTGGCCGCCAAACGCATGGAACGGCAGTGGACCAAGAGCCAGATCCTGGAGGCCTACCTGAACGCGGTACCGTTTCGGGGTGAACTGGTCGGCATCAACGCCCTTTCCCAAACCCTGTTTGGCAAACACCCCAGCGGCCTGGACGTGCAGGAGGCCGCCATCGCTGCCGTGCTGGTGCGCGCGCCCAATGCGCCTGCACGCCAAGTGGCGCAGCGCGCCTGTGGGGTGGTGCAGTTGATGGGCCAGCAGTGCACCGGCTTGTCGGGCCTGACGGCTGCAGCGCTGGTGCGGCGCGGCGGCATGCCGCTGGGCGAACAGCTGGCACCGCATCTGGCGCGCCAGGTGCTGCGTGCTGACGGCCCGCCCGCGCAGCGCAGCACGCTGCACGCACCCCTGCAACGGCTGGCCTTGGCCGCCTTGCGCGAACACCTGGGCGAACTGCAGGGCCACAACGCCGAAGACGGCGCCATCGTGGTGCTGGACAACCGCACCGGCGAGGTGCTGGCCTGGGTCGGCAGCAGCGGCAGCTTCAGCGACGCACCCCAGGTGGACGGTGTGCTGGCCCGGCGCCAGCCGGGGTCCACCCTGAAGCCCTTTGTCTACGCGTTGGCCTTTGAACGCGGCCTGGTCACACCAGCCACGCTGCTGAGTGATTCACCGGCACAGCTGACCACAGGCGCCGGCCTGTACCTGCCGCAGAACTACGACCGGCACTTTCGTGGCTGGGTGAGTGCCCGCACGGCGCTGGGCTCCAGCCTGAACGTGCCCGCCGTGCGGGTGGCCAGCCTGTTGCCGCCCGATGCGCTGTTTGAACAATTGAACCGCTGGGGCCTGGCGCTGCCGCACAGCGGGGGCTACTACGGCCACGCGTTGGCGCTGGGCGGTGTGGATGTGACGCTGCTGTCACTGGCCAATGCCTATCGTGGGCTGGCCAACGGCGGGGTGGTGTCGGCGCCGCGGTGGGTACTGGACGACGTCACCGACACGTCGCGGGACCTGAAAAGAGTCAATACAACGGCAGCCGGCCACCAGGTGGCCGATGCTGCAGCGGTGTTCCTGGTCACGGACATCCTGGCCGACAACAGCGCGCGGGTGGGCACCTTTGGCCTGGCCAGCGCCTTGGCCACACGCGGTTTTGCGGCGGTCAAGACTGGCACCAGCAAGGACTTGCGCGACAACTGGTGCCTGGGTTTCACCGACCGCTACACGGTGGGCGTGTGGGTGGGCAACGCCAGCGGCGAGGCCATGCATGGCGTCAGCGGCATCAGCGGCGCGGCGCCCATCTGGCAGCGCCTGGTGCAGCAGTTGCACCAAACCGAAGTTTCACGGGCGCCCCCGGTGGCGAAGGGCGTGGTCCTGCGAGAGCTGGTGTTTGCGGATGGCCAGGAACCGGCACGCAGCGAATATTTCATCCGCGGCACCGAACAACGGGCGTCCGCCGCGGGGGTGTCGATGCTGAGCAGCAGCAACGCGCCCTTTGGGATCACCAACCCGCGCAACGGCAGCGTGTTTGCGCTGGACCCGGACATCCCGCCGTCGGCGCAAAAGCTGCGATTTGAAGGCCAGCCGGGGGTGTGGACCTTGAACGGCCAGCGGGTGGGGCAGGGTGCCAGCGTCGCCTGGCGGCCCAGATCCGGCCGCCACCGCTTGGTGCTGTCCGACTCGCGCGGCCGCGAGGTGCAGGCGGTTGAGTTTGTGGTGCGTGCGATGGTGCTGTCGTCCAACACATCGGGGCGCTGACGCAAAGCGGCGCGCTGCACCAAGGCGCTTTCAGCGCAGGATCAGCACCGGCACTTCACTCAAGCGCAGCAAGGTCGACGTGGTGCTGCCGGCCAGCAACTGCCGCAATCGCGAATGGCCATAGGCGCCCATCACCAGCAAGGCAGGGCCTTTCGCCTTCACCAAAGCCGGTAAGACCTGCTGCGGCGCGCCGGGCACCAGCGTGGTGTCCACCGTCACGCCAGCACGTGCCAGCCCATCACGGGCCTGCTCCAACTGGCGGCGGGCCGTGCTGTGGTCATCACCCGCCATCGCCAACAGCACTGGCAGACCCTTGCACAGGGCATGCTGGGGTAAGGCGTCAACGGCGCGACGGGCCTGGGCGCTGCCGTCAAAGGCCAGTACCACCTGACGCGGGGCTTCGAAGGCATCTACCGTGCTCACCAGCACCGGTCGGCTGACGGCGCGGATGGCGCGTTCCAGGTGGTGTTCGGCATGCACCTTGGTGCCGGCCTTGGCATGGTGGTGTTCGCCCAGCACCAGCAGGGCGGCCTCGTCCTGCATGTCCACCAGCGTGGCCACAAATTCGCCGTGGCGCAGTTTGGCGTCCAGTGGCAAGGGCCCGGCGGCTTGTGCACGCTCTCGTGCAGACGCCAGCAGCAGGCGGCCGGCTTCGCGGGCGCGCTTGCTGCGCTGCTCGTCCTGGGTGCTCAGCTCGTGCAGCAGCGAGTCGCGCGCGTCGGGGCCCAAGGCGCCGCTGAAGTCACCGCCTTGGGCGCGCTCGGGGTGGCGTTCCAGAACGTGCAAAAACTCCAGCGGCAGCGCCAGACGCAGGGCGGCCCAGGCCGCCCAGTCGATGACGGCGTGGGTGTTGGACAGCCCGTCGATGCAGGCCAGTACCTTGTTCATGGCAGGCTCCTCAGTGCATCAACTGTTCAACGGCATCGGGCTTGTCGTGCACGCCAAAACGGTCCACCAGCGTGGCGCTGGCCTCGTTCAGGCCCACGACCTCGACATCGGCACCTTCACGCTTGAACTTCAGCACCACCTTGTCCAGCGCGCTGATGGCGGTGATGTCCCAGAAATGCGCGCGGCTGACATCGATGCACACCTGGTCCACCACCTCCTTGAAGTCAAAAGCAGCGTGGAAGGTTTCTGACGAGGCAAAAAACACCTGGCCCACCACGCTGTAGCGGCGCACGCGGCCGTCCGGGCTGCTGCTGCTGTCCACCCGCAGCACCTTGCCGACCTTGTGCGCAAAAAAGATGCCGGACAACAGCACCCCCACAAACACGCCCTTGGCCAGATCGTGCGTGATGACAGTGACAGCCACGGTGGCCAGCATCACGATGGACGAACTGGGCGGGTTTTCGCGCAGCTTGCGCACCGAGTCCCAGCTGAAGGTGCCGATGCTGACCATGATCATCACCGCCACCAGCGCGGCCATGGGAATGCGGCCCACCCACTCGCCCAGGAACACCACCATCAGCAGCAGGAACAGGCCCGCCACCAGGGTGGACAGGCGCCCGCGCCCGCCGGACTTCACGTTGATCACGCTCTGGCCGATCATGGCGCAGCCGGCCATGCCGCCGATGAAACCGGTGGCAATGTTGGCCACCCCCTGGCCCACACATTCGCGGTTCTTGTCGCTGCTGGTGTCGGTCAGTTCGTCGACGATGGACGCCGTCATCATCGATTCCAGCAGGCCGACCACGGCCAGTGTCAGCGCATACGGCAGCACGATCTGCAGCGTCTGCAGATTCAGCGGCACGTCGGGCAGCAGGAACATCGGCAGGCTGTCGGGCAGCTGGCCCATGTCGCCCACGGTGCGGATATCCAGGTCCAGTGCCAGCGACACCGCGGTGAGCACCACGATGGTCACCAGCGGCGAGGGCACGGCCTTGGTCAGCAGCGGAAAGCCGTAGATGATGGCCAGGCCCGCGGCTGTCATGGCGTAGACGGGCCAGGGCACGTTGGTCAATTCCGGCAGCTGCGCCATGAAGATCAGAGTGGCCAGGGCGTTGACAAAGCCGGTGATGACCGAGCGCGAGACAAACCGCATCAGGCTGCCCAGTCTCAAGAGGCCGGCCACGATCTGCAGCACGCCGGTCAGCACGGTGGCCGCCAGCAGGTACTGCAGACCATGCTCCTTGACCAGCAGCACCATCACCAGCGCCATGGCACCCGTGGCTGCAGAGATCATGCCCGGCCGGCCGCCGGTGAAGGCAATGATCACTGCGATGCTGAACGATGCATACAGGCCCACCTTGGGGTCGACGCCGGCAATGATGGAAAACGCGATGGCCTCGGGAATCAGGGCCAGCGCCACCACCAAGCCGGCCAGCAGGTCGCCGCGGATGTTGGACAGCCAGTCTCGCTGCAGGGTTTCAGGGTTCATGTCGTGGCGTGTGGAGCCGGCGGACGATTGGCCGGTTGTTCCGTTGGATGATGGCCGGCATGCCCTGGGCGGCCGACGCTGAGGCTCGGCCGGGGCAGGTCGACAGAAAGAGCAGCGGCGAGGCAAGAACAGCGCCCTGGAGAGGCGGCCGAATGCGCGCTGGTGGTGTTTGAAGAAGTCGGTGCTGGGCGCCGCAGCAGCCGGGGGTTTCCCTGCGCAAACCAGGGATCGCCAGCGCAGCGATGTCAGCTGTTGCAGCGCAGCATTCTAGTGGACTGCGCCCCTTGCCTTCGCGCTGTGAGCTCGCGGCCCGTGCTCAGGGCGTCGACGCCGACGCCCGAAACAGCCGCAGCAGCAGGGCGCGCAACCAGTCCAGCGACGGGTCGCCTTCGGTGGTGCCGTGCCAGACCAGGTTGACGTCGTAGTGCGGCATGGGCACAGGCAAGGGCCAGCTGACCAGGTCCATGCGTTGGCAGACCGTCGCGGCCCATGAACTGGGCACGATGCCCACCAGCGAGGCCGACATCACCACGTCCGGCATGGCCGCAAAGTGCCGCGTGCGCATGACGATGCGCTCGGCCAGGCCGCTGCGCTTCAGGCTGGCTTCGATACCGCCGTGAAACGTGGCCGTCGGTGCGGCTACCACCAGCCCCAGACGCTTCAGGCCGGCCAGGCTGCGCTGGCGCGCCGTCAACCCCGGCTGGCTCAAGGCCACATAGGTTTCACTGAACAGCACCGCGCGGCGCGTGCCGCTGTGGCGCGGATTCAGGATGCCGATGGCCATGTCAACATCGCGCCGTGCCAGGTCATCGCCCAGCTCTGATGCGGGCACAGCGGCGTTGATGATGCGCGTGTTGGGCGCTTCGCGCAGCACGGTCTCGGCAATGGCGGGCAAAAACACCATCTCGCCCAGGTCCGACAGCGACAGTCGCCAGGTGCGCGTGCTCGACGTTGGCGCGAAGCTTTCGGGGGTGCTCAGTTCGCGCTCCAGCGCTTCCAGCGCCTGCGCCGCTGATGCCGCCAGGCGGCTGGCCATCAGCGTGGGCGCCAGGCCGGCCGGCGTACGCACAAACAGCGGGTCGCCAAACGATTCGCGCAGCCGCGCCAGCGCATTGCTCGTGGCCGGCTGGCTGAGCGACAGCGCGCGGCCCGCGGCCGTGACCGAGCGGGTGCGCTCCAGCAGCACCAGCACGCGCAGCAGGTTCAGGTCGAGCTGGTGAAAAGGCCGTGCCATCAGGATCAGGACTTTGCCACATCATTCATCTGCTGAATGTTGAACATTGGCCAGATGCATTGGACGAATGCAGGTCAGCAGCCTATCCTGCTGCCCAAACTTGGCCTGACAAGGCGCACACAGGAGACACGGCTTGGAACTGTCGTTTCGCGACGAAATTGCGATGCTTCGCCTGGGCGCCGGCGAGACCTTCCAGGGCGAGGGCATCCTGGCTGTGACCAAGGCCCTGCTGCAATCCGGTGTCAGTTATGTCGGCGGCTATCAGGGTTCTCCCGTATCGGCCTTGCTGGACGTGATGGTGCAGGCGCGTGAAGACATGCAGGCGCTGGGCGTACATGTGGAGGCCTGCACCAACGAAGCGGCTGCGGCGGCCATGCTGGGCGCGTCCATCATGTACCCGGTGCGCGGCGCAGTCACCTGGAAGTCCATCGTCGGCACCAACGTGGCGTCGGACGCGCTGTCCAACCTGTCGTCGCCGGGCGTGCTGGGGGGTGCCTTGATCGTGGTGGGTGAAGACTACGGCGAGGGTGCCAGCGTCATTCAGGAGCGCACCCACGCCTTCGCGCTGAAGTCACAGCTCTGGCTGATGGACCCGCGACCCAACCTGCCCACGATCGTGCACTGCGTGGAAAAGGCGTTTGAGCTGTCCGAGGCGTCCAACACGCCGGTGATGCTGGAACTGCGCATCCGCGCCTGCCATGTGCGTGGCAGCTTTGTGGCCAAGGACAACCGGGCGCCGACCATTGGCACACACCAGTTGCTGACCGAGCCGGCGCCGTTCATCTATGAAAAGCTGGCGCACCCGCCGGTGACCTTTGCGCAAGAGCGCAAGAAGATCGAGGTACGCCTGCCGGCTGCCCGGGCTTTTGTAGAAGCCTCGGGCCTGAACGAACTGTTTGACGGCCCGCATGACAAGCTGGGCCTGATCGTGCAGGGCGGTCTGTACAACACCGTGATCCGGGCCCTGCAGCAGTTCGGCCTGGCGGACGCGTTTGGCAACAGCCAGATTCCGATGCTGGTGTTGAACGTGGTCTACCCCTTGGTGCCGACCCAGATCACACAATTCTGCGACGGCAAGAACAGCGTGCTGGTGGTGGAAGAGGGTCAGCCCGATTTCATCGAACAGGAAATCACCGCGCTGCTGCGGCGCGCCAAGGTGGACACAGTGCTGCGTGGCAAGGATGTTCTGCCGCCCGCTGGCGAATACACCGCCGAAGTGATGCTGGGCGGCCTGACACGCTGGCTGGAAGCCGACGGTGAGGGCCTGGCCACCGCGCCAGGGCGTCTGCTGCTCAGCAACGTGGCCGACATCCGGCAACAGGCCGGCAGCCTGCTGGGTGCGGCCCTGCCGCCGCGGCCGCCCAACTTCTGCATCGGCTGCCCTGAGCGGCCCGTGTTTGCCGCACTGAAGCTGGTGCAGCGCGAGGTGGGCCCCATGCACATCAGCACCGACATCGGCTGCCACGCACTGGCCACCTTCGAGCCTTTTTCATTCGGCAACTCCATCCTGGGCTACGGCATGAGCCTGGCCAGCGGCGCCGGTGTGCGCAGCTTCCAACAGCGCCGGCCGGTGGCCATCATGGGCGACGGTGGGTTCTGGCACAACGGCCTGTTGTCGGGGGTGTCGGGCGCCATGCTCAACGGTGGTGACGGCGTGCTGGTGATCATGAAAAACGGCTACACCTCGGCCACGGGCACGCAGGATGTGGTGTCCACGCCAGGCGCCGAGAGCCGCCGCGTGGCCCAGGGCAGCAGCGCCACCGAAGGTGAGCTGACGATTGAAAACACCCTGAAGGGCATGGGCGTGCGCTGGCTCAAGACCGTGCACACCTACAAGGTGGCGCAGGTGCGCGACGTGCTGCGCGATGCCTTCACCACCCCCCAGGCGGGGCTGAAGGTCATCATCGCCGAAGGTGAATGCCAGCTGGAGCGGCAGCGCCGGGTCAAGCCCATGCGTGCCCGGCAGCTGAAGCAGGGCCTGCGGGTGGTGCGTACCAAGTACGGTGTGGACGACGAAACCTGCACCGGCGACCATTCCTGCATCCGCCTGTCCGGCTGCCCCACGCTGACGGTGAAACCGTCACGCGACCCCTTGAAGCGCAATCCTGTGGCCACGGTGGAACAAGGCTGTGTGGGCTGCGGCCTGTGCGGTGAAGTGGCGCAGGCGGCCGCGCTGTGCCCGTCGTTCTGGCGTGCCGACGTCATCGTCAACCCGAGCTGGTGGGAGCGCACCCGCGACCGCCTGCGCCGGGGTGTCATCTCGATGTTGCAACCCGCATGAGCGCCGCGCCGGGCCGCCCCAAGCAAGCTCGCTCCCGCCTGTTGGTCAACGCGGCGGGACAGGCCATAGGCCGAAAGGTGCATCAATGAGCACACAACCGACTTCCATCCTGATCGCCGCGCTGGGCGGCGAAGGCGGCGGCACGCTGGCGCAGTGGATCGTGCAGGCCGCCCAGACCCACGGCCTGGCGGTGCAGGGCACCTCGGTGCCCGGCGTGGCGCAGCGCACCGGCGCCACCAGCTACTACATCGAGTTCTGGTCCACGCCAGTGCCCGAAGGCAGCCAGCCGGTTTTTGCGCTGATGCCCGTGCCGGGGCGTGTTGACGTGGTGTTGGCCAGCGAACTGCTGGAAGCCACCCGCGTGGTCGAGCGCGGTTTTGCCGACCCGCAGCGCACCTTGCTGATCACCGCGCAGCACCGTGTGCTGACCACGCTGGAAAAGATGGCAATGGGCGACGGCCGGCTGGACGACCAGCGCTTGCTGGCCACCGTGCGGTCCTTGTCCCGCCAGTGCCTGGTGATGGACCTGCAGGGCATGGCGCAGCGCCACCGCACCATCATCAGCGCCGTCATGTTCGGCGCGCTGGCCGGCAGCGGCGCCTTGCCCTGGCCACGCCAGATCTGCGAAGACGTGGTGCGGGCCGGCGGCCTGGGGGTTGAGGCCAGCCTGGCGGGCTTTTCCGAGGCTTTTGCTGCAGCTGCTGCGGGCTCCGCGATGGCGCCGGCCTCGCCAGCCGCACCGTTGTCACCCGCACTGGCCGACGTCGTGGAGCGCGGCGAATCACGGCTGCGTGACTACCAGGACGAAGCCTACGTACAGCGCTACCGAACACGTGTTGAAGCCTTGCGTCTGGCGGCCGGCCCATCAGCAGTTGCGGCGCTGGAAGAAGCGGCACGTGAGCTGGCGCTGTGGATGAGTTACGAAGACGTCATCCGCGTGGCCGACCTGAAAACCCGGCGCGAGCGTTTTGAACGGGTGCGTGCCGAGGCCGGCGCCGGGCCTGACGACGTGCTGGAAATCCGCGAACACCTGACGCCTGGCTGGGACGAAGTGGCGGCCATCGCACCACGCAGCCTGGGTCTGGCGCTGCGCCGTCGGTTCCAACGCAGCCACGCCGTGGGCGCGCGCGGCAAAGGCATGACACTGGCCACCACGTCGATCCACGGCTTCGCCCTGCTGCGGCTGCTGGCTTGGTTGCGCCACTGGCGGCCGATGTCGCTGCGCTTTCACGAAGAACAGCAGGCCATCGATGCCTGGGTTGAAGCGATGCGGCGTGTGCTGCCGCTGCATGCGGGTTTTGCAGCGGCACTGGCCCGCTTGCCCAGCCTGCGCAAAGGTTACAGCGACACCTTCGAACGCGGCTGCAAGAATTACGAGCGCATCTTTGCGAGCTTTGTGACGCCCATCCAGACGCCCGACGATGCGGCCGCCAGCGCGCTGCAAAATGCGGTCAAGGCCGCCATGGCCGACCCCGACCATGTGGTGCTGGACCGCATGATCGGCAGCGCCAAGGGCCAGCCTGAAGTGCAGCCCGTGCGCTGGCAGACGCGGGATTCCACCCGAACCATTCGCACGGTAGTCGAGCGATGATCAACGCTGTTGAGAATTTTCAAGTCAGGAGACAAAACATGAGCCGATTTTCCAAGACTGTTTGTGCACTGGCTGCCGCCGCAGGCCTTGCCATGGGCGCATCGCCAACCTGGGCACAAGACAAACAGGTTGAACTGAAATTGGCGCACTGGGTGCCCGCCAAACACGCGTTGGCCATCACCGGGTTCATTCCTTGGGCCCAATCGGTTGAAAAGGCATCGGGTGGCAGCATCAAGGTCTCCATCTTTCCGGCGCAGCAGTTGGGCAAGGCACCGGACCATTACGACCTGGCGCGCGACGGCATTGCGCAGATGAGCTATGTGAACCCTGGCTACCAGGCGGGTCGATTCCCCTTGCTGGCCGCTGGCGAGCTGCCGTTTCTGATGGACAAACCCGGCCCCGCGTCGGCAGCCATCGACGCCTGGTATCGCAAGTACGCCGAGCAGGAAATGAAGGACGTGAAGATGTGTTTTGCACACCTGCACGTGGGCGCGCTGCATTCCAAGCAGCCCATCACCGAGCCCGGCCAGCTCAAGGGCCTGAAGGTGCGCCCGGCCAACGGCACCGTGGGCCAGATGGTGTCGCTGCTGGGTGGCACCAGCGTGCAGGTGTCGGCGCCTGAAGCGCGTGACGCGCTGTCCAAGGGCGTGGCCGACGCCATCACCTTCCCCTGGAACTCCATTATCTCGTTTGGCATCGACAAGGCGGTGAGCTACCACACCGACATGCGCCTGTACGCGGCGGTGTTTGTGTGGGCGATGAACAAGCCGTTCTACGAAGGCCTATCGGCCAACCAGAAGAAGGTGATCGACGACCATTGCAACAACGAATGGGCCGCCAAAGTCGGCAAGGACTGGGGCGACGTGGAAGACAGCGGCAAGCAAAAGCTGCAAGCCATGGGCGGCCACACCATCGTGTCGGTGACACCGGCACAGGTCGACGCCTGGAAAAAAGCCGTTGCACCACTGACCGACAGCTGGATCGCCACAGCAGACAAGGCCGGTTACCCGGGCAAGCAGGCGCTGGACGAGTTGAAGGCCATGTTGGTGAAAACGGGCGGTGCCTACTGATCGACGTTGTGGCCTTGAAAGCGGTGCCGCGCACAGTCACCCGTCTTCGAGTGGGGTGCTGGCACCCCGCTGAAGCCGCCTGATTCGCCATGCGCAAACTGCTGTCGACTGTCGAGTCTCTGGCCGCCCTGTCCTTGCTGCTGATTGCCGCTGTCACGGCCAGCAACGTGGTGTTGCGCGACCTGTTTGCCGTGCAGATACCCGACTGGTTTGATGGCTCCAAGTTGTTGATGGCCATCGCCTTGTTCTGGGGCATTGCCGTGGCCACATACCATGGAGCCCACATCTGCGTGGACGTGGTGTGGGAACACCTGAGCAAGCCGGGCCGGCGTCTGATGGACCTGGTGTCGGGCACCGTGACGCTGGCGTTTCTGGGGCCCATGGCGTGGATGGTCTGGACCAAGGTGCTGGGCAGTGGCACCCAGGCCACCACCGACCTGCGCCTGCCGTTGATCTGGTTCACCAGCGTGGCAGCAACCGGTGCCGTGGCTGCGGCGTTGCTGGCCGTCGTTCGGTTGATCGACGTGGCGCGCGGGGTTGAAGACCGTGCGGTTGAACTGGCTGCCGCGCACAGCAGCACGGACACTGACCGTGGCGCGCCCGCAGAGGAGCCGCGTGGACCGTGATCTGGTAGCCCTTTTGGGCTTCATCGGCATGTTTGTGTTGATGGCCCTTCGGGTGCCCATTGGCGTGGCCATGGGCGTGGTGGGCGTGTTGGGATTCGGCGCGCTCAGCGGCATGGCGCCAGCCATGAACCTGCTGGGCAACGTGCCCATGTCGGTGCTCAGCGACTACAACCTGGCCGTCATTCCCATGTTCATCCTGATGGGGGCGTTTGCCTCGCATTCGGGCATGAGCCAGGAACTGTTTGTGGCTGGCCGTGCCTGGTTCGGACACCGGCGTGGCGGGCTGGCCCTGGCGAGCATTGCGGCCTGCGGCGGCTTCGCGGCCATCAACGGCTCTTCGGTAGCCACGGCTGCCACCATGAGCCAGGTGGCCCTGCCTGAAATGCGCAAGGCGGGTTATGCCCCCGGCTTTTCGGCCGGGCTGATTGCCGCGGGCGGCACGCTGGGCATCATGATTCCGCCGTCCACCATTTTTGTGCTGTACGGCATCATGACCGAGGTGGACATCGCCAAGCTGTTTGCCGCCGGTGTAGTGCCGGGCATTCTGGCGGTGGTGCTGTATTTCAGCGTGGTGCAGTACATCGGCTGGCGCCACCCCGACCGCATGCCATTGGGCGAATTCCATTCCTGGGCCGAACGTTGGGCCAGCCTGCGCTCACTGTGGGCCGTGCTGCTGCTGTTTGGTTTTGTGCTGGGCGGCATCTACGGGGGCTGGTTCACGGTGCAAGAGGCCGCCGGCATCGGCGCCATGGGCACCTTGCTGATCGGCCTGGCAAGGCGGCGCTTGAAGTGGGTGCAGATCCGCGCGGCGCTGATCGAAGCATTGCGGGTGTCGTCGGCCATCATGATGATCGTGGTGGGCGCCTTCCTCTTTGGCTACTTCCTCACCATCACGCAGTTCACGCAGAACGCGGTGGAATGGCTGGTGGGCCTGCCCATTGGCGCTTACGGCGTGCTGGCCTTGGTGATGGTCGGCTACCTGATCCTGGGCGCCGTGATGGACGAACTGGCGATGATTCTGCTGACCGTGCCCATCGTGTTCCCGGCCATGATGACCCTGGGCTTCGACCCGGTATGGTTTGGTGTCATCGTGGTCATGGCCGTGACCTTCGGCATGATCTGTCCACCCGTGGGCATGAACGTGTTTGTGATCAATTCCATCGCGCACGACATACCCCTGGTCGAGATCTACAAGGGCACCATGCCCTTCATTGCCGTGGACGTGATTCGGCTGCTGATTCTGTGCGCCTTCCCGTCACTGTCGCTCTGGCTGCCGGGCTTGATAGCCCGGTAACGCTGCGCAGCGAACGGCGTCAGACCTCGTCTGAAGCCGACGCGATCAACTTCGGCAAGTTGGCCATGGCCGCTGCAGCCTGTTGTTTGAAGTGCAGCAGGATGGCCTGCTTTTCCGCGTCGTCGCGGTCCACGCCGCTCATCAGCTTGCCAAATCCGTCGAGGCGGCTGTCGCGTATCCACTGGCGCAAGGTCTTGTCCTGGCCCCATTGAAACTGGTTCCACATGTTCACCATCATGGACTTGGGGTAGTCCTGCAACTGGTGCGGAAATGGCACTGACGCACACAGGCCGTTTTTCTGCTTGTCGGTGTCGTAATGCGATTCCACATACGCGATCAGCGCTGCGCTGAACGCCGGCTGCGGCAGCCGCACCATTTGCAGCACGATCTTGTCGCCCTGGAAGATGGGCATCACCGGCCGCGGCTCCACCGCAGACGCTGTGCAGTCGATGAACAGGCTGTCGGATGGTACGTCGACGCTTCCCTGGTCCAACTGCATGCGTGCAGGCTCCAGCGCCTGCACGCGTCCCTGCCGCACCACACGCCCAGCAAGACGACGCAGCATCTCGACTTCGCCCGGCGCCACCGTGGCCAGGTGGAACATGCTGGGTGTGTGGTCGGCAAACAGGCGTGTCAGCATGCCGCAGGCTTCCAGCCGCAGGTACAGATCGCTGATGGACGTGGCCTCGGCCAAGGCCTGCATCTGGTGGGCCTGGTTGCCGATGGCTTCGTTGAAAAACTCGGGGCTGGACTGCGTGGTCACGCGGTTGATCAGCCACGAGTCGCGCGGCACCACCCAGGTGATGGCCTGCGGGCTGACGCCCGACTGCAGCAGCCACACGCAGGTGTCCATCGCGGTCTTGCCGGCGCCCAGCACCACAAAGTGGCGTGGCAAGGGTGTGTTCGGTTCGCTGCCCAGGCGTGCTCCCAGTGAAGGCAACACATTCGGCGGCACCACGCGCACGCCCGGCGCGATGCTGAAGCGCGGTTGGTGCGTAGACGGCACGGGCGGACTGAAATAGGTTGCGTCCACCAGCTTGTGGCGCACCTTGACGTCGGTGGTGACACCCGACAACAGTGACTCGAATCGGCCCCCGCCCAGGTGGTTGCACAGCGGGTGGTAGCTGACGCGGCCGCTGGGCAACAGCCGGTGGTTCATCACCTGGTTGAAGTAGCCCGTGACCTCGGCGCCCGAGGCCAGTTCCATCAGGCCCGCGTTCAGGCCGACCGTGTCCTTGCGGCCACTGCCCAGCGGCATCGAGTTGACACCGTAAAAGGCCGAGGGCTGGTGCAGCGTGACAAAGGGGTAGGCATCGTTCCAGTGGCCGCCGGGCTTGCCATGGCGGTCAACGATGGTGATGTGCGCTTCAGACTCCGCCAGCAAGGTGTCCGCAAACGCCAGACCGGCGGTGCCGCTGCCGATGATCAGGTAGTCGGTTTCCAGAGTATTCATGAGCAGGTTTTGGCGTCAGCAGCCAACAGTGGCTGCAGGACGATACCTTTTTGAACGCTCGCTCGGGCAGCGATCCAGAAATCCTGCTTACATTCACGCATGCACAAAATAACCAAGCTGCCAACGCTTCTGGTCGCTGCGATGTTGTCCGGCTTGGCCTGCACGGGGGCCATGGCGCAGACGGCAGAGTCCGAGGCTGAAGCCACCGCAGCGGCAGCAGCGGCCAACAGGGCCGCTGAAAAGGCCAGCGCCGGCGCAAAGCCCGATCCCGGCGTTGCGCCTGCCGATCGCATCGAGATGATCGAGTCCGCGCGCGAGACGGTGCGCGAAACCACCTGGTCGCTGGCAAGGGGACTGGACAGCTGGTTTGGCGACCGCCCGTTTGAAGACGGCGGCAAGGTCCGCAACGCCCGCCTGGACCTGAGCCTGCTCAAGCGCGAAGGCGAAAAATTCGAGGTCAACCTGCGTTTCAACGCCCGTGTGCGTCTGCCCAACCTGGAACGGCTGGCCTATGTGGTGGTGGGCCGTGACGACCCGCGCGAACTGGTCACCGACCAGCCCGGCGCGCTGTCCAACCAGAACAAACTGCGCAGCGCCACGGCGCAGGACAACACGTTTTTTGCCGGCCTGGGCCGAACCTTCAATGACGTGGTTGACGTGCGCTTGGGTGTGCGGGGCGCGTTCAAGATATACGCACAAGCGCGTGCCCAGCATGAATGGCAGATCAGCGACGCCGACACCCTGGGTCTGCGGCAGACCTTTTTCTGGACGCTGGACGACCGTTTCGGGTCGACCACGGCAGCATCGCTGCAGCACGACTTTTCACCCCGCCTGGCTGTTCGCTGGATTGGCGCCGCCACGGTGACCCAGGAGCTGCCCAAGTTTGTCTGGGCCAGCAATCTGGGCGTCTACCAGTCGTTTGGTGCACAACGCCTGTTGTCGCTTGAAGCCGTCTCCAACGGGCGGCAGAGTTCGGGCGTGAGCGTGCTGGACTATGGTCTGCAGGCCGGTTGGGAGCAGCCGGTATACCGCCAATGGCTGCTGGGCAGCGTGCTGTTCGGCCGCTTCTGGCCCAGGCCCGAGGCGCTGGCGGTGCGCAAGGGCACCTGGGCCTTTGGCGTCGGGCTGAAGATGCGGCTGTAGGCTGCGTTAAACCGACCGCATCCTGGCCTGCACAACCCGCACCAGAGTCGCAAAGTGCCGTGCGATGTCGGCTTCGTCAACCGCCCCGTAGCCCAGCAGCAGGCCCTGGATGGGCGCATGGCGTTTCAGGCTGTAGATCGACAGCGGCCGCGTGGACACACCGGCATCGGCGACGGCCTGCGCCACCGCCTGGTCGGCCAGCGCCTTGGGCAGCCCCAGCACCAGGTGCAAGCCGGCGTCGCCGCCAAACACCGGCAGTTGTGAGCCGAAGTGCCGTTTGATCTCCAGCAGCAGCTGGTCATGCCGGGCACCGTAAACACCCCGCATGCGCCGAATGTGGTTGGCGTAATGCCCCTCCGACATGAAACGCGCCAGCACGGCCTGCTGAGGCGTCTGGCCTTCGCGGTACAGCTCGCTCAGGGCGCGGGCAAAAGGGTCCACCAGCGCAGGCGGTAGCACCAGGTAGGCCAGCCGCATCGCGGGAAACAGCGTTTTCGAGAAGGTGCCCAGGTAGATCACCCGACCATGCCGGTCCTGTTTTTGCAAAGCCGGCAGCGGCCTGGATGCGTAGCGGAAATCGCTGTCGTAGTCGTCCTCGATCACCCACACCCCCCGTAGCGCCGCATAGTCCAGCAGCTGCCGCCGGCGTGGCTGGCTCATCAACACGCCCATGGGATATTGGTGTGCGGGGGACACAAACATCAGACGCGGCGGTGCCTTCAGCTGTCGTGGGCTTGGCGAAAGCCCCTCTGCGTCCAGACCGACTGGCACGGGCTTGAGGCCCAACGCGCCAAAGACGCTGCGTGCGCCCCAGTAACCCGGATCTTCGATCCACACCGCATCACCGGGGTCGGCCAGCAGTTGGGCCACCAGATGCAAGGACTGCTGGGTGCCACTGGTGACCACCACCTGCTCTGCGGTGCAGTTCATGCCCCGGTGTTCACGCAGGTGTTCGGCAATGGCGTAGCGCAGGCCCGCATCACCGCCGCTGGTGGCATAGCTCAACTGGGGCGGTGTCACCTGGCGCCACAGGCGTGCTTGCAGGCGACTCCAGGTCAGGCTGGGAAACAGCCGCACTTCGGGCACGCCCGGCGTGAAGGCGCCCCATTGCAGGCTCGCGGCGTTGGCGCCGTCGAGCAGCGCCGTGCCGCGCCGGGACAGCAGCCGCAGGCGGGTGGTTGTTGAAAGCTGCGCGCCCGCGCCGTGTGCCGGCTCCAGGTCTCCAACTGACAAGACCGCCGCCGCCGCGGATACATAGGTGCCGCGACCGACACCAGCGCGCAGGCTGCCTTCCAGCGCCAGCTGCGCATAAACATGCACCACGGTGTTGCGTGCAATGCCCAGCGTTTGCGCCAGCTGCCGGCTGGAGGGCAAGCGAAGGCCTGGCGTCAGTTGCTCGCTGTCGATGGCGCCCTGCAGCAGGCGGTAAAGGCGGCTGTGGTCGGGTTCACCGGCTGCACGCCGGAACGCCTGACGCATGAAAGTGGGCAGCTCAGGCCCTCCTTGTTGCTGCGGACCGTCTGACCGACGGTCATGGGGAGTTTTCAGTTGGACTGGACGCTGATTGGTTCTCAGATGCTCACCTGGGGTCTTAAATTGGTTCTAACAAAACCTGTAAATTGGATCTTTCATTAGGCCCAAGTGAAGCGCAAACTCAGTTCCGAGTCAAGTGGCAAGACAGTCGCCACTCCAAAGGAGCCCGCATGAGCAACACCACCCTGAAGTCTCGCCCCAACGCCACCTCGAAGTCATCGTCCAAGGCAGAAGCCAAGTCCGTCACCAAGACCAGCCTGCCTGCGGCAGCGGCACCCAGCAACGCCGCCATCGATGCGCGCCGCCTCAAGGCCACGCCCCGCGGCGTGGGTGTGGGTTTCACCGAGGTTTACGCCGAACGCGCTCTGAACGCCGAAATCTGGGACGTGCAGGGCCGCCGCTTCATCGACTTCGGCGCCGGCATCGCGGTGCTCAACACCGGACACCGCCATCCGCGTGTGGTGGCTGCCGTGCAGGCGCAGTTGCAGCAGTTCACGCACACCTGCTATCAGGTCGTGCCGTACGAGAGCGTGGTGTCGCTGGCCGAACGCCTGAACGCGCTGGTGCCGGGCACACACGACAAAAAGACCGCTTTTTTCACCACCGGTGCCGAAGCCGTTGAAAACGCTGTGAAGATCGCCCGCGCCGCCACCGGGCGCCCGGGTCTGATCACGTTGTCCGGCGCCTTCCACGGGCGCACCTACATGGGCATGGCGCTGACCGGTAAGGTGGCGCCGTACAAGATCGGCTTTGGCCCGTTCCCGGCCAGCGTGTACCACGTGCCGGCGCCCGTGGGGCTGCACGGCGTGTCGGTGCAAGACAGTCTGAAGGCGCTGGACCGCTTGTTCAAAGCCGACATCGAACCCACCCAGGTGGCCGCCGTCCTGGTGGAGCCGGTGCAAGGGGAGGGCGGCTTCTACGTCATGCCCACCGAGTTTTTGCAGGCGCTGCGCAAGCTGTGTGACCAGCATGGCATCGTGTTCATCGCCGACGAAATCCAGACCGGCTTTGCACGCACCGGCCGCATGTTTGCCATGCAGCATGGCGATGTCGTGCCCGACATCATGACCACGGCCAAGAGCCTGGCCGGTGGCTTGCCGCTGTCGGCCGTGACCGGCCGCGCCGAACTGATGGACGCCCCCGCGCCGGGTGGCCTGGGCGGCACCTATGCCGGCAACGCGTTGTCGGTTGCCGCCGCACACGCCGTGCTGGACGCCATCGAAGACGAGGGCCTGTGTGCCCGCGCCCAGCAGCTGGGCCAGCGTTTGAAGAGCCGACTGGACACCCTCAAGCAGACGGTGCCGAAGATCGTCGACGTGCGGGGTCTGGGTTCCATGGTGGCGGTTGAATTTGCCAACGCCGACGGCACGCCCGACGCCGACTTCACCAAGGCCGTGCAAAAACGTGCCCACGACGGGGGCCTGCTGCTGCTGACCTGCGGTGTGTACGCCAACGTGATCCGTTTTCTGTACCCGCTGACGATTCAAGACGACGTGTTTGAAGAAGCGCTGACGATCCTGTCTCAAGCCCTGAAAGGACATTGACCCCATGACTGCAAGCACTGCACCCGCACTGAAACTGAAAGATCCCAGCCTGTTCAAGCAGCAGGCCTGGCTGGACGGCGCCTGGGTTGGTGCCGACAACGGCCAGACCCTGGACGTGTGCAACCCCGCCACGGGCCTGAAGCTGGGTTCGGTGCCGCGCTGCGGCGCGGAAGAAACGGCCCGCGCCATCGCGGCGGCCGACCGCGCGCAGCAGAAGTGGCGCGACGTGCCGGCCAAGGA
>JAHECB010000298.1 GCA_024641925.1 Betaproteobacteria bacterium
TCGCCCGCTGGCGTGATGCAATTGTTCCCCGTGATGACAGCGGCCCAACTGGCGGCCGTGAACGCCGGCGGCACGATGACCATGACGGTCAATGGCGCCCTGGGCTGGGACCTGGCCCTGGACGCGGCCGGCTTCGAGATCCCCGAGCCGACATCGCTGGCCCTGGTCGGTCTGGCCCTGGTTGGTGCGGGCGTGGCATCACGCCGCCGCGCCTGATCGGCCCCCGGCACCGCGGCGCAGGCCCGGCCTGCGCCGCCGTCTTGAATCCAGCGCCCCGCATGCGGGGCGTTTTTTTTGGCGGGTGCGCAGCACGGGCGCATGTCGCTGGTCTGCCTTGTGCGGTGGCCGTCGCAGAATAGCCTTTGCAAACTGCAAGTCCGGGCCCTTTGCCTGCGACCGGTATTTCGAACCAGAAGGCAAGCCAGACCATGACCGACCACTACGACCTCATCACCATCGGCGCCGGCTCGGGCGGTGTCGCCGCGTCGCGCCGTGCCGCGGCCCTGGGTGCCAAGGTGGCCATCATCGAAGGCCGCCGCGTGGGCGGCACCTGCGTGCTGCGCGGCTGTGTCCCCAAGAAGCTGCTGATGTACGCGGCCCAATACGGCGACGCCTTTGCCGAGGCCAGAGGCTACGGCTGGACGCTGGGTGAGGCAACCTTCGACATGGCGCGCTGGGCGCAGTCCAAGGCCGCTGAAACCACGCGGCTGGAGGGCATCTACCGCAAGCTGCTGGAAGGTTCGGGCGTCACGCTGATCGAAGGCTACGGCCGGCTCGACGGCCCGCAGCGTGTGGTGGTGGGCGACCGCCCGCTGAGCGCGCCGCACATCCTCATCGCGACCGGTTCATCGCCCGTGATCGACAGCATCCCGGGCATCGCGCAGTGCGCCACCAGCGACGACCTGCTCGACCTGACCGAGTTGCCCGCCACGGCGGCCATCATCGGCGGCGGTTTCATTGCCATCGAATTTGCCAGCATGCTGGCGCGGCTGGGCGTTCAGGTGACCCTGTTTTTCCGCGACCGCGCGCCGCTGCGTGGTTTTGATGAAAGCCTGCGCGTCGCGGCCGCGTCGGCGCTGCAGGCGGCCGGTGTGCAGGTGCGGGCCGGGCTGGTGCCCAGCCGCATCGAACGGTCGTCACAGGGTCTGCTGCTGGAATTTGGCGAAGAGCGGGTGCTGGAATTCCCCTGGGTCCTGAACGCCACTGGCCGGCGGCCCAACACCGCTGGCCTGGGGCTGGACCTGACGCCGCAAGGCGCCGTGCCCATCGACGCCGGCATGCGCACCGCCTTGCCCGGCGTGTACGCCATTGGCGACGTCACCAACCGCAAGAATCTGACGCCGGTGGCCATTGCCGAGGGCAGGGCACTGGTCGAGTCGCTGTTCGGGCCCGTGCCGCGTGAAGTGGACCTGAGCCTGGTGCCCAGCGCGGTGTTCCTGATCCCGCCCATCGCCACCGTGGGACCGACCGAAGACGAAGCCGTGGCCGCCGGCCATCGCCTGAAGATCTTCGAGACCGACTTCCGCCCCATGCGGCAGGCCTTCTTCGGCGGCCAGGAACGCGCCCACATGAAGCTGCTGGTGGACGCCGACACCGACCGCGTGCTGGCCGTGCACATGATGGGCGCCGACGCGCCGGAAATTGTGCAAAGCCTGGCCGTGGCACTGACGGCCGGCGCCACCAAGGCGCACTTTGACCGCACCATTGCCATGCACCCCACGGCGGCTGAAGAGTTTGTGCTGATGCGCGAGGTGTCGCGGCACGTGCCGCCCGCCACAACGCCTGCAACAGCGCCGGCGTGAGCCCCGGGCCCCCGCCGGGCCCTACAGCTTGACGGCCAGCACCGGCACCTTGCTGGCCTTGAACACACTTTCGGTCACGCTGCCCACCACCAGGCGTTCCCAGCCGGTGCGGCCATGCGTGCCGACAACGATGATGTCGGCCTTGCGCAGCGCTGCCGTGCCCAGAATCAAGGCATCGGGCGGGCCGTGCAGCACCTCTTTGGTGGAGACGACGCCCTGCGCCAGCAAATGTTCGTGCACCGCGGTGGCAGCCTGTTCGGCCTGTTCTGCACGCTCGGCGGTGAACGAATCGCGGATGGCCGAAACCACCGTCACCGGCAGCTGGCCCAGCGTGGCCAGCTTGCCCGCAGCCACACCCGCGGCCTCGGAAAACCGCGAGCCGTCGGTGGCCAGCAGAATGCGGTTTTTCCACATGCTGGCCCCTTCAGGCACCAGCAGCACGCTGCAGCTGGCGGCAGCCACGGCACGCACTGACGTCACACCCAGCAAACGCCGCAGCCAGCCCGGCTGCGGGTGGCGGCCCATGACGATGACGTCGGCATTGCAGTCGTCGGCCAAGGTCACGATTTCCTGCAGCGGGTCCGGGCCATGCGGCACCACGATACGGGCCTGGATGCCCTGTGCCTGCGCGTCGTCCAGCAAGCGCTTCAACAGGGTTTGCGCCTCGGCCTCGGCCGCGGCAATTTCAGACATGGCGGTGGCTTCGGCAATCGGGTTGCTGATGACCACCGTGCACATCAGCAGCTGCGCCGACCAGGCCTTGGCCATGGCCATGGCCACTTGTTCGGCGCTGGCGCTGCCCGGCGAACCGTCCGTGGCCAGCAGGATGCGCTCGAATCGTCCAGTCGGTGACAGTTGGTTGGGCATGGCGTCGGGTTCTTTCAGCCTGCAGGCAGCGTATACCCCGCGCGGCAAGGCTGCGCAAGGCCAGGGTTCGTTGAACTGTACCCGTGCGCCGCGTTGGGCGACATGACCCCAGGCGCCGCCCTACAACCCGTAGCGCAAGGCCAGCAGGTACGACAGCGCAGCCCACATGATCAGAAACAGCGGCGTGCCCACCCGCAGAAAATCGGCAAAGCGGTAACCGCCCGCATTCATCACCAGCAGATTGGTCTGGTAGCCCATGGGCGTCAGGTAACACAGGTTGCAGCCAAACAGCACCGCCAGCACAAAGGGCTCGGCCGGCACCCCCAGGGCCTGGGCCAGCGACACGCTCAAGGGGGTGCCGATGGCGGCTGCGGCGTTGTTGGACACAAAGTTGGTGATCAGCCCCATCAAGGCCATCAGCATGGCCGCCACCCAGGCCGCCGGCACGCCGGCCGCCAGGCCCGCCAGGCCTTGCGCCAGCCATTGCGTGGCGCCCGTGACCATCAGGGCGTCGCCCAGCGCCAGGCTGGCGGCCACCAGCAGGATGATCTTGCTCGACAAGGCCTGCGTCACGTCTTGCCACGACAGACAGCGCGTCAGCAGCAAGGCCGCTGCGCCGGCCAGCGCCGCCAGCGAAATGGGCAACAGCTTGGTCGCCGCCAGCACCACCACCAGCGCCATCGTCACCATGGCCAGCGGCGCCTTGTGCTGGCGCGGCAAGGCAAACCGTTCGTCCAGCAAGAGCCCGTAACCGTCGCGCTGGGCCAGCCGTATGGCTTCTTGTTCACCTTGCACCAGCAGCACGTCGCCGGTGCCCACGCGCCGGTTGATCAGATCTTCGCGTTGCCAACCGTTGGTCTGCTGGCGTGGGCGCAGGCCCACCACTGCGAAGCCGTAGCGTTCGGCCAGCCGTTCCTGGCGCACACTGCGCCCGACCAGCGGCGAGCCCTGGGTGATGATCAGCTGCGCCACCACCGCGGTCGGCAAGGCCTTGTCGTTGTTCTTGGGCTCGGGCTTTGCGCCTGCTGCTTTGCCATCGGCGCCCTTGCCATCCGCGCCTTTGGTATCCGAGACCTTGCCATCGGCGCCCGGGCTGTCGACGTCTTTGCCCGCCACCGGTTGGGTGTCGGCTGCGGCTTCAAGCTCGACATCGGCCAGGTCGCCCGGCGTCAGCGTGTGCAGCGGCGCCTTCAGCAGTGTTTCCAGCTCTTTCAGGCGCATGGCCGTGTCGCGCACCACCACACGGTCGCCCGCGCGCAGCACCAGTGAAGGCAGGCGCGCCAGCGAACGTGCGCCGCGGCGCAGGTCAACGGGTTCAAAGCGGTGCTTGGTGGCTTCAAAGGCCTCGCGCAGCTGGCGGCCGTCCAGCCAGCTGCCCGGGGCGATGTTGAGTTCAGCGTCAAAAACATCGTCGCTCAGGTGTTCCTGTGGCGTGTGCACGCCGGTCAGCAGCCGCGGCGCCACAAACCACAGGTAGGCCAGCGCCGGCACCGCCGCAGTGGCCACCAGCGGGAAAAAGCTGAACAGCCCCAGCGGGCCCACGCCCAGCGACAAGGCCAGGCTGACCACGATCAGGTTGGTGGACGTGCCGATGGTGGTGGCCATGCCGCCAATCAGCACCGCATAGTTCATGGGCAGCAGCATGCCCGCGGCAGACGTCTTGGCCTGGCGCGCCGCGGCCAGCAGCAGCGGAATCAGCAGCACCACCACCGGCGTGTCGTTGACCACGCCGCTGACGGCACTGGCCACCACCAGCACGCCCAGCAGCGCGGCGCGCGGGTACTTGGCCACCGCCAGCGCCAGCCGCCGCGCGGCGGGTTCCAGCGCACCCGTGACCACCAGCCCGTGGCCCACGATCATCAGCGCGCAGATGGCCACCAGCGCGGGGTTGCCAAAGCCCGCAAAAAACCGCATGGGGTCGACCGGCCCGGTGCCGCCATCGGCCGGCAGGGCCAGGGGAAACAACGAAAACGCCAGCGGCAGCGTGCCCAGAATCGCCAGGCTGATGGTGGCAATGGGCAGGCGGTCCCAGATGAACGCGGCGAAGACCAGCGCGGCAAATATCAGTGTTGCCAGGGCGTGGGGGCTGAGGTTGGTCATGCGGGTTTCAAGCGTTTCAAGATCGGTTGGGCCGGTAGGGCTGCCAGCAGGTCAGAGGCCGGTGGCCGGCCTCGACCGGTACCCGTCATGAGCCGTATCCTTGCACAGCGCGCTAACAGGCGGGTACACGGATTGATCTTCAGGGGTCGGCAGCTCGAATAAGGCCTTCGGCTGCGCCAAGGCCCGGCACAGGAGTACTCCGCTTGCGTGAAGGAATCGAGGCCTGAGGATTTGCTAAATTGCTGGTCGAAGCTGGCTGATCTATCCTCGCCAGGCATTTGCGTCATATCACTCTGCACATTGCAGGCACGGCAATTGCCGTCTTCACCCAGCCGCCATGAGTCTCCAGTCGATCTTCGAAGATCTCGCCAGACAGAATCCCTGGCTCAGCAAGTTGCTGGCGGTCTTTGGCGACGTCCTGTTGTTCCCCGTCGACCCAAAAGAGCGGATATTCCTGCCTTATCTACTGGTATCGGTCGGCCTGGCTGCTTACGTTTTTGCACGTTCACGTGACCAGGTGCCGCTCACCGATAACCGGGGGCAGCCCTCGTTCCTGCGCTACCTGTTCCCGCCCGAAGTTTGGGCGACGTCGTCCGCGTGGCTGGACGTGCGCTACTTTTTTTTCCACCAGCCTGTACGCCTCTTGATCTCGGTGCCGCTGATCGCCTTGTTCGCAGGCGTGGCGCACTTCGTCAGTCTGAAGCTGCTGACTGGTCAGACACCGACCGGACCCGCCGAGCCAGGCGCCAGCAGCATGGTGGTCGGACTGGTTTACGCCCTCGCCTCGACGCTGGTGATCGACTTCGCGGCCTACGCCATGCACCGCGCCCAGCACCGGGTGCCGTTCTTGTGGGAGTTCCACAAGGTTCACCACTCTTTGACGGTCATGCATCCGCTGTCGAACTACCGCGAGCATCCGTTTGACAACGCCTACTATTCCATTGGAACCGGCATGGCGCTGGGGCTGCTGTTCACCGGGTGTGTCTTGACGCTCGGCTATTT
>JAHECB010000299.1 GCA_024641925.1 Betaproteobacteria bacterium
GTCGGCGGCCTCCAGGCGGTCAGTGGCCTCGTCTTCAGCCCATGGATGGCTGGGCTGGGCCCTTTTTTGGGCGTGGCGCCGCAGCTTGCTGGCGAGTTCCTGGCGCGAATGTTCGCGTTGGGCCAGCAACTGCAGTGCCTTGCCCTTCAGCGACGGGGGCGGTGACTTCATGCGCTAACCCTGCCCGGCAGGGCGCGCCGTCGGGCCACTGATGCTGGCCAGACGGGTGTCTGCGCGCGGCAGAGCCCGGGCCAGCGTCTGATCAGGCCTTGCCCGCCGCAAGCATTTACTCCGCAGCTTCGGCCGGCTTCAGGCCCTGCGGGGGAACGCCCAGGCTTTCACGCACCTTGTTTTCGATCTCGCGGGCGATATCGGGGTTTTCGCGCAGGAACTCGCGCGCATTGTCTTTGCCCTGACCGATTTTTTCGCCGTTGTAGGCATACCAGGCGCCGCTCTTGTCCACCACGCGGGCCGTCACGCCCATGTCGATGATTTCGCCTTCGCGGCTGATGCCTTCGCCATACAGGATGTCGAACTCGGCAATCTTGAACGGCGGACTGACCTTGTTCTTGACGACCTTGACCTTGGTTTCGCTGCCGATGATTTCTTCGCCCCTCTTGATGTTGCCGGTGCGGCGGATGTCCAGCCGCACCGAGGCGTAGAACTTCAGCGCATTGCCGCCCGTGGTGGTTTCGGGGTTGCCGAACATGACACCGATCTTCATGCGGATCTGGTTGATGAAGATGACCATGGTGTTGGTCTTCTTGATGCTGCCGGTGAGCTTGCGCAGCGCCTGGCTCATCAGCCGCGCCTGCAAACCCGGCAGGCTGTCGCCCATTTCGCCTTCCAGTTCGGCTTTGGGCGTGAGGGCCGCCACCGAGTCAACGACGATGAGGTCGATGGAGCCGCTGCGCACCAGGGCGTCGACGATTTCAAGTGCCTGCTCGCCGGTGTCGGGCTGGCTGATCAGCAGGTCCTGCAAGTTGACGCCCAGTTTTTGCGCGTACTGGATGTCCAGCGCGTGTTCGGCGTCGATGAAAGCGGCGGTACCGCCGATCTTCTGCATTTCGGCGATGACCTGCAGCGTCAGCGTGGTCTTGCCCGACGATTCAGGGCCGTAGATCTCAACCACGCGACCCCTTGGCAACCCGCCAACGCCCAGCGCAATGTCCAGACCCAGCGAGCCCGTGGACACCACCTGGATGTCCTCGATGACTTCGCCTTCGCCCAACCGCATGATTGAGCCCTTGCCGAACTGCTTCTCGATTTGTGCCAGCGCGGCTTGCAGCGCCTTGGCCTTTTCTGTGTTCAGTGCTTTCACGGGTGCGTCCATGGGTTCCTCCAGTAATGGCCAGAATTATGAACCACAAACTGGATATGCGTACAGTCCTTTTGGGGTAACTCCTTGGGGTCACTCCAAAGAAGGACGTGTCCAATGCAAGGGCCAGCCCGAGGTCCAGCCGTTGCTTGGGGGGTCATCCCATGTGGCGCGGCTACCGGGCCCCCTTTTCTGGAGTCAGCCATGCGCATTCTCATTGCCGAAGACGATCAAGTACTGGCCGACGGCCTTTTACGCTCGCTGCGCGCGTCGGGTTACGCCGTGGACCGCGTGAGCACGGGCACCGAAGCCGACGCGGCACTGGCAGTCGGGGAGTTTGACCTCGTCATTCTGGACCTGGGCTTGCCGCGCATGCACGGTTTTGAAGTGCTGCGCAAGCTGCGCGGGCGCGGCGTGAGCGTGCCCGTGTTGATCCTGACGGCCGCTGATAGTGTCGAGCAGCGCGTGAAGGGGCTGGACATGGGCGCTGACGACTACATGGCCAAGCCCTTTTCGTTGCAGGAACTGGAAGCCCGGGTGCGCGCGCTGACCCGACGCGGCTTGGGCACGGCCTCCAGCGTGCTCAAGCACGGGCCGCTGACTTTCGACGCCACAGGGCGCGTGGCTTACCTGAATGAGCAGTTGGTGGAGCTGTCGGCGCGTGAGCTGGGTTTGCTCGAAGTGTTGCTGCAGCGCGCGGGTCGACTGGTCAGCAAGGACCAGTTGGTCGAGCGTTTGTGCGAATGGGGCGACGAGGTCAGCAACAATGCCATCGAGGTCTACATCCACCGTTTGCGCAAGAAGATTGAACAAGGCCCTGTCCGAATCGCGACTGTGCGTGGTCTGGGTTACTGCCTGGAGAAGATCCCGGCTTGAAGACCCTGGCAGGCATCAGCCTGCGAGCTCCCGTGGCCGCCGAGCATGCTGAAGGAGCTTGAAAACGTCGGTGAGGGCGGGCCGCTGCAGCGCTCGCTGTTTGGCGAGATCCTGGACTGGATGCTGGCGCCCTTGCTGGTGCTGTGGCCCATGAGCCTGGGCCTGACCTGGGTGGTGGCGCAGTCCATTGCCAGCGGGCCCTTCGACCGCGGCCTCGCTGACGTGGCGCTGGCGCTGGGCCGCCAGGCCATCGCACTGGAGTCGCGCGGTCTGTCGGACAGTGCCGCCGGCCGCGCCGAGATGCAGCGGACCGCCGAGCAGCTGGTGCGCAACGACGACCGCGAAGAGGACCACGTCAACTTCCAGGTGCTGGGCCGGCGGGGTGAACTGCTGGCCGGCAACCCGGCGCTGGCCGTGCCCACGGCGACCGGCGTCGCGGCCCAGAGCGGCAGCGTGCACTTTCGTGACGACGTACTGGACGACGAACCCGTGCGGGTGGCCTACCTGTGGCTGCAGGGCAGCAACGACGAAGAGTCCGACGCGCTGGTGCAGGTGGCGGAAACGCCGGCCAAACGGTCGCGGCTGGCCACCGAGATCATCAAGGGCGTGCTGCTGCCGCAGTTCATCATCCTGCCACTGGCGGTGCTGCTGGTCTGGTTTGCGCTGTCGCGTGGCATCAAGCCACTGGCCGAATTGCAGCAACGCATCCGGCGCCGGCCCATCACCGACCTGAGCCCCATCGACGACGCACATGTGCCCGAAGAGGTGGCGCCGCTGGTGGCCGCCATCAACGACCTGTTGCAGCGCCTGGATGCCAGCATCGCCACGCAGCGTCACTTCCTGGCGGACGCGGCGCACCAGTTGAAGACGCCGCTGGCTGGCTTGCGCACGCAGGCTGAACTGGCCGCCCGCGAAATCGATTCTGGCCATGCCGACCCGTCAGCGCTGCGCCATTCTCTGCTGCAGATAGCCTTGTCGTCGCAGCGTGCGGCGCACATGGTGACGCAGCTGCTGGCGATGGCGCGGGCTGAAGACGCTGGCGAAGTCATGCGCCGTGTGCCGCTGGACCTGGGCGCCGTGACACGCGCCGTGGTGCGCGACTTTTTTGCACAGGCGATGGAAAAGCGCATCGACCTGGGCTACGAAGGGCCGGAGTCCGCCACGCCTTTGCGTGTGCTGGGTGAACCGGTGCTGCTGGGTGAACTGGTGCGCAACCTGGTGGACAACGCCTTGCACTACACCCCGTCGGGCGGCACCGTCACGGCGCGCGTGTTGCCCGACCCCTTTGGACAGCTGGTGGTGCTGCAGGTTGAGGACTCGGGGCCGGGTGTGGCGCCGGCCGAACGGGAAGCGGTGTTCCGGCCGTTTTACCGCGCCTTGGGCACCAACGTTGATGGCAGCGGGCTGGGCCTGGCCATCGTGCAGGAGATTGCACAACGCCATGGCGCCAGCGTGGAGCTCGGCGACGCCCGGCCTCGCACCGGCGACAGCTTGGGCCTGCCGGGGGCGATGTTCACCGTGCGTTTTCCGGCACAGCCGCCACCGCCCGCGCCGGCCGTGACACCCGAAGCGTTGGACGACTCAGCCCGATTCCTGGACGGGTGAGGGGCGGCAGAACGCCCACTCTGACTCAGAACGGCATCAGCCGCCTGCTGCGCGACACCGACATCAGGATGCCCAGCCCCAGCCCCAGCGACACCATGGCCGTGCCGCCATAGCTGACAAAGGGCAGCGGCACACCCACCACCGGCAGGATGCCGCTGACCATGCCCATGTTGACAAAGGCGTAGCTGAAAAACCCCATGGTCACGGCACCGGCCAGCAGCCGGGTGAAGACCGTGGGCGCGGCGCTGGCGATCATCAGGCCGCGGAAGATCAGGAAGGTGAAGCCCAGCAGCAGCAGCAGCACACCGGCCAGACCGAATTCTTCACTGAAGGCAGCGAAGATGAAGTCGGTGGTGCGCTCGGGAATGAATTCCAGGTGCGTCTGCGTGCCCTGCATGAAGCCGCGTCCTGACAGGCCACCCGAGCCGATGGCGATCATGCCCTGCAGGATGTGAAAGCCTTTGCCCAAGGGGTCTTTGGTCGGGTCCAGCAGGGTGCAGACGCGGTGCTGCTGGTATTCGCGCAGCACCGGCCAGCGCACACCGGTTTCGCAGATGGCGTCAGCACTCAGCACAATGGCAGCCGCTGCCAGCGCACCCAGCAGCAGCACCGGCCCCACCAGTTTCCACGACAAGCCGGCAAAAAACAGCACATACACGCCGCTGGCCAGGATCAGCACCGCCGTGCCCAGGTCGGGCTGTTTGACCACCAGTGCCACCGGCACCAGCAGCAGCAAGGTGGCCACCACAAACTCGTAAGGTGTTCGGCGCCCTTCGCGCTTCTGGAACCACCAGGCCAGCATCAGCGGCATGGCGATCTTCAGCACTTCGCTGGGCTGAATGACCAGAGGTCCCAGACTCAGCCAGCGGGTGGCACCCTTGCGGGTGATGCCATACACGGCCGTGGCCACCAGCAAGGCCACGCCCACCAGGTACAAGGGCACGGCCAGTTGCAGCAGGCGCGACGGCGGGACTTGGGCCACGACAAACACGACAGCCAACGCCAGCAGCATGTTGCGGCCGTGGTCCTTGAAACGCGTGCCATGGTCGAAGCCGGCCGAATACATGGCCACCAGGCCGATCGCAGCCAGCAGGAACATGGCCAGCAGCAAAGGGGTGTCAAAGCCCTTGAAAACGATGCGCGCCCGCTGCCACAGCGTGGGCTGCTCAAACACCGTGTTCATCGCGCAGCCTGCTGGGGCCGCGGCGCTGCTGCCAGCACGGCGCCGCGGGGTGGGCCCGAACGCGCCTGAGCGCCCAGGCCGGCGCCGGGTGTGGGCACGTCGGAATCGGTGGCCATGCGCGGTTTGCCGACGGGTGGGCCCGATTTGCCTTCACGCGTCAGGGCCATGTCTTCGTCGCTGGGTAACTGGCCCAGCAGCAGGTAGTCAAAAACGCGCCGGGCAATCGGCGCCGCGGCGGTGGAGCCAAAACCGGCGTTTTCAACCACCACTGCCAGCACCACGGTGGGGGCTTCGATGGGCGCCGCTGCGATGTACAGCGAATGGTCGCGCTTGTGTTCTTCCAGCTTGCTGGCGTCGTATTTCTGGTTCTGCTTCTGGCCCACCGCCTGGGCCGTGCCGGTCTTGCCGCCGCTGGCGTAAGGCGCGCCCTGGAAGACCCGGGCGGACGTGCCTTCCTGCGTCACGCCGTAAAGGGCACGGCGGATCAGTTCGGTGTGGGCGGCTTCCAGCGGCAGTGTGGGCAGGGCTTCGCCCGACACCTGGCGCGACTGCGCTTCAGCCTGACCTTCCACACGCTGCACCAGCCTGGGCTTGAAGCGCAGCCCGCCCGACACCAGCGTGGCCGTGGCCTGGGCCAGCTGCAGCATGGTGAAGTTGTTGTAGCCCTGGCCAATGCCCAGCGAGATGGTTTCTCCTGCATACCAGCGCTGCTGTTCAGGCTGCCGGTAATGGGTGCGTTTCCATTCGG
>JAHECB010000045.1 GCA_024641925.1 Betaproteobacteria bacterium
GGGCGCTGACTTGCAGCGTGCTGCCCTCCTTCAGCCAGGCGTGCATGGCGGCCGAGCCGCCGCGCGACTGTTCCTCCCGCAGCACACCGATCTGCCAGGTTGCTGCCTGCCCCGGTGTGTTGCACAGCGAATACGGGCGCACAAACTGCGTGCTGCCCTGGCCGATGTGCACGTCGATATGGGCGCCGGCTTCAAAGGGCGGCAAGGTCGCGCCGTCAGCCGGCACCAGTTCAAACAGCGCGATCTCTTGCGCCAGCGTTTCCTTGCGCGCCACGCGCACGGTGATCAGCGTTTCGCTCATGTTGCTGACGGGGCGGTTTCGTGCATCGAAGGCGCGGCACGTTCATCGGCCAGCCAGCGGTCGATCAGGCGGCGCGACTGCACACCGCCCGCGTCGATGTTCAGCTTCAGCAGGTCGCGCCCGGGGTGGCTGCTCAGGTTGCGCTGCTGCAATTCCAGCATCTCGCGGTCTTCGGCAAAGATGCGGCCCTGGCCTTCGCGGATCTGCACCGTCAGCGAGTTGTCCTGCGGCTTGAAGTGGCGCGCCATGCCCCAGAAGTACCAGATCGAGGTGTCGGTTTCCGGCGTGATGAAGTCCACCACGATGGCCGACGCCTTTTTGTCCGCCGGTGCTTCGACACCGCCGTGACCGGCCAGCGCCACCCCCACTTCGATCATCACGTGGCTGGGTGGTGTGAAGTGGCAGACCTGCCAGCGGTCCACGGGCTGGTCGGTGGGCAGGCCGTTCATGCGCAGCGCGGTCTGCCAGAAGGGGGGCGCCGTCACGCCGTTCATGAAGCGGCTGGTGATGACCTCGTCGGCCGTGGCGCGCGTGGTGCAGGGCGACTCGTCGATTTCCTTTTGGCCGATGCTGCTGGCGTGCACGTACGTTTCGTGGGTCAGGTCCATCAGGTTGTCGATCATCAGCCGGTAGTCACAGCCGATGTGGTACAGGCCACCGCCATAGGCCCATTCGGGGTTGTCGGCCCATTGCAGGGCGGGCAGTTTGTCGGGGCTGGCCTGCGCCGGGTCGCCGGGCCAGACCCAGACAAAACCGTAGCGCTCCAGCACCGGGTAGGCACGGATGGCCGGAAAACCGCGCACCCGCTGGCCGGGCATGGCGACGGTCTTGCCGTCGCAACCCATCTCCAGGCCGTGGTAACCGCAGACCAATTTGCCGTCGCACACGCGGCCCAGCGACAAGGGCGCGCCGCGGTGCGGGCAGAAGTCTTCCAGCGCCGTCATGACGTCGTCCGGGCCGCGGTAGAACACCATGCGTTGGCCGCAGATCTGCCGGCCCAGGGCGCCGTGGGCGGTGCTGGCCACTTCGTCGGGGGTGCAGGCGACGTACCAGGCGTTGCGCGGGAACATAAAGGTCTCCGAAGGAATGCGCAGCATCGGCAATGCCGCTATTGGATCCAATTATTTGACATTCAAGGCCATTTTTGCAAGAGAATTTGTGCAATGGATCCAATAAAGCCCCATCAGCCGCCTGTTGACGCCGCGCCGGCGGCTGATGTCGACCCGGGCGACGCCAAGCCCGTGGTGGCCCGTCTGCGCAAGCTCATCATCGACGGACACTACGCCGTGGGTGCAAGGCTGGCCGAGATCCCGGTGTCGCTGGCGCTGGGTGTGTCGCGCACGCCGGTGCGGCTGGCGTTTCGCACACTGGAGCAGGAAGGCCTGCTGGAAATGACTGGCAAGCGCGGTTACACGGTGCGGGCGTTTTCAGAAGACGACGTGCTGTGTGCACTGGAAGTGCGGGGTGCGCTGGAAGGCCTGGCGGCGCGTCGGCTGGCAGAGCGCGGTTTGTCTGCGGTGCAGTTGCAGGCGCTGCAAACCTGTGTTGACGACGGCCGCGCGGTATTGGCCAAGGGCTATCTGACCGAAGCCGACATCGGTGCCTGGAGCGCGCTGAACGAGCGCTTCCACCACGGCGTGGTGGGCGGCACCGCCAGCCGGGTGATTGCCGACGCCATTTCGCGCAACAACCACCTGCCGTTTGCATCGGCCGATTCGCTGGTCATCGACCCGGCGGCGCTGCCCAAGGAATTCCAGAAACTGCAACTGGCGCAGATGCAGCACGAATTGATCGTGGACGCACTGCAGCGGCGTGAATCGGCGCGTGCCGAAAGCCTGATGCGTGAACACGCCTACATCGCGCTGCGATATGGCGCTTTGTTTGGCCTGCAGCCCTGGGCCTTGGGCAGCGCCTGAAAATCCGAGCCGTTCAGGACACCACGGCGCCGGGCATGGGTTGGTCAAACCCTTGGCCGGTTGGCGTGGGTACGTGCTGGTCCCCCACACGGTCCATCACCCGGTCGGTCAGCGCAGCAGCGCCCCACATGGCCACCAGCGTGACCCAGCTGGTCATGGTGAACACCGCCGCGCCCGACAGGCCCGCACCCACGGCGCAGCCGCCAGCCAGCATGCCGCCAAAACCCATGGCGATGGCGCCGGCGATGTAGCGGCGCATGCTGGCGCCGCCTTCAAAACCTTCCAGCTTGAGCTCGCCAAACAGCGCGGCGGCCACAAACGAGCCCGCCAGCACACCCGGCATCAGGCCCATGTCGAAGTTGAAGGGCCGGTCGCTGGCAAACAGCACGCGGGTCAGCACCTCGGCCGATGGGCCGGTGAAACTCAGCGCCTGGATGGGGTGCACGTCAAACGACACCTTGCTGATGGCGTAGGTGGCCCACCAGGCGCCAGCAATGCTGAAGCCCACGCCTACCGCGCCGGCCCAGCCCCACACGGGCACCTTCTGCCGCCGCGCCCAGAACACCGCAGCGGCCAGCCACACGCCGGCAAACAACAAGGCGCCACCGTGCCCGATGCCGGTAACGGCCAGCAGGTCGCGCGAGGCGCCGCCGTCCACCGTCCACCAGGCCGAGATGGTTTCGCGCAACGGTGACAGCATGCCGGTCCAGGCGGCCTGCGCGGTGACGGCAAACACCAGCCCCGAGATCACCGACCGCAAGTTGCCCTGTGCCGCCAACACCAGCAAACGGCTGGAGCAGCCGCGGGCCAGGATCATGCCCATGCCGAACAAGGCGCCGCCGATCGCCGCACCCGACAGGCTGCCGCGCGCGGCGATCTGCCGGGCGTCGACCGCACTGAACCATCCCAGCATCGCCAGCAGTTGTGTGCCCAGCAGCGCCGTGGCAAACGCAAACAGCCACACGGTCAGTTTGCCGCCGAGGCCGTTGCGTGCAAATTCGATGACCGCTGAACGCAGGCAAAAGCGCGACCGCTGGGCGAAGAATCCGAACGCCAGCCCGACCGTCAGCCCGGCAACGGCCAGTGCCTTGTCTTCGCCAAGCGACTCGACCAGGGTTTCGATGAAAGGGCTGACCATGAACGCGGCTCCGTGCAGATAGGGCCCCGGCGGCTCAGCGGCCTGGGGACATCAACTGTGAACCGTAGGCGAACGCAGGGCGCCGTGTCTTGATGCAGGTCAGCCAACCCGCAGATCGTGCGTTGCACAGCGTCCCGGCCTGTCCGTCAGTCCGACCGCCCGTCCCGTCTGTCCTGCGGCGACCTGCGTTGACCACCCGGGCAAACGGGCCGGCCATGCCGATGGCTGGCGGCGAGGGCGATTTACGGCTTGATGTAGGCGTAGCCCATCTTCTGCAGCTTGGTCAGCCGCACCACGCCGGAGGGTGTGAAGTCGGCTTCCTGAATGAACTGTTCGCGTTTGAGATTGCGGTTCTTCAGCGTGATCTCGCAGATCTCGAACGTCACGCCGCGCGACTTCAGGGCCGAGACCGGGCCGGCATAGGCGCCGCCATTCTTGTCCTTGGCGCCTTCCATCAGGAAATCCACGCCCTGGGCGTGGGCGACGAGCGTGATCTTGGCCGCGGGGTCTGTATCCAGATGGTTCTTGATGTTTCGCAAGGTGCCCAGCGCCGATTCGGCCGCGTCGTTGATGTGGTAGACCACAGTGTCCTGGGCCCAGGCTGCAGCGCTGGCCACGGCCAGTGTGGCGGCCATCAGGGTGTTGGTCAGAAAGCGTGGGGTCAACAGTCGGTTCATGGGGTTGTCTCCAGTTCAGGGTCTGCGGTGTGGCGGGTCATGCTGAGCCCAGGTCGAGCAGCCGTGCTCATCTGTGCTCATCTGCGCCATCATTGCAGATAACGCGGCAGGCCGAATCGGCTGATGCCCGCATGGAGCCTGCAATGACATTTGACCAGGAACTGGACGCCTCGGGGCTGGCCTGCCCGATGCCCATCGTGAAGACCAAGGCCGCCATGGCCAAACTGGCCAGCGGCGAGGTGCTGCGGGTGTGGTCCACCGACAGTGGCACGCTGGACGACATGCCCACGTTTGCCGAGCATGGTGGGCATGCCTTGCTGGCTTCGGGCGAAGAGGGCGGGCGTTATTACTTTCTGCTGAAGAAGGCCTGACGCGGGCTACCGGGCCGCTTCGCACAGACGCAAGAAGTCGGTGGTGCCGCGCCCCAGATGCGGGTCGTGGTGCACCACGACGGCCAGCCGGCGGTAGGCGGCGGGCAGGCCTGTGTTGAGCTCGCGGAGTTCACCACTGGCCAGTGCGGGCGCCACGGCCAGCCTTGACAAACAGCCCAGTGGGGCGCCAGTGGCCACCGGCCGTTTGATGGCTTCGGTGCTGCTCAGCTCGAAGCCCACGTCCACGGTGTCCACGTGGTCCGGCAGCCAGGGCTGCACGGGCAATTCCGAGTGGGTCTGCGGGCCTTCGATGATGCCCAGGACCGGGTCGAAGCCGGCCTCGTCCGCGATGACTTCGCGGGTGTTGCCGATGGCGGTCCAACAACAGCACACTCTGCGCGGCTTCCGGTTGGTTCAGTGTGGCGCCAACCGCTGTCTGCGGGCGCGCCGCCTGGCGGTTCTTGATGTTGGCGCGGCAAATGAGTTGTTTTTCAGGTCTAGATGAACAGAATTGTTCATCTTTTCAAATAGGGTGCGGCCGTTAGGATCAGCGTTGCGAGTTGCCCTGACAGGGTGTCGCCGATGCCGAATTGGCTCAACCACGGCGCGCCCGCACGGCGCGCTGCAACCTGACGAGCTTTGATGCCGCCCACGCCCTTACACGACCCCATCGCCTCGCCGCTGCCCAGCGCCAGCACCGAGGTCAAATGCACCACCTGCTACATGTGTGCCTGCCGCTGCGGCATCCGCGTGCACCTGCGGCAAAGCGACAACGGCCCCGAGGTGCGCTACATCGACGGCAACCCCGAGCACCCGTTGAACAAGGGCGTCATCTGCGCCAAGGGCAGCTCGGGCATCATGAAGCAGTACTCGCCGGCCAGGCTGACACAGCCGCTGCTGCGCAAGCCCGGCACCGAGCGCGGTGACAACCAGTTTGAACCGGTCAGCTGGGACACCGCTTTCCAGATGCTGGAAGACAAGCTGCGCGAGTTGCGTGCGACGGACCCCAAGAAGTTTGCACTGTTCACGGGGCGCGACCAGATGCAGGCGCTGACGGGCCTGTTTGCGCGTCAGTTCGGCACGCCCAACTACGCCGCACATGGGGGCTTTTGTTCGGTGAACATGGCCGCCGGCATGATCTACACCATCGGGGGGTCGTTCTGGGAATTCGGCGGCCCCGACCTGGACCGCGCCAAGCTGTTCGTGATGATCGGTACCGCCGAGGACCACCACAGCAACCCGATGAAGATGGCGCTTTCCAAGTTCAAGCGCGAGGGCGGCCGTTTCATCGCCATCAACCCCATTCGCACCGGCTACGCCGCCATTGCCGACGAATGGGTGCCCATCAAGCCAGGTACCGACGGCGCACTGTTGCTGGCGCTGGTGAATGAAATCATCGCGATGGGCTTGTACGACCGCGACTTCCTGGCGCGCTATACCAATGCCGGCCAGCTGGTCAACCAGGACAGCGACAGCGATGAGTTTGGCCTGATGCTGCGCAATGCCGAAGGCGCCATCGTCAACCCGCTGCGGCCGCACAACTTCTACTGGTGGGACCGACTGAGCCAGCAAGCCGTGGCCGACCACACCGAAGGGGCCGACCCGGCCTTGCGGGGGCGATTCAAGATGCCCGATGGCAGGCCGGCGGCACCCGCTTTCCAGCTGCTGCAAGAACGTGTCAAACCCTACACGCCCGAATGGGCCAGCGGCATCACGGGCATACCGGCGCAGACCATCCGGCGCCTGGCACACGAGATGGGGATCACCGCGCGCGACCAGAAGATCGAGCTTCCGATTGCCTGGACCGACAGCTGGGGCAAGAAGCACGACTCGGTCACCGGCAACCCGGTGGCCTTTCATGCCATGCGCGGGCTGGCGGCGCACAGCAATGGCTTTCACACCATCCGCACGCTGGCGATTCTGATGAGCCTGCTGGGCACCATCGACCGTCCGGGCGGCTTCCGCCACAAGGCGCCTTACCCGCGGGCCGTGCCGCCCAATGCGCGCCCGCCCAAGGGCCCCGAGGCGGTGCAGCCCGACACGCCGTTGAACGGCGCGCCGCTGGGCTGGCCCGAAAGTCCGGACGACCTGTTTGTCGACGCGCAGGGCGAGCCCGTGCGCATCGACAAGGCCTTTTCATGGGAGCACCCGTTGTCGGCCCACGGCATGATGCACAACGTGGTCACCAACGCCTGGCGCGGTGACCCGTACCCCATCGACACGCTGATGATCTTCATGGCCAACATGGCCTGGAACTCGACGATGAACACGTCCGAGGTCCGCAAGATGCTCAACGACAAACGTGAGGACGGCCAATACAAGATCCCCTTCCTGGTGGTGTGCGACGCTTTCCAGAGCGAGATGACGGCCTACGCCGACCTGATCCTGCCCGACACCACCTACCTGGAGCGGCATGACTGCATGTCGCTGCTGGACCGCCCCATCAGCGAGTTCGACGGCCCCATGGATGCCGTGCGCATCCCGGTACTGCCGGTCACCGGCGAGTGCAAGCCCTTCCAGGAGGTGCTGGTTGAACTGGCGGGCCGCTTGAAGTTGCCGGCCTTCACCACCGCCGAGGGTGGCCGCAAGTTTCGCGGCTACACCGACTTCATCGTCAACTACGAAACGGCCCCCGGTTCGGGCATCGGCTTCCTGGCGGGCTGGCGCGGCAAGGGCGGCGAAAAGAGCATGCGTGGCGAACCCAACCCCAAACAATGGGAGATGTACGAGAAGAACAACTGCGTCTTCCACCAGCCCATGGCGCCCGAGCACCAGTACATGCGCAACTGGAACGACGGTTACATGAGTTGGGCGCAAGACGTGGGCCTGCGGCGCGACCGCGACCCCATCGTCATCCACATCTATTCGGAATTCCTGCAGCGCTTTCGCCTGGCGGCGCAGGGCAAGCACAAGGGCAAGCAGCCGCCAGACCGGTTGCGCCAGCGGGTGCAGACCTACTTCGACCCGCTGCCGTTCTATTTCGCGCCATTGGAAGAGCAGGCTACCGACACCGTGCGATACCCGCTCAACGCGGTGACGCAGCGGCCGATGGCGATGTACCACTCCTGGGACTCGCAAAACGCCTGGCTGCGGCAGATCCACGCGCACAACTACCTGTTTGTCAACACCAAGACGGCGGCAGCAGCAGGCATCGCCGACGGCGGTTGGATGTGGGTGGAATCGCAATGGGGCAAGGTGCGCTGCATGTGCCGCACCTCGGAAGCCGTGGAGCCGGGCACGGTATGGACCTGGAACGCCATCGGCAAGGCGCCAGGCGCCTGGAACCTGGCGCCTGACGCCAATGAATCGCGAAAAGGTTTTCTACTGAACCACCTGATCAGCGAAGAACTGCCCACGCAGGGTGGCGGTACCCTGTCCAACAGCGACCCCATCACCGGACAGGCGGCCTGGTACGACGTGCGGGTGCGCATCTACCCGGCCGGGCCGGAAGAACAACCCATGACCTGGCCGCAAGCCGGCACCACGATGAAGAAGGTGCCGGGCATGGTCGATGCACCGAAGCGGCGCGGCTGGATGGCCGGGCTGGGTTTGGGCAAGCGCAAGGAGCAGCCATGACACAACTTGCGAATCAGGAGGGCAAGTCGTGACCCAGCTCGCGTTGGTCATCGACCTCAACGTCTGCGTCGGCTGCCATGCCTGCGTGACCAGTTGCAAACAGTGGAACACCTCGGGCGCTGCAGGCCCGCTGGTGGACGACAACCCTTATGGCGCCGACCCCAACGGCACCTTCTTCAACCGCGTGCAGACCTTTGAAGTGGGTGAATTTCCCAGCACGCAGACGGTGCACTTTCCCAAGAGCTGCCTGCACTGCGAAGACCCACCCTGCGTGCCCGTGTGCCCCACCGGCGCCAGCTACAAGCGCGAAGAAGACGGCATCGTGCTGGTGGACAGCGACAAGTGCATCGGCTGCAAGTACTGCGCCTGGGCCTGCCCGTACGGCGCGCGCGAGATGGACACGCAAAGCAAGGTCATGAGCAAGTGCACGCTGTGTGTGGACCGCATTCACGACACTGCCTTGCCCGCAGCGGAGCGCAAGCCCGCCTGTGTGCTGGCCTGCCCGCCCAATGCGCGCCTCTTCGGCGACGTGCACGACCCTGAAAGTGAAGTCTCGGTGGCCATCCGCGACCGGGGCGGTTATACGCTGATGCCGGAATGGAACACCCGACCTGCCAACCACTACCTGCCGCGCCGTCGCACCGACCTGCCCGTGCACAGCGAAGACCTGCACCGTGTGGCCAACCCCTTGAAAATTGACGACCACAAGCCTGAGCGTCCACAAGAAGGTGCGGGCCGCGAGGACTTCGCGACCTGACACTTTCATCCCCGCGCCCGGACAGGCGCGGGCGCAGCAACGAAAAAAATCGACACAGCCTATGAACCCGGCCTTTTCTGTCATCTTTCTGACCACCCTGATCGGCGCCGGCCAGGGTTTGTTTGTCGCGCTGTTCCTGGCCGACCTGATCGGCTTTGGCGCGGACTATGCCGTCGAGCGCAGCTTTCTGGTGGTTGGCGGCGTCGTGACGCTGGCGCTCACGGCGCTCGGCCTGCTGGCTTCGTTCTTTCACCTGGGTCGACCCGAACGCGCGTGGCGAGCGGCCACCATGTGGCGCACCTCATGGCTGTCGCGAGAGGTCATTGCTTTACCGCTGTTTGGCGCGCTGGTGCTGTTGTGGACGGTGATGCAGTGGCGGGGCCTGGGCGGCACGTTGATGGTGGGCGTTGCAGCGCTGCTGGCCTGCGCACTGCTGTTTGTCTGCACGGCGATGATCTACGCCTCCGTGCGCTTCTTGCAGGAATGGGCCAGCGCCTTCACGCTCATCAACTACACCCTGCTGGGCTTGGCTTCTGGCTTCACCCTGGCCACGGCGCTGGCCGCATTTGCAGCGCCAGTGCTGGTTGAAGCCTATGTTGCAGTGGCATCGCTGCTGACGCTGGCAGGTGGCATCAGCCGCAGCCTGTCACTGCTGCGCAATGCGCGGCTGAAACCTCGGTCGACCTTGCAGACGGCGTTGGGTATCCGCCACCCGCACATCAAGCAGCGCGCCATGGGCTTCATGGGCGGCTCGTTCAACACACGTGAATTTTTCCACGGCCGCACGGCGGGAGCGCTGCGCCTGGTCAAGTGGGCCTTCTTGCTGAGCGCCTTTGTGCTGCCACTGGCAATGCTTTGGCTGGGCTTGAGTCGCGGAGCGGCCGTGCTGCTGGCAGCGGCCTTTGTGGTGCAATACCTGGGCCTGCTGGCCGAGCGCTGGTTCTTTTTCGCGCAAGCCAACCACCCACAGAACCTCTACTACCAGGCCGTTTCTTGAACTCGAAGTCGTGCTCAGCCGCCGTTGCCGGGGTTCTTCTCCTGTGCACCGGCGCGGTGCACGCAGCGATGACGGCCGCGGCGGGACTTGGCGGTGTCGTGGATGCCGCCGGTGCCGGGGCCGCGGCAGTGCCTTGGTGGGTGTGGCCCCTGGGGCTGTTCGTGGCCTGTTTCCTGATGGGCATCGTGGCCGTGCCGGCCGGCATAGGCGGCGGGACATTGTTTGTGCCCATCGTGGGCAGCTTCTTCCCGTTTCACCTGGACTTTGTGCGCGGCGCCGGTTTGCTGGTGGCGCTGGCCAGTGCCTTGTCGGCCGGGCCTATCCTGTTGCGCGGAGGGTTGGGGAGTTTGCGGCTGGCGCTGCCGCTGGCGGTGCTGGCGTCTGCATCTTCGATCGTGGGCGCCATGCTGGGCCTGGCGATGCCGGTGCGGCTGGTGCAGATACTGCTGGGTGTACTGGTGCTGGCCATCGTGGTGATGATGCTGACGGCGCGCAAGTCCGAATTCCCCAATGTCCAGCGGCCTGATCTGTTGTCCGAAGCTCTGGCGCTGAACGGTGTGTTTCTGGACGGTGCAACCGGGCGCACCGTGAGCTGGCAGGTGCACCGCACGGTGCCGGGGCTGCTGGTCTTCACCGTCATTGGTGTGTTGGCGGGCATGTTCGGCATCGGCGCGGGCTGGGCCAATGTGCCGGCGCTGAACCTGCTGATGGGCGCGCCGCTGAAGGTGGCCGCGGGCACGTCGGGGTTGGTGCTGTCGCTGGTGGATTCGTCTGCCGCCTGGGTCTACCTGAACCGGGGCGCGGTGCTGCCCATGATTGCCGTGCCTTCAGTGGTGGGCATGATGTTTGGCGCCAAGATTGGCGCGCGACTGCTGAACGTCCTGAAGGGCTCTGTGGTGCGCCAAATGGTGATTGCCGTGCTGCTGTTTGCCGGCCTGCGTGCCTTGCTCAAGGGGCTGGGGATCTGGCCATGACCGAGCCCGTGACGTCCAAGCCGCCGGCCGTCGAACAAAGCGAAGAGCACCTGCGCTACGCCTTGCTGCTGGACCGCGGCACGCGCATCGGGTTGGCGGTGCTGGTGGTGACCTTTGCAATTTATGTGCTGGATGTGCTGCAGCACCATGTGCCGGTGCAACGCCTGCCCCAGTTGTGGGGCTTGTCGGTGGAGCGTTATCTGGAGGCCACGCATTCACCCACTGGCTGGGGCTGGCTGTGGTTGCTGCACCGCGGTGACATTCTGGGCATGGTGGGCATCGTGATCCTTGCAGGCTGCTCGGTGGTCTGCCTGTTGGCGCTGGTGCCGCTGTACCGCCGGCGCGGCGACAAGGCCTTCGTGGCCCTGTGCCTGGCCGAGGTGGCGGTGGTGTTGCTGGCGGCATCGGGCCTGATTGGCGGCGGGCACTGAGCCGTCGCTGGCCGTGGCCTCAAGACTGCAGATGCCGCACCAGCAGGGTGGCCGATACCGCAGCTGCCAGCGCCAAACCCAGGGCGCCACCAACCCGCAGCCCAAAGGCATGGCCGCCGGCTATCCAGCCCACCACGCCACGGGACAAGGAGTTGGCCGCGACCGCGGCCAAAGCGGCAACTGAGGCGTCAGCTGCGGTCAACTGGCCAGCACTGCTCAGCGCGCCCAGCGCCGCCGTACTCGCGTGGGCATCAACCAGGCCCGAAAACAAGGCCGCGCCGATCGCACCTTGACTGCCAAACGCGTTTTGCGCTGCACCCACGACCACGGTCGTCAAAGTCAGGACGCCGCCCACCAGCGCCGCTTCGCGCAATCGAATCATTCGGTCTGCCCTGGCGTTGCCGGCGGCTGCCTGCGGCGGTGTATCGGCGGTTGCGGTGCCCTGGTCACCGGTGCGCAACAGCGCCAAGGCCAAGACTGCCGCCATGACGCTTCCAGCCATCGCCGCCGGCGCATAAGCCCAGGCCGCTGCAGGTGACAGCACGGCCAGCAGCGCCAATCCCTGTATCCAGGTGGCAGCGCTGGAGGCCACCGCACCGGCGCAGGCCGGCTGCAGCGGCACGGCGCCGCCGCGCAGTCGGGCGCCCATGGACGCCACCGTGGCCGTGCTGGACACAAAGCCCGCCAGCAGGCCTGCCAGCAGCATGCCCGCACGCGCTCCCAGCAACCGCTGTGCCACATGGCCTGCGGCTTGCAGTGCCAGGATCAGCAGCACCAACAGCGCGATGGTGCGGGGGTTGAGCCCACCCAACCAGGGCAAGGGCCGTTCGGGCACCAGGGGCAAGAGCACCAGCGCCAGCGCCGCCAACAACAAGGCATCGTGAAGTTCGGATGCACTGAGGATGCGGGTGGCGAAGTGGTGCAGGTGCGCCCGTGCTGCCAGCAACATGGCCACGGCGGCCGCACTGGCCGCCGCCAGCGGCGGATTGCCGACTGCCAGCGCGCCAATCAGGTAGGTGATCACGAGCGCGACTTCCGTGGTCAGACCCGGATCGCGCGAGGTGCTGCGCCAGTAACCCAGCGCGGCCAAGGTGGCCACAGCTGCGGCGCCCACAGGGACCAGCAGCGGCTGATGCAGGGCTTGCGCCAACGCACCACCGAGGCAAGCCAGCGTAAAAGTGCGCAGGCCCGCGGCTTCACGCGCCGGGCCGCGCCCCTTTCGGCGCTCACGTTCCAGGCCGATCAACAGGCCTGCGCCCAGCGCAACCAGAAGACCCAGCACCTCGTCACTCATGGCAGGTGGCATCACCACGGCTTGCCCGCACCCGGGCGCTGGGGCGGGTGGCGGGGATGGACTGATGTGTCACGTCGGTCGGTCTCTTGCGCTTGACGACAGGCGGCCTGCCGAATGTGGAGCCGCGATGGCTGCGGTACTCGAAGCATGCCACGCCCCGGCCCGATGCCATGCATGGTCGCGGGCACCGGGAGAGTCGGCGGTGCGGCTGGCAGGCCGATATGGCCAAGGTACGTGGGCCAGATGCAGGCCAGCAGCGCCGGCCCTTGCGCTCTGTATTCCCCGTCCAGCGCCCACGGCCGATCCAGGGCCTCGCGCACGCTGGCCATCCGAGCGGTGCGCATCGACAGCCCCCTGGCCTCGCCTGCCATCGCCGCCGCTCCAGGACACCCCGCGCAGAGCCAGGATGCGGGCGCTGTGTGGGACTTGTTCAGCGTGGTCTTGAGGCTTGATTGCGCGGGATTGCAGTGAAGGCGCACGGTCGTCGAATCACCTGGCGGCACCGCAGCCGAAACCATACCGGCAATTCCTCGAACGCTTCGAGGGCCGAGTTGCGTCAGCCGCCCTGGCGCTGCGCAGCGGCCTCGTGACAGTAGCGCATGAAGGCGTCCATGCCACGGCCCAAATGCTTGTCGCTGTGCAGCACCATCGACAGACGCCGGCGCGGCCGCGTCAGCTGCGTCGCGATTTCGACCAGCGTGCCATGCTCGAGCTCCCAGGTCACCGTCTCGCGCGGCACGCAGGCCAGCGCGGCCCCGCTGGCCACCAGGCGCTTGATGGCTTCGGCGCTGCCCAGCTCGAAGCCCACGTTGAGCGGCCCCAACTGGTCCACCAGCCAGCGGTCGGCGGCCTCGCGCGTGCCCGAACCCGGCTCGCGCAGCGCCCAGACCGCCTCGCGCAACTGGCGGGCACTGGCTGGCCGGCCGGCCAACGGGTGGGTGGGTGCCGCGACCAGCAGCAGTTCGTCGACCAGCCAGGGGTGTACGACAAGTTGCGGGTGTGTCTGCGGTCCTTCGATGAAGCCGACGTCGACTTCGAAGGCCACCACCGCCCGGATCACCTCGCTCGTATTGCCGATCATCAGGCGAACGGGGCTGGCCGGATGCGCTTGCTTCCAGCGGCCCAGCAGCTCCGGCAGCAGGTATTCGCCGACGGTCAGGCTGGCGGCCACGCGCAGCGGTGCATCGTGCTCGTGCGAGAACAGATCCTGCAGACCCACTGCCCGATCCAGCAGCGCAGCGGCCTCGGGCAGCAACGCCAGACCGTTCTCGTTGAGCAGCAGGCGGCGCCCGACCCGGTCGAAGAGTGGCGCGCCCAATGTGCGCTCCAGGTCCGCCAGCGTCGCGCTGGCAGCCGACTGCGAACGAGCCACCTGGTCGGCGGCGGCGCGCGTCGAGCCAGCGCGCGCCATGGCCACAAAGACCTCCAGTTGCCGCAAGCTCAGCCGCAACCGGGGGGCGCCTCCGGGGTTCGTTGATTGATCGTTTTTTCGGGTCACTATGACCCGTATTGTCGGCTTTTCTTCAGGGAACCTCTCTAGAGCTGGCCCGGCGCCGCGGTGGGAGACTTTCCGCTGGCAGCCCGCTGTCCCCTGCCGCGGCACACAAATTCGGTTCCCGACACGAGATGAGACCATCACCATGAGCCCGTTGGTCAGTCCCCATGGGTCGCCTGAACTCAGGGCGCTGCTGCTTGAGGGTGCCGTGCTCGATGCCGAGCGCCAACGCGCGCAGAGACTGCCCCAAGTGCGCGTCAGCTCGCGCGAACGGGGCGACCTGATCATGCTGGGCATCGGCGGGTTCACGCCGTTGGCTGGATTCATGGACGAGGCCAACTGGCGTGGCGTGTGCGACCGCATGCAGATGGCCGATGGCCTTTTCTGGCCGATCCCGATCACGCTCTCGGTCGACGAGGCCACGGCGGCGGCCATTCCCCCTGGCGGCGAGATTGCGCTCACCGACCCCGACGACGGCCACCTGCTGGCCACCATGTGCGTTACCGAGCAATACCGCATCGACAAGGCGCACGAATGTCGGGCGGTCTATCGCACCACCGACGCCGCACACCCCGGCGTGAAGATGGTGCTGGAGCAGCCAGCGGTCAACCTGGCCGGCCCGGTGAAAGTGCTTTCGCAAGGCGGCTATCCGGAGAAGTACGGCGCGCTCTATATGACTCCGGCGCAGACGCGCGCGCTCTTCCGCGAGAAAGGCTGGTCGCGCGTGGCCGCCTTCCAGACGCGCAACCCGATGCATCGCTCGCACGAGTATCTGGCCAAGTGCGCCATCGAGGTCTGCGACGGCGTGCTCGTGCATTCGCTGCTCGGGGCGCTCAAGCCCGGCGACATCCCGGCCGATGTGCGCACGCGCGCCATCGCCGCGCTGGCCAAGGACTACTTCGTGCCCTCCACCATCGTGCAGGCCGGCTACCCGCTGGACATGCGCTATGCCGGCCCTCGCGAGGCGCTGCTGCACGCGCTCTTCCGCCAGAACTACGGCTGCTCGCACCAGATCGTCGGGCGCGATCACGCGGGCGTGGGCAGCTACTACGGTCCGTTCGACGCGCACCGCATCTTCGACGAGATCCCTGCCGATGCGCTGCAGACGCAGCCGCTGCGTTTCGATGTCACCTTCTGGTGCTACAAGTGCGGCGGCATGGCCAGCGGCCGTACCTGCCCGCACACCGATGCAGAACGCCTGCAGGTGAGCGGCACGCAACTGCGCAAGTGGCTTTCCGAGGGCCAGCCGGTGCCGGCCGAATTCAGCCGACCCGAGGTGCTGGAGGTTCTGCGCGCCTACTACGCCGAGCTGGACGCGGGCGCTTCCGCCGCCGCCGGTTCAAGATGAGTGCTCTGAGCGCATGAAGGTCTGCATCGTCTCCGACAGCCATGACCGTGCCGAGCCGCTGGCCCAGGCGGTGCGTGACGCCAAAGCAATGGGCGCCGAGGCGGTGTTCCATTGCGGCGACCTGATCGGCACGCAAACGCTCAGGCCTGCTCTGGCAGTGGGACTGCCCGTGCACATCATCCACGGCAACAACATCGGTGACCCGCAGTCGCTGCACCGGTGGGTGTCCGAGAGCAACGGTCAACTGCGCTACCACGGCGCAGATGGCCGCATCGAACTCGCCGGCCGGCGGATCATCCTGGTGCACTACGACGACTACGGGTATGCGATGGCCTGCACGGGCCAATGGGACCTGGTGTGCTGCGGCCACTCGCACCGGGCCGAGGTGCGCCTCGTGCCCGGCGTGAACGGCCAATCGACATGGCTCGTCAATCCCGGCACGGTGGCCGGCCTGGCTGCGCCCTCGACCTGGGTGATGGGCGATCTGGCCACCATGCGTTTCGAGGTGCAAGACCTTGACGGCACGCCGCACCACCCAGACCAGAACACCCCCGACAGATTCAAAAAGGCGGCGGCTGCCAGGCCGTGAGCGACTGTTCCAAGGAGACCTCCCCATGTTCGCCCTGAACCCGTTTGCAGCGTTGAACGGCATGCTGCCCCCGAGTGCCATGCAGACCTATGTCGTGCTGGTAGTGCTGGCGGTGATCGCCGGCACCTTGTTCGACATCGTCCACAAGGGCAGCGCGAAATATTTCTTTGCCAACTGGCGCAAGACGCGCGGCCAGGGAGCGCCGGTCGACATGGCCTCAATCGCCGTCAAGACCGCTGTTGTGGACGTGCTCGCCTCGGGCGAGTTCTGCAATACGCGGCGACGCATCGCCCACCTGCTCACGATGTACGGCTTCGTGCTGTACGTCGTCAGCACCGCGGTGCTGGTGTTCGGCTACCCGACCAGCGCGGCGGCGTCGCCTTGGCCGCAACTCTGGTGGCTCGGCGGCCTGATGCTGCTGGCCGGCGGCTACTGGTTCTGGTTCTTCATTCGTGTCGACGTGGCGGCCGAGGGCAACACGCCGTTGCGCCTGATGCGTGCTGACCTCTTCATCCTCTCGCTGCTGGCCAGCGTGACGCTCGGCCTCGTCTGGGCCTGGCAACAGGCCCAGGGCAGCGCGGCTTCAGGCATCTTGTTCGGGCTGTACATCCTCGCTACCACGGTGCTGTTCGGCGGCGTCTACTGGTCCAAGTTTGCGCACATGTTCTTCAAGCCCGCCGCGGCCTTCGAGAAACGCGTTGCCAAGGCCAACGGCACGAACTTGAACCTGCCGACGATGAGCCGGGACGACCCCGCCCAGCGCGAGAGGCACTCGATGGAACTGCTCAAGGACGCCCCGATGGACATGGGGCTTGGCATCAAGCGCGAAGCCCCGCGCCACTACTAGAACACAGCCCGCAGAACCCAGCGTACAAACTCAAGGAGCCAGTCTTATGCCTACCTTTGTCTACATGACGAGGTGCGACGGATGCGGACACTGCGTCGACATCTGTCCCTCGGACATCATGCATATCGACAAGACCACGCGGCGCGCCTACAACATCGAGCCGAACATGTGCTGGGAGTGCTACTCCTGCGTCAAGGCTTGTCCGCAGCATGCGATCGACGTGCGTGGCTATGCCGACTTCGCGCCGCTGGGCCACAGCGTGCGTGTCGACCGCGACGAACAGCGAGGCACGATCGCCTGGCGGATCAAGTTCCGCAACGGCACGGAAAAGAACTTCCTGTCGCCCATCACCACCAAGCCCTGGGGCCAGGCGATCCCCAAGCTCGCGGAGGTTCCGGCCCCCAGCGAGGACATGCGCGCAGGCGAACTGCTCTACAACGAGCCGAAATACCTGCGCATGGATGATGGCGGCCTGCGCACGCTCCAGGTCGCGGGTCTGAAGCTCACGCAAGGGGTGTATTACTGATGGCCTACGAAACAATCATCGAAGACGGCATCGACGTTCTTGTTGTCGGGGCCGGCATGGGTGGCACGGGTGCCGCCTGGGAGGCACGGTTCTGGGGTCAGACCAAGAAGATCGTGATTGCCGAGAAGGCCAACATCGATCGCTCGGGTGCGGTGGCCCAGGGGCTGTACGCCATCAATTGCTACATGGGCACGCGCTGGGGCGAGAACAACCCCGAGGACCATGTCCGCTACGCCCGCATTGACCTGATGGGCATGGTGCGCGAAGACCTGCTCTTCGACATGGCCCGCCACGTCGACTCCACGGTGCACCAGTTCGAGGAGTGGGGCCTGCCGATCATGAAAGACCCGAAGACCGGGCGCTATCTTCGTGAAGGCAGGTGGCAGATCATGATTCACGGCGAGTCCTACAAGCCCATCGTGGCCGAGGCCGCCAAGAAATCGGCGGACAAGGTCTTCAACCGCATCTGCGTGACCCACCTGCTGATGGACGAGAGCAAGGAAAACCGCGTGGCCGGTGCCGTCGGATTCAATGTCCGCACCGGCAACTACCACGTCTTCAAGTCCAAGACCGTCATCTGCGGCGCGGGCGGTGCCTCCAACATCTTCAAGCCACGTTCGGTGGGTGAAGGGTCCGGCCGCACCTGGTATGCGCCTTGGTCATCGGCGTCGGCTTACGGCTTGATGATCAATGCCGGCGCCAAGATGACGCAGATGGAAAATCGCATCGTGCTGGCGCGATTCAAGGACGGCTATGGCCCGGTCGGCGCCTACTTTCTGCACCTGAAGACCTATACGCAGAACGGCATGGGCGAAGAGTACGAGTCCAAATGGTTCCCCGAACTGCAGAAGATGGTCGGCAAGGAGTACCTCGACCCGGAGGCCTCGCACCTGACGCATCGGCCCATCCCGACCTGTTTGCGCAACCATGCGTTGATCAGCGAAGTCAATGCCGGCCGCGGTCCCATTCACATGGTGACGATGCGCGCCTTCCAGGATCCTCATCTGGAAGAGGTCGGTTGGGAAAACTTCCTCGGCATGACCGTCGGCCAGGCGGTTCTGTGGGCCGCCACCGATGTGGATCCCAAGAACGAGAATCCCGAGCTGACCACGTCCGAGCCCTACGTCATGGGCTCGCATGCCACCGGTTCGGGCGCCTGGTGCTCAGGCCCTGAGGATGTGTCCCCGCCCGAGTATTTCTGGGGCTACAACCGCATGACGACGATCGAAGGTCTCTTCGGCGCCGGTGATGCGGTCGGGGGTACGCCGCATGCTTTCTCATCGGGATCCTTCACCGAAGGGCGGCTGGCCGCGAAGGCGGCCTGCAAGTACATCGACGACGGCAAAGGCGAAGGCATTGTCGTTTCCGATGCACAGATCAGCCGCCGAAGGGAGCAGATCTACAAGCCCATGGAGCACTACAAGGTCTACCGCAATGAAATCGTGGCGGGCGATGTCAACCCGCACTACATCAATCCCAGGCAGGGCCTGGAACGTCTGCAGAAACTGATGGACGAGTATTGCGGTGGCGTGACCGTCGGCTACATGACCAACGACAAGCTCTTGAATATCGGCCTCAAGAAGCTCAAGGTCATGGAAGAAGACCTCGAGAGCTTGGCCGCAAAGGACCTTCACGAGTTGCTGCGTGCGTGGGAACTGATGCACCGTCATCGTGCTGCCGAGTGCGTCACCCAGCACACGCTGTTCCGCAAGGAGACCCGTTGGCCAGGTTACTACTACCGGGGCGACGCGATGAAAGTGGACGACGCGAACTGGCATGTGCTGACGGTTTCGCATCGTGATCCGATGACCGGCGAATACACCATGGAGAAGGCGCCTTGTTATCACCTGGTTGGAGATGAGAAGTCGCTTTGATCCCCGGGCACGCACGTGAACATCATTGAAAAGACCGATGATGAGATCCTGGCCATGGCCAAGCCCCTGTGGCGCGATCTCGTCAAATACTCGAACGAAGGCAAGTACGGAGAATTCGCAAGAAACTTCTCCAGTTCCCTGGCGCGTGCCATCGATCAGGTGGTCGCGGGCCATCAGTTTGCGAACAGCGAGCTGGCGAGGAATCTCTCAGAAGATATCGACTCGCTTGGCATCATTCGCCGGGGCGAACATGTGACCGTTCTCTACCGGCAGCGCAGCACCAAGAAGCCTGGCGAATGGCTTGGCAGACTGGTGCTCGGGTATGAGGATGGAACGGTCAGGATTTTCGGTGCGTCCATCTTCTGAATATCGCATTGGGATTTGACGTGCGCGAAATCATCGGAGACGGCAAGTTTGTCGAGCTGACCTACAAGGTGACCGACAGGAAGCTGGGGCATGTCCTCACCCGGGTCGAGTTCCCTTTGGGCTATGTCCATGGGCACAATGAAATCCTGGCCCCTTCGGTGCACATGCAGCTTGAAGGCAAGGCGGTGGGCGACGTCATTGAAGTGACGATCGATGGCAATCAGATCTTCGGCCCCCGAGACGAGTCGCTGGTTTTTTCCGATGACATCGAGAACGTCCCCGAGGAGTATCGGCAAGTCGGCACCTCCATCCTCATGGAGAGCAACACGGGTCAGACGCGCAGTTTTCTCGTGACGCATGTGGACGACGAAAAATTGACGGTCGATGGCAACAATCCGCTGAGCGGCAGAGAGGTGGTCTTTACGCTTGAGATACTGACCGTGCGCGACGCAACAGAAGCAGAGAAGAGGGTGGGTGGGGCGACCGATGCGGGCGCCGCCGTCGACCCATCGCTCTTGAGACCTGTTTGAGCGACGGCCCTTACAGCATTCCAAGAAAGGTGAACTATGAGCGAACACAAGCCTCCCCCCGCCAAGGTTCCTGATGGCGTTTCGCGTTATCTGACAACGCGTCAGATGCCGCCCAATGAGAAAGGATTCGTCGGTTACGAAACCATCTGGAAACCGTTCCAGAAGGAAGTCGAATACAAGACGCCCAAGAAGCCCTAGGACCCGGCGGCTCGCTTCGGGCTGGGGTGAAGCTGCGCGCATCGGAATTGACCGTCTCTCGGGGAATTACGCTGGCCCTGCCAGGGGGCGAGTTGCTTGTGGTGCGGCTGTGGATCGCCTTATTCGCAGCGGGAATGACGTCATGAAAATTCGGTTGTTCCAGCCCGTTGCGGTGTGGGTGAGAATCCGCATGCTTCAGGAAACACCATGGAACACCTACCGCCCACCGAAGCCTACGAAGCCATTTGTAAGAACCCGAACACGCTGCTGATCGATTGCCGGACGGAGGTCGAGTTCTTCTACGTTGGCCATCCGACGGACGCCATCAACATCGAGTGGAATACGGCTCCGGACTTCGAGGTCAACCCGCATTTCGCCGACCAGGTGCTTCGCATGGCCGGCCGCAAAGACCGTTCGATCATCCTGATGTGCCGCAGCGGTAAGCGTTCGTTGGACGCAGCGGTGGAACTCGAAAAGCACGGCTTCACCAATGTCAGCAACGTTCTCGAGGGTTTCGAGGGCGAGCTCGACGCCGAGCACCACCGCAGCACCCTGGGCGGCTGGCGCAAGTACGGGCTGCCCTGGCGCCAGGTCTGAGCGGCTGCGGTCGGCCTAGGGCCTGTTCGGACAACAAGCGCCGACGCTGGCTGATGTTCTTGGTGGAGCGACTCGCCGCGCTCGCGGACATGGCGATCGCTCATCTTGCGCTTGACGCCGGGCGGATTGACCCTGGACCTGCCCAAGCACGAGTGGAATTTTGACATTCGCGCGGGCGGGTGCGCGGATCAGGGCGGCCGGGGACTGAAACAGTGGCCGGCCAAGATGGTCAAGGGGCATTTGCTGGCGCAGTGGCGACGCTGCCGCCAACGGCGGCGGGCCGAGTGGTGCCAATCGGCGTGCTCCCCAGTTTTTTCCAGGCCTGGAACCCACCGGCCACCGACAGCGCCTTGGGGTAACCCAGTTCGCGCAGCAGTTGCGCCGCGTACAGGCTGCGCCGGCCGCTGTTGCACAGGCACAGCACCAGGTCTTCGTGGCCGCCGTGGGCCTTGTTCAGCAACTTGATGAAGCTCAGTGCGTCAAATGCGGTGGGCGCACCGGCGTCCAGCACCTCCTGCTCATCGGCCGTCAGCGCCTTGCCCAGCAGGCGCTTGACCTCGAACAGTGGCACGTGCACGGTGCCGGGCACACGGCCTTTCATGTCCAGTTCAAAGGCCTGGCGGATGTCGAACATCATGGCCATGCCCAGCCGGCACAGTTCCATCGACGATTCGAGGCTGATTTCCAGCACCGCACGGTTGGCGGGGCTTTCAACGGACTGATCGGGTTCGGGCAGGTCTGCGCTCATGGTGCTGTCGTTTGGGCAGACTGCATGTTATGCCAGCCCCGGGGCGGCGCCTTAAACACTGTGCTGCTGCCGCAGCCGCGCCACTTCTTCTTCCAGATCGGCCACCAGCGCGGCCAGTTCGGGCAGGGCGTCAAAGTCGCGCTCCAGCGCGGCCAGCCGGCAGGCGCGGCGCAGCGCCTGGGCGTCAAATCGCCAACCTTCCGTGGTGTCCACCGACAGGGTCAGCAGCAGACCGCTGGTGACCCGCGCGTGCACCCAATCCGGATGCAGGTTGGCCATGCGGCACAGCTCATCCAAGGTCAGCCAGGCGTCTTGCAGCGTGGCATCCAGGACTTGTTGGGCAGGGGTCATCGGTTCACTCCTCACGCGCAGCTTCGGCAGCATCGACCTTGCGCGCGTCAAAGTCGGGCAGGGCCTGCGCCATCTGTTCATACAGCGCCTTGGCACGCGGGTCCAGCGCACTGGGCAGCACGATGCGCACGGTCAGCTCCAGGTCGCCGGGGGGCTCACCCGGCCATCCCTTGCCGCGCACACTGAGTTCACGGCCGCCCTGTGCGCCGTCCGGCACACGCACCTTCAGCGTACTGCCGTCCGGCAGCGCCACGGGCACCACGGCGCCCATGGCGGCCTCCCAGGGCGCCACCGCCACGCTGCCACCAGGTTGCGGCCGTCCACACGCCAGCGTGCATCGGCCTGGATCTGCAC
>JAHECB010000300.1 GCA_024641925.1 Betaproteobacteria bacterium
GCTGAAAGAGCACCATCTGCTGGAAGACACCGACGTCGTCATCTTCGACGTGCTGGGCGACGTGGTGTGTGGTGGTTTTGCCGCCCCGCTGCAGCATGCCGACCGCGCGATGATCGTCACCGCCAACGACTTCGATTCGATCTTCGCGATGAACCGCATCGTGCAGGCCATCGGCGCCAAGGCCAAGAACTACAACGTGCGCCTGGGCGGTGTGATTGCCAACCGCAGCAAGGACACCGACCAGATCGACAAGTACAACGCGCGCACCGGCCTGAAGCTGGCGGCACACCTGCCCGACCTGGACGCCATCCGCCGCAGCCGCCTGAAAAAGTGCACGCTGTTCGAGATGGATAAAACGCCCGAGATCGAGGCCGTGCAGAAAGAGTATCTGCGGCTGGCCGCGTCCATGTGGCTGGGCCCCGAGCCCTTGCCCGCGGTGCCGCTGAAAGACCGCGACATCTTTGACCTGCTGGGCTTTGACTGAAATTGGACTGAAAGCGGGTGAACACCATGCAAGCCGACACCACCTACCAGCAGCGGCGCGGGCAGATCGAAACCTACTTCGACCGCACCGCCGCCAAGGCCTGGGAACAGCTGACTTCGACCGTACCGGTCAGCCGCATCCGCGCCACCGTGCGCGCCGGGCGCGACCGCATGCGCGACACCTTGTTGTCCTGCCTGCCGGCCGACCTGAGCGGCCAGCGTGTGCTGGACGCCGGCTGCGGCACCGGCGCGTTTGCCGTGGCAGCAGCGCGGCGTGGCGCCGAGGTGGTGGCCATCGACCTGTCGCCGTCCCTGGTGCAGGTGGCCCGGCAGCGCCTGGCGCTGGAGCCGGATGCCTACGCGCTGGGCAAACACATCCACTTTCGCAGCGGCGACTTCACCGACGTCACGCTGGGCCGCTTCGACCATGTGGTGGCGATGGATTCGCTGATCCACTACAGCGCCGACGACGCCCTGCGGGTGCTGCAGGCCTGGTCAACACGCACACGCCAGTCGCTGCTGTTTACCTTTGCACCCAGCAACCCTTTGCTGATGACCATGCACACGGTGGGCAAGTTGTTCCCGCGCAGCGACCGTGCGCCGTCCATTGTGCCGGTGGCCGAGCGCGAACTGCGCCGCTTGGTGGGCGCAGACGCGGGGCTGGTGGACTGGGCGCCAGGCCGCAGCCAGCGCATCAGCAGTGGTTTTTACACCTCGCAGGCTTTTGAGCTGAAGCGCCAGGCATGAGACTGATCCACCGCCGCGGCCTGATGCTGGCCATCGACTGGACCCAGGTGGCCACGCGCTACCTGCCCTTTGCCGATGCCGCCAGCACCGAACTGCCCTTGATGCGGCTGATTCGCCTGTCGCTGTTCCAGGTGTCGGTGGGCCTGGCCACGGCCTTGATGGTGGGCACGCTGAACCGCGTGATGATCGTGGAACTGGGCGTGGGCGCCTGGCTGGTGTCGCTGATGGTGGCGCTGCCCCTGGTGGCCGCGCCGTTCCGCGCCTTGATCGGTTTCAAGTCCGACCAGCACCGCAGCTTTCTGGGCTGGCGCCGCGTGCCCTTCATCTGGTTTGGCTCGCTGATGCAGTTTGGCGGGCTGGCCATCATGCCGTTTTCGCTGATCCTGCTGTCCGGCGAAACCCCCTTGCAGTTGTGGGCCGGCCATGCGGCAGCGGCTTTGGCCTTTGTGCTGGCCGGTGCCGGTTTGCAGACCACGCAGACCGCGGGCCTGGCGCTGGCCACCGACCTGGCACCCGAGCACACCCGTCCGCGTGTGGTGGCCCTGATGTACGTGATGCTGCTGGTGGGTCTGGTCGGCGCCAGCCTGGTGTACGGCCTGCTGCTCTCGGACTATTCGCACACCCGACTGGTGCAGGTGGTGCAGGGCACGGCCGTGGCCAGTGTGTTGCTGAATCTGATTGCCGCCTGGAAACAAGAGCCGCGCAACAGCCTGCGCGCGAAAAATCCACCGCCAGCGGCATCGTTCCGTGCGCATTGGCAGCGTTTCACCGCGCAGCCGCAGGTGCGGCGTTTCCTGGTGGCCGTGGGCCTGGGCACGGCGGCCTTCAACATGCAGGACATCATCCTGGAACCCTATGGCGGCGAGATCCTGAAGCTGGGCGTGGGTGCCACGGCGCAACTCACCGCGCTGATGGCTGCTGGTGCGCTGGCGGCCTTCGGCTTGGCGGCCCGTGCACTGGACCGCGGTGGCGACCCGCACCGGGTGTCGGCCGTGGGTGTGCTGGTGGGCTTGCTGGGCTTTTCCTGCGTCATCTTTGCCGAGCCGGTGGACAGTGCCAACCTGTTCCGCGCTGGTGCCACGCTGATCGGCTTTGGCGCCGGCCTGTTTTCGGTGGGCTCACTCAGCGCGGCCATGGGGCTGGAAGCTCACGGCATGAACGGCCTGGTGCTGGGTGCCTGGGGCGCCGTGCAGGCGACCTGCGCCGGCTTGTCCGTGGCCTTGGGTGGTGCCTTGCGCGACCTGGTCTCCGGTGCTGCATCGGCTGGCTGGTTGGGCGAAGTGCTGCAGAACCCCGCCACGGGTTATGCCGCGGTTTACCACCTTGAACTGTTGATGTTGTTTGCCACGCTGATTGCATTGGGCCCGCTGGTTCGCCGGCGTCCCCTGTCTCAATTCCCCCACACCCCCCAACCCCAGGGCAAGTTCGGTCTGGCCGAACTGCCGGGCTGATCGACCGCTAGAACAAGGAGAGAAATCATGGGTACAGGAGCCATCACCGCTTACGTTGATGTTGCACAGCTGGTGCTGTACGCCTTCTGGATATTTTTTGCGGGCCTGCTGTATTACCTGATCCGCGAAAACCACCGCGAGGGTTACCCGATGGACACCGACCGCGGTGTCATCGAAGGCTGGCCGCCCGTGCCGGCCCCGAAGACCTACCGCTTGGCCGATGGGTCCACGCTGCAGGCGCCGCGCAACGAAGCACCGCACGCCACGCCCAACGCGCAAAAGGTCTACCGATCGGGCGCATCGCCGCTGGAGCCTGTGGGCAATCCGCTGACGGCGGGTGTGGGCCCCGGTGCGTGGACACCACGCCCCGACCATGCCGACCTGGACCACCATGGGCTGCCCAAGATCGTGCCGCTGTCTTCGCTGGCCGGTTATGGCGTCAGCGAACGCGACCCCGATCCCCGCGGCCAGCCTTTGATGGATGCTTATGGCGACACCGCCGGCACGGTGCGGGACCTGTGGATCGACCGCGGCGAGATGCTCTTCCGTTACCTGGAAGCCGAAGTGCCGCTGGCGGCCGGCGGTACGCGCCGTGTGCTGGTGCCCATGCCCTTTGCCAGGGTCACCCGGCGGGGCGTGCAGGTGCATGCGCTGTTGGCCGAGCAGTTTGAAGGTGTGCCTGCGGTCAAGGCCAACGACCGCATCACTTTGCTGGAAGAAGAGCGCATCGGCGCCTACTACGGTGCCGGCACCTTGTATGCCGAGCCCAACCGCGCCGAGCCCTTGATCTGAGCCCAGAGACCGAACGACCATGAAGCCCTATATCGCAAGAGAGCACGAGTTCGAAGCCCAGCACGGCTTGCCGGAAACGCTGCCGGAAGGTGAACGCATCCTCTGGCAGGGTGCGCCCACCTGGTTTGGCCTGGCGCGTCAGGTTTTCCACGTCGACATGCTGGCGCTGTACTTTGTGGCCATGCTGCTGTGGCGCTTCACCGCCAGCCAGGCCGATGGGGCGAGCGCCGTGGAGGCGCTGCAGTCATTGACGGTGTTGTTGCCACTGTCGCTGCTGGCCCTGGGCCTGTTGTGCCTGGTGGCCTGGCTGTCAGCCCGCAGCACGGCCTACACGCTGACCGATCGGCGCGTGGTCATGCGCATTGGCATTGTGCTGACGGTGACCTACAACCTGCCCTTGAAGTGCATCACCGCGGCGGACCTGCGGCCCGGTGCCGGCCGTTCGGGCGACCTGTGCCTGGCGCTGGAACCGGACACCCACATCGCCTGGCTGCACCTGTGGCCGCATGTGCGCCCCTGGCAGGTGAAAAACCCGCAGCCCATGCTGCGTGCACTGGACGACGCCAAGCACGTGGCCCGCCTGCTGGGTCAGGCCTGGACGGCCAGCAACGGCGCGGCGGCGCTGGCGCCGCGCATTGAGGCCGCCGCCTCAACCGAGCCCCGCACCCCATCACGCCAGCCCACGCTGGCCAACAGCTGAACATCGCCATGACCAGCCTGTCATCACACCAACCGGCACACCGCGCTGCATCCGCCGAGGTGATCCCGCGGCGCGCCGTGATGGGCGGCTTTCTGGCCCTGGCCATGAGCGTTGGTGGTGTGCTGGCGGTGCGCCTGTCGGGCACACCCATCCGCGAGCCCGATGCTGAAACCGTAGCCAGCCGGCGCCTGCGTTTTGACGACCTGGCCGACGGCGGCATTGCCGTGGTGGATGTGGACAGCGGTGCCACCCTGGAAGTGCTGCATGGCGAACAGGGCTTTTTGCGCGGCACTTTGCGCGGCCTGGTGCGGTCGCGCAAATTGCGCGGCCTGACCAGCAGCGAACCGCTGCACCTTCTGGGCCGCGCCGACGGCCGCCTGACCTTGTTCGACCCCTTGACGGCCGAACGCATTGACCTTGAATCCTTTGGCCCCAGCAACCTGGCGGTGTATGCCCGCTGGCTTGCCGAACCCGGCCAGACCACCGGCAGGAGATGACACCATGACCGTGCACGCCATTGAAAACCGCGACGACGTGATGCGAGCCGCCAAAAGCGAAACGTTGATCAGCCCGCGCTTTTACACCACCGACTTCAAGGCCATGAACAAGCTGGACATGAGCCCGGTGCGTGCCGAGTGGGACACCATGCTGGCCGAATACGAAGGCGACAACAACCACGACCATTTCCAGCGCGACACCAGCTTCAAGGACGAAATCCAGCGCCTGCCGCCGGAACTGCACCAGGAGTTCATGGATTTTCTGATCAGCTCGATCACCAGCGAATACTCGGGTTGTGTGCTGTACAACGAAATTCGCAAAAACGTCGACAACCCCGACATCAAGCGCTTGATGACGTACATGACACGCGACGAGTCGCGTCATGCCAACTTCCTCAATGCCTCGCTGCGTGACTACGGCCTGGGTGTGGATCTGGCCAATCTGAAGTCCAGCAAGAAGTACACCTTCTTCAAACCCAAATACATTTTTTACGCCACTTACCTGTCCGAGAAGATCGGCTACGCGCGTTACATCACCATCTTCCGCCAGTTGGAGCGCCATCCCGACAAGCGCTTCCATCCCATCTTCAAGTGGTTTGAACGCTGGTGCAACGACGAATTCCGCCATGGCGAATCGTTTGCCTTGATCATGCGCGCCAACCCGCACTTGCTGCGCGGTGCCAACCTGCTGTGGGTGCGCTTTTTCCTGCTGGCGGTATACGCCACCATGTTTGTGCGCGACCACACCCGGCCTGCACTGCACGTGGCCATGGGCATCGACCCGGACGCCTACGACTACCAGGTCTTCGACATCACCACGGCCATCTCCAAACAGGTGTTTCCGATTTCGCTGGACACCCACAACGAAAAATTCCGCGCCGGCCTGCGCCGCTTGCTGCAGGCCAATACCGGCTTTGCCGCGGCCAAGGCGCGCGGTGGGGTGGTGGGCCTGGTCAAGCAAGCGGGCTGGGGCCTGGTGGCTGCGGCCACCTTTGCACGCCTGTATGTGATGCCGGTGAAGCGGCACAGCCTGCCGGCGCAAATGCG
>JAHECB010000301.1:0-3734 GCA_024641925.1 Betaproteobacteria bacterium
AGGTCGATCTCGCCACGTTTCCAGTCCTGCACGCCAAAGGGTTGCGCCAGCTCGGCTGGTGAATCGTGCATCAGCGGTGCCAGCACCAGGTCTCGCTCGACGCCGAGGTGACCAACGCAGACCTCGCTGAAGCGCTTGGCGAAGCCCTTGTAGATGTCCCAGTCGCTGCGTGACTGCCAGGCGGGGTCAACCGCAGTCGAGAGCGGGTGAATGAACGGGTGCATGTCGCTGGTGTTGAGGTCGTTCTTCTCGTACCAGGTGGCGGTTGGCAGCACGATGTCCGAGTACAGGCAGGTGGTGCTCATGCGAAAGTCCAGCGTGACCAGAAGGTCAAGCTTGCCTTCGGGTGCCCTGTCGTGCCACACCACCTCGTCCGGCTTGGCTTCGTCCTTGCCCAGATCCTTGCCCTGTACACCGTTGCTGGTGCCGAGCAGGTGTTTCAGGAAGTATTCGTGACCTTTGCCGCTGGAGCCCAGAATGTTCGAGCGCCAGACAAACATGTTGCGTGGCCAGTTGTTGGGGTGGTCCGGGTCTTCGCAGCTCATGGCCAGCGAGCCGTCCTTCAAGCCATTGACAGCATAGTCTTTCGGCTCCATGCCGGCGGCTGTGGCGTCCTTGACCACCTGCAGCGGGTTGGTCTTGAGCTGCGGTGCCGAAGGCAGCCAGCCCATGCGTTCGGCGCGAACGTTGTAGTCGATCATGCTGCCGCCAAACTGGCTTTTGTCGGCCAGCGGTGACAGGACTTCGTCGACGCCGAGCTTTTCGTAGCGCCACTGGTCTGTGTGCGCGTAGAAGAAGCTGGTCGAGTTCATCTGGCGCGGCGGCCGTACCCAGTCGAGCCCAAAGGCCAGCGGCAGCCAGCCGGTCTGTGGACGCAGCTTTTCCTGGCCGACGTAATGCGCCCAGCCGCCGCCGCTCTGACCGATGCAGCCGCACATCATCAGCATGTTGATGACGCCGCGGTAGTTCATGTCGGCGTGGTACCAATGGTTCATGGCAGCGCCGATGATGACCATCGACTTGCCGTGCGTCTTGTCGGCGTTGTCGGCAAACTGGCGTGCCACGGTAATGAGCTGCTCGCGCGGCGTTCCGGTGATGCGCTCCTGCCAGGCCGGCGTGTAGGGCGTGTCGTCGTTGAAATCTTTGGCTGCCAACTCGCCTGGGATACCACGCGCCACACCGTAGTTGGCGACCTGCAGGTCAAAAACGGTGGCCACCAGCGCTTCGCGTTTGTCGCCATCCTTGCCGAGCGAGATAGTCTGCACTGGCACCGTTCTCACCAGCACGTTGTTGGCGCCGGCGCCGCTGGCGTTGTTCGGGAAGTTCTCGTGTTCGATGCCGCCAAAGTAGGGGAAGCCCACCCTGGCCGTCTCGGTACTCGGCTGCTCGCCTTCCATCACGGTCAGCTTGAGTTTGACGTCATTTCCGTGGCGTGCTTCTTTGGCTTCCAGATTCCACTGGCCCTGGTCGGCGCGGCCGTCGGGGCCCCAGCGGAAACCGATGGCGCCGTTGGGCAACACAACCTTGCCGCTCTCGTCAAGCGCGACGGTTTTCCATTCGGGATTGTTGGCGGCGCCGAGTTTGCCGTTGAAGTCGCTGGCGCGCAGGTAGCGGTCGGGGACCCGCACAATTTCGCCCGACGGCAGCGTCTGCTCTTTCAGCAGCACCAGCATCGGCATGTCGGTGTAGCGGCGCACGTAGTCGTCAAAATAGGCGCTTCTGGGTTTGCCGCCGTCGGGAAAGTAAAACTCTTTCAGGATGACGTGTCCCATGGCCATGGCTACGGCCGCGTCCGTTCCCTGTTTAGGCTTCATCCAGACATCGGACATCTTGGCCACTTCCGAATAGTCCGGCGTGATGGCGACGGTCTTGGTGCCCTTGTAGCGAACCTCGGTGAAGAAGTGCGCGTCGGGCGTGCGCGTCTGCGGCACGTTGGAGCCCCAGGCGATGATGTAGCTGCTGTTGTACCAGTCAGCCGACTCCGGTACGTCGGTTTGTTCGCCCCAGATCTGCGGGCTGGCCGGCGGCAGGTCGCAATACCAGTCGTAAAAGCTCATGCAGACGCCGCCGATCAGGCTCAGGTAGCGGCTGCCCGCGGCGTACGACACCATCGACATCGCCGGGATCGGCGAGAAGCCGATGATGCGGTCGGGTCCATGCTGTTTGATGGTGTAGACGTTGGCCGCGGCGACAATTTCGTTGACCTCGTCCCAGCTTGAGCGCACAAAACCGCCAAGTCCGCGCACGCTCTGATACTCCTTGCGTTTGGCGTCGTCCTGTGCGATCGAAATCCAGGCGTCAACCGGCTCCATGGTTTGCCGCGCGGCGCGCCACAGTTTCAGCAGCCGCCCGCGTACCAGCGGGTACTTGACTCGGTTGGCGCTGTACAGATACCAGCTGTAGCTGGCACCCCGGGAACAGCCGCGCGGTTCATGGTTGGGCATGTCCCAGCGCGTGCGCGGGTAGTCGGTCTGCTGGGTCTCCCAGGTGACGATGCCACCCTTGACGTAAATCTTCCACGAGCAGGAACCGGTGCAGTTCACCCCGTGCGTCGAACGCACGATCTTGTCGTGTGCCCAGCGATCGCGGTAAGCGGCTTCCCAAGTGCGGTCTTCGCCCGTGGTGACACCGTGCTCGCCCGAGAAGGATTCTTTGGGTTGAGAAAAATAGCTCAGTCGATCGAGAAAGTGGCTCATGCATGTTCTCCAAATTGGGAAGCGGGCGAGTCGGGCTCACCCACAGGTGATGTCACGGATTCTTGAATTCGGCCTTGGGGCCGAGGTAGTACCACCAGTTCAGCAGCAGGCAAACCACGTAGAAGATGGCAAAGCCGTACAGCGCGTTCTCGGGCGTGGTCGCCTTGATCTGTTCGCCGAACACCTGCGGAATGATGAAGGCGCCATACGCCGCGACGGCCGAGGTCCAGCCCAGCGCCGGGCCGGCCTGCTCTTTCGGGAAGACCATGGCGATGGTGCGGAACGTCGATCCGTTGCCGATGCCCGAGGCCGCAAACAGCACCAGGAACAGCAGGAAGAAGGGAACGAAGAACTGCTCCGGTGTCGCCGACTGGTAGGCTGATTTCATGTAATAGGCGACGCCCAGGGCGGCTGCGACCATCACGATCGAAACCATCTGGGTGACCTTGGCACCGCCAACCTTGTCGGCAATCCAGCCACCGACCGGGCGGATCAGTGCGCCGATGAACGGACCCATCCAGGCGTACATCAGGGCGCTGGGCGCGTTCGGGTTGACCGCGCTGTGGACCATGGCGCCGTTGGCACCCAGGACATGGGTGAAGCCAAAGATGACCTTGATCGCCAGCGCGAAGGCCGCCGAGTAGCCAATAAAGCTGCCGAAGGTCATGGTGTAGATGATGCTCATGACCCAGGTGTGCTTGTTGCCGAAAATCTTGAACTGGCGTTGCAGGTTGGGCTTGATGTCGCCCGGTATCAGCTTCATCAGCAGGACGGTGGCGTAGATCACGCCAGCCAGAACAAACCACTTGGCCCAGTCGGGCGCACCCAGGCCGATCGGCGCTGGCAGGATGATGTACAGACCGGCAATCGAGGTCACAAAGCCAATCGCCAGCATGCCCAGGATCTTTGACATGGCAGTAGCGGGCGATCCAATTTGCGGCGACACCACGTCGGTGCGCAGGTTGTTCATGCCGAACCAGCCGGCCAGCGCCAGCGACGAGTGGTTCGCCGAACTGGGTACCGAAGAGTCGAAGAGGT
>JAHECB010000301.1:3744-5711 GCA_024641925.1 Betaproteobacteria bacterium
GCATTCTGGATCCAGGTTTGCGAACCCGCCGGTGCCTTGCCGATCAGAGACCCTGAGGCCTGCACCAGCGTCGCCGGGTCACCGCCAAAGGTTCCGAACAGGCCGAAGGTCATGACCAGTGGCACCAGGATTTGCATGGTGGTGACGCCGGCATTGCCGAGACCGGCGTTCAGCCCCAGTGCCAGGCCCTGCATGCGCTTCGGATAGAAGAAGCTGATGTTGGACATCGAGCTGGCGAAATTTCCGCCGCCAAAACCCGACAGCAGCGCCAGCAGCTGGAACACCCACAGCGGAGTCGTCTTGTCCTGCAAGGCCAGCCCCAGGCCGAGCGCCGGAATCATCAGCAGCGCGGTGGTGAAGAAGATCGTGTTGCGGCCCCCGGCGATGCGGATGAAAAAGCTCGACGGAATGCGCAGCGTGGCGCCGGTCAGGCCGGCAATGGCTGCCAGCGTGAACAGTTCGGCCGGCTTGAAGGGGTAACCGGCGTTGATCATCTGCACGGTCACCATGCTCCAGATGACCCACACCGCGAACCCGCACAGCAGGCTCGGGATCGAGATCCAGAGGTTGCGGCTGGCGATGCGCTTGCCGCTTGTTTCCCAGAACTCATTGTCTTCGGGACGCCAGTCGGTGATATCGACACCGGATGTCTTAAGGTTTGTCATTTTGGTCTTTCGAACGGTTGAAATCAGCCTTGTTGTGGCGCCAGGACGGGGGCGCTACCCATGTAGTCGGAGCGGCGCACTTCGGTCAGGTACATCCAGATCAACGACACCCAGACCACGCCGTACATCAGCATGAAAGCGCTGGAGCGCACACCGGTCAGGTCGACCAGCGCGCCGAACATGATGGGCAGCACGAAACCGCCCATGCCGCCGGCAAGACCGACGATGCCGCTGATGGTGCCGATGTTGTTGGGGTACTCATCGCTGATGTACTTGAAGGTACTGGCCTTGCCGAAGGCAAAGGCGATGCCGAGCGCAAACATCAGAATCGTGAACATGTACACATTCAGGCCGACGTGGAAGGTCTTGGGACCGTCGATGGTGGTGACAGTGAAGTCAAACTGCGGATAGCTCAGCAGGAACAGGCAGACCCATGCGACCCACAGAACCCACCAGGTGACGCTGTGGGCGCCGTATTTGTCCGACATCCAGCCACCCACTGCGCGCAGCACACCGCCGGGCAAGGAAAAGCACGCCGCCAGCAGGGCAGCAATGCGGATGTCCAGCCCATATTCGCCCACGTAGTACTGCACCATCCAAAGCGACAGCGCGACGTAGCCACCGAAAACAATGCTGTAGTACTGGCAGTACTTCAAGACCCTGGGATCCTTGAGTGCCTGCAACTGGTCGCGAAATTTGACGTGGCTCGGAACCAGGTGAGCCGGATCGCTGTAGCTGAGAAACCAGAACAGAAAAACGGTTCCGAGCATGATGGCAGCGTAGACGTGCGGCACCATGGTCCAGCCAAAGCCGACAACCAGCGCCGGTGCAAGGAACTTGTTGAGTGCGGCACCGGCATTGCCGGCGCCAAAGATGCCCATCGCAAAACCCTGCTTTTCCTTGGCGAACCAGCGCGCCACGTAAGGCGTGCCGACCGAGAACGATCCGCCGGCCAGGCCCACCACCAGGCCGATCATCAGGTAATGCCACAGTGCCGTGGCGTAGGCCATGAACCAGATGGCTGGTACGCACAGTGCCATCAGCACCGTCATCACGATGCGACCGCCGTACTTGTCGGTCCAGATGCCCAGTGGCACGCGGACCAGTGAACCACTGAGCACCGGCATTGCGGTCATCAGACCGAATTCGGTGGCGTTCAGGCCCAGCGTTTTCCTGATCGGAATGCCGATCACGGCAAACATCATCCAGACCATGAAGCAAACCGTGAACGCAAGCGTGCTGACAATCAGCACCGAAAGCGCTTTGCTGTTGGGCTTGCCTTGGGGGGCAGTGGAAACAGAC
>JAHECB010000046.1:0-19869 GCA_024641925.1 Betaproteobacteria bacterium
GGCGCGGGTCGGTCAGGCCGGCAAAACTGCTGCTGGCCGCTTCGGTGATGTTGTCCAGGCTCAGGTTTCTCATGGTCAGACTTTCAGCAGGTCTTGTTCATGCGGTCACCGGGTTGGACAGCACGCCAACGCCCTCGATCTCGACCTCGATGGTGTCGCCCGCCTTCATCCACACCGGCGGGTTGCGGGCATAACCCACACCACCCGGTGTGCCCATGACCACCACATCGCCGGGCTCCAGCGTCAGCGCCTCGGACAGCAGCGCAATCGTGCGCGCCACGCCAAAGGCCATGTCCGCCGTGTTGGCGCTTTGCATGACCTGGCCGTTCAGCCGCGATTCGATGTGCAAGCCTACACAGCCCGGCGGCAGTTCGTCGGCCGTGACCAGGCTGGGGCCAAAAGCACCGGTGCCGTCAAAGTTCTTGCCGATGGTCCACTGCGTGGTCTTGCGCTGGTAGTCGCGCAGGCTGCCGTCGTTGAAGCAGGCGTAGCCAAACACCGCCTGCAGCGCGTCGGCTTCGGCCACGTGGCGTGTGCGCCTGCCGATGACCACGGCCAGTTCGGCCTCGTAGTCCAGCTTGCTGGAAATGGCCGGCACGCGCAGCGCAGCGCCGTGCGCCAGCAGCGACGTGGCACAGCGCAAGAACAGTGCCGGATAGTCACCGATCAAATTGCCACCTTCCTTGGCGTGGTCCACGTAGTTCACGCCCAGGCAGATGATCTTGCCGGGTGCCGGCACGCAGGGCAGCAGCTGCAGCGTTGCCATGTCCACCGCCGGAGCAGCGGCCGCACGCGCGGGCAGGGCCTGCAGCCAGGCGGGCGACTGCGCGCTGGCTTCAAGCAGCGCTTGCATCGATGCCGGCACCTCGGCGCCCAGGCGCTCGCTGGGCACCAGCCCGCCCGGCACTTCAACGCCCCAGCGGGGGCCTGCGGCGGTCTGGTAGCTGCGCAATCTCATGACGGTTTCCTTGGCTGCCCTGGCGGGGCCAGGAACATGAGCAGAAGGCCCGGATTATTGTTCACGGTCGGAGCCGGCCAGCAGCCGTGATGTGACATCAATGGGATGTTGTTGCCGTCGTAAAAACGCAAAAGCCCGCCGGGCTCAAACCGGCGGGCTTTGGGTCAAACCGTACCGATCAGGGCCGGACGACGATCTCATTGCGCACCGACTTCACACCATCGGTCTTCGAGGCAATCGAACCCGCGGTGGTGCGTTCGGTCGAGTTCTTGGCGAAGCCCGACAGCATCACGGTGCCGTTCAAGGTCTCGACCTTGATGCTGGTGCCGTCCACTTCCTTGTTTTCCAGGAAGTGCGCTTTCACCGAGGTGGTGATGGCCGTGTCGTCGATGTAGGAGCCCACCGTCGACTGGCCGCGCGTGACGGCGCAACCCGATGCGGTGATCAAGCTGATGCAGGCGATGGCAATGGCAGTGGTGTTGCGAATGTTCATGGTGTCCTCTTTGTGTCCTGATATCCGTGCGGCGACGGTGTTTGTTGCAAGGGGTTTTCAGGTGCTTCAGCTTCCGCCGGTTGCGGGCAGGGAGCCCGTGTTGCCCGGTGTTGCAAAAGTCCATGGTCCCAATGTAGGAGCCGGTCGTGCGGGTGTGACCCGGCCGGCACCGTGCCGCCCTGTAGGACGGCGCCTCATGCCTGCGGCAGCACCAGCCGCACGGCACGGCCCGTGCAGTGGCGCACAGGCGACAGCCGAACGGGCCGCTTGCCCTCAAGATGCTGCTTTTCCAGACAGAAAGAGCACTGCATGAACGCGCCCGACCTTGCCTCCAGCTTTTCCATGTTTTCCAGCGACCCCAGCGACCCCCTGAACGACCTGCGCATGAGCGAGCGCGCACGGCCGCTGTACGAACACGTCAAGCGCTTCATCGTCGAAACCGTCAACCCCATGGCCCAAAAGTTCGAAGCCCTGGGCGCCCACCTGACGGGTGACGCCCGCTGGACCTACGCGCCCGGCCAGCTCGAGGTGCTGAACGCCGCCAAGGCGCAGGCCAAAAAAGAGGGCTTGTGGAACTTCTTTCTGCCCGACGCCAAGACCGGCGAAGGCCTGAGCAACCTGGACTACGCCTACATCGCCGTTGAACTGGGCAAGAGCCCGATGGCGTCGGAGTGCATGAATTGCTCCGCCCCCGACACCGGCAACATGGAAGTGCTGGAGCGTGTGGGCACACCCGAGCAGAAAGCGAAATGGCTGAAGCCGCTGCTGAACGGCGAGATCCGCTCCGCCTACGCCATGACCGAGGTGCACCACGCGTCGTCAGACGCCCGCAACATCGCCACCACCGCCGAGCTGCAAGGCAACGAATGGGTCATCAACGGCGAGAAACACTACATCTCGGGCGCCGGCAGCCCGCGCTGCAAGATCCTCATCACCATGGTGCGCACCAGCCCCGACGCACCGGGCCACCAGCAGCAATCGATGATCCTGGTGCCCAAGGACACGCCGGGCGTGAAGATCATCGGCGCCATGCATGTGTTTGGCGAAGACCATGCGCCACACGGCCACATGCACATCGTGTTCGACAATGTGCGCGTGCCCAAGGACAACATCCTGCTGGGCGAAGGCCGCGGTTTCGAGATCTCGCAGCTGCGCCTGGGCCCGGGCCGCATCCACCACTGCATGCGCTCCATCGGCCAGGCCGAAAACGCGCTGGCCCTGATGGTCAAGCGCGGTGTTGAGCGCGAAGCCTTTGGCAAGCAGCTGGCCTGGCTGGGTGGCAACGTGGAACACATTTCACGTGCGCGCATCGAGATCGAGGCCATGCGGCTGATGGTGCTGAAGGCCGCCAAGGCCATGGACGTGCTGGGCAACCGCGAAGCGCGCATCTGGGTGCACATGGTCAAGGCCATGGTGCCCGAGCGGGTGTGCCTGATCATCGACAAGGCCATCCAGATGCACGGCGCGCTGGGTGTGTCGCAGAAGACACCGCTGGCGCGCATGTACGCGCAGCAGCGCACGCTGCGCCTGGCCGATGGCCCCGACGAAGTGCACCACCTGGTGGTGGGGCGGCAGGAGATCGGGCATCACGAAACCCTGGGCACGACCAAGGCCGGAAAAGCGTCAAAAGCGCGGCACGCCAGCTGAACCGCAGCCGCATCGCCCCCAAGGGGACGGCCAAGTTGTCGCTGGTGACCCGTGATAACCACGGGTGGTGCCGGCGCGCTCAGCACCTAAGATCGGTGTTTGTTCAAGCCCGCAGGAGACAACACCGATGCAACGCCGAAGCCTGATGCTCGCCAGCCTGGCCGCCTTCGCCGCCCCCGCCCTGGTGCGCGCACAAACCCTCGAAAAGCCCAAGGTCACCATCGCCGTGGGCGGCAAGAGCCTGCTGTACTACCTGCCGCTGACCATTGCCGAACAGCGCGGTTATTTCAAGGCCGAGGGTCTGGACCTGGAAGTGGTGGACTTTTCCGGCGGCTCGCGCGCACTGGCCGCTGTGGTGGGCGGCAGCGCCGACGTGGTGTCGGGTGCGTTTGAGCACACCGTGAACATGCAGGCCAAGGGCCAGTTCATGCGCGCCTTTGTGCTGCAGGGCCGTGCGCCGCAGATCGTGCTGGGCATCAACCCCAAGACCATGCCCAACTTCAAGTCGGTGGCCGACCTGAAGGGCAAGAAGATCGGCGTCACGGCGCCGGGTTCGTCGACCAACATCATGGTCAACTTCATTCTGGCCAAGGCCGGACTGAAGCCCACCGACGTGTCCATCATCGGCGTGGGCGCCGGCAGCGGCGCCGTGGCGGCCATGCGGTCGGGCCAGATCGATGCGCTGAGCAACCTGGACCCCGTCATCAGCCTGCTGCAGCGCTCGGGCGACCTGAAGATCGTGGCCGACACGCGCAACGTCTCCGAAGCCGACGGCATCTTCGGCGGCCCCATGCCCGCAGGCTGCTTGTACACGCCGCAGACCTTCATCGACAAGAACCCCAACACGGTGCAGGCCATGGCCAACGCCATGGTGCGCGCCAGCAAGTGGATCCACAACGCCGGCCCCAGCGACATCCTGGGCGCCGTGCCGGAAACCTATCTGCTGGGCGACCGCGCGGTCTACATCGACGCTTTCCTGGCGGCGCAAAAAGCCCTGTCGCCCGACGGCCTGTTCCCTGAAAAGGGTGCCAACACGGCCTTCCGCGCCCTGGCCAGCATCGACAAGAAGATCGGCGACAAGAAACTGGACCTGACGGCCGTGTTCACCAACGACTTCGTGCGCAAGGCCAACAACAAGTACCCGAAGGGATGAGCGCCGCGCCGGGCCGCCCCCAGCAAGCCCGCGCCCGGTTGACGGGACAGGCGGCGGGACAGGACGCAGGACCAAGGGTGCACCCATGACCGCAGCGCTGGAACTGGCGGGGGTGTCCTGCACCTTCGTCAGCAAGGACGACCCCGGCCAGCGTTACACCGCCGTGCGCGATGTGACGCTGACCATCGGCACGGGCGAATTTGTCAGCGTCGTGGGCCCCACGGGCTGCGGCAAGAGCACGCTGCTGAACGTGGCCGCAGGCCTGCTGCAGCCCAGCACGGGCTCGGTGACCTGTTTTGGCCAGCCGCTGCAGGGCATCAACACCCGCGCCGGCTACATGTTCCAGACCGAAAGCCTGATGCCCTGGCGCACCGCACGCGCCAACGTCATGGCCGGGCTGGAATTTCGCGGCCTGCCGCTGGCCGAAGCTGCCGAGCAAGCCGAAGGCTGGCTCAAGCGGGTGGGCCTGGGCGGCTTTGGCGACCGCTACCCGCACCAGTTGTCGGGCGGCATGCGCAAGCGCACGTCGCTGGCGCAGACGCTGGCGCTGGACCCCGACATCATCCTGATGGACGAGCCCTTCAGCGCCCTGGACATCCAGACCCGCCAGCTGATGGAAAACGAGGTGCTGGACCTGTGGGCGCAGAAGCGCAAGGCCGTGCTCTTCATCACCCACGACCTGGACGAGGCCATTGCCATGAGCGACCGCGTGGTGGTGCTGTCGGCAGGCCCGGCCAGCCACCCCATGGGCGAATTCCAAATCGACCTGGCGCGCCCGCGCGACGTGGCCGAGGTGCGCACGGCGCCCCGCTTCATCGAACTGCACAACGCCATCTGGGGCGTGCTGCGCGAAGAAGTGCTCAAGGGTTATGCGCAGCAGTTGAAGGCCGCATGATGAGCAAGATTCGAATCTGGCAAATCGGCTTGCTGCTGTTCATCGTGGCCGTCTGGCATGTGCTGACCGTGCCCGGCCTGGTGCCGCCGATGATGTTCGACAACGACAGCCAGGCGGCCTTTTTCTTCGGCGAACCGCTGAAGGTGGCCGGCCGCATCTGGGACTGGTTTGTGGTGGACGCCGACATCTACAAACACCTGTGGGTGACGCTGGTTGAAACGCTGCTGGCGTTTGCCATCGGTTCGGGCTTCGGGCTGGTGTTCGGGCTGTGGCTGGCGCTGGCGCCCACGGTGTCTGCGGTGCTGGACCCGTTCATCAAGGCCATGAATTCCATGCCGCGCATCATCCTGGCGCCCATCTTCTCGGTGTGGTTCGGCCTGGGCATTGCCTCCAAGGTGGCGCTGGGCGTGACGCTGGTGTTTTTCATCGTGTTCTTCAACGTCTACCAGGGTGTGAAAGAAGTCAGCCCGGTGGTGCTGGCCAATGCCCGCATGCTGGGTGCCAACCAAAAACAGTTGCTGCGTCACGTCTACCTGCCCAGCGCCACCAGCTGGGTCTTCAGCAGCCTGCACACCAGCGTCGGCATGGCCTTCGTGGGTGCGGTGGTGGGCGAATACCTGGGCTCCGCCCAGGGTGTGGGCTACCTCATCCTGCAGGCCGAAGGCACGTTCGACATCAACACCGTGATGGCCGGCATCGTGGTGCTGACGGCTTTTGCGCTGGTGCTGGACGCCCTGGTGGGCCGCATCGAAAAACGACTGATGAAGTGGCAGCCCAAGGCCGGCGAAACGGAGAAACTCTGACGCGTTCGCCAACGGCTGAGCGGCCAAGGGCATCCGCACGGCCCCGTCGCCCGGCGCCCCAGGTACTGCTCCGCTCATGCTGATCAAGTTGGACCGACTTCTGTCAGCGCTGCCATCGCTTCAGATCGCGGGGCTGTCCGTCTTGCTGATTGCCATCGTCGGCGCCTTCGACTGGATCACGGGCTACGAGCTGTCGTTTTCGGTGTTCTACACACTGCCCATCGCACTGGGCGCCTGGTACGGGGGACGCCGCATCGGCCTGGCGACCTGTGTACTGGCCGCAGCCACGTGGATGAGCGCCGATCAGCTCTCTGGGCATGCCTACAGCCACCCCGGCATTCCGTTGTGGAATGCCGGGGTGCGTCTGATGTTTTTTTTCATCATCGCCGGCCTGCTGAACCGCCTTCGCTCGGTTCTGCATCTGCAGACCCAGGCGGCGCAGCGCGACGGCCTGACGGGCCTCTTGAACGCCGCCGCTTTCCGGCGTGAATGCAACTTGACCCTGAAACTCGCGGGGCGACATCGGCAGCCCCTGGCGCTCTGTTACCTGGACCTGGATGGATTCAAGGGCGTGAATGACAGCCTGGGCCACGACGCGGGCGATCAGGTGCTCAAGTTGATTGCGGACGCCATGAAAAAGCACCTGCGGGAAACCGACGCCTGTGCACGCATCGGCGGCGACGAGTTTGCGATCCTGCTGCCGCAAACAGACCTGGCCGGTGCACGCATTTTCTTCAGCAACCTGCAGCAGCGTCTTGTTGAACTGATGGCCGTGAAGCACTGGCCCATCGGTTTCAGCATCGGGGTGGCCATCTTTGATTCACCCTCGGTGAGCGCCGACAACGCCATCCGCTTCGCCGATGGGCTGATGTACAGGGTCAAGAAAACCGGCAAAAACGGCATCCTGTTTGAAGTTGCAGACCCTGGCGGGGCAGAAAACTCACGCAACTGAAAGACCGATGAGCACACCCACACTGCAGGGTCGTCACGTCCAACTTCGCCCCTTGACGGCGGCCGACGCGGACGCGTTGGTGGCCGCGGCTGCCGACGGCGAGCTCTGGTCGCTGAAAACCACCGTCGTGCCCAGTGCCAACACCGTCAACGCCTACATCGACACCGCGTTGCGCGGTGCCGCCGAGGGAACCGTGATGCCCTTTGTCACCGTCTGGTCGGCAACCGGGCGGGTGATCGGCTGCACCCGGTTCTGGCGCATCGACCCGCCGAACCGAAGCCTGGAGATCGGCCACACCTGGCTGGCACTGTCGGCCCAGAAGTCGGCTGCCAACACCGAAGCCAAATACCTGATGCTGCGTCATGCGTTTGACAGCTTGCAGTGTGTTCGGGTCCAGTTCACGACCGACATCCTGAATGAAGCGTCTCGCGCCGCCATCCTCCGGCTGGGGGCGGTGGAAGAAGGCCTGATCCGCAACGAACGCATCATGCCGGACGGCCGAAAAAGAACGTCGATGCGCTACAGCATCGTCGACACCGAATGGCCTGCCGTGCGTGCGGCACTGCAGCAGCGCCTGTATCCCGTGGCCTGAGGCAAGGCCGCAGCACCTCCATCCCCTACGATGCCCAGCATGGTCACCCCGCGTCTCTTTTCGTATCGCAATCGGCCGGTCCACCTGGGCCCCTACCCGTTGGAACGGCTGACCCGCGGTGACGCCGCTGCCAACCTGTCGACCTTGCCCAGCATGACCGCGCTGCGCTATGAAGCACAACAGCCCGAGTCGCTGGTGCATGCCATGGCCCGCTACGCCGCCATGTTTGACCTGGTGCGCGATGGCCCCGCCAACCCGCTGCCGGCCGAAGCGCCGCAAGACCTGCTGGAACGTGCTCAACACCTGAAAGCCGCCGGTTATTACTTCGACGCCTCGATGATGGCCACCTGCGCCCTGCCGGCCGAGGCCTTGCTGGATACCCCCATCCGCAACCCCCAGGTGTCCGCACTGGGCGAAGAACTGAAAAACAACCAGCCCACCAGTTTTGCCGCCGGCATGGACATGATCCTGGCCGACGTACTGGAGTCGGCACGCGCCGTGCACGGCCCGGTGGACCACCACAGCCACGCGCTGGTGATCGCCGTCGAGTACCCACGCGACCCCCGACCGGGTGAGCCGGGCTGCGACTGGATCATCGACACCCAGGCGCACCGCGCTGCGCTGCTGGCCGCGCAGACGGCCGTTCTGCTGGCCAGTTATCTGCGGCTGCTGGGCTTTGAAGCACGTTCGCACAGCGCCAGTTGCTGCGACGTGCACCTGAACCGCCTGGCGGTGGCCTCGGGCCTGGCGATGCCGGACGGCAGCAATCCCTACCTGGGCACACGCTACGGTCTGGCCGCCGTGACCACCACCTTCGCCATGGCCACCGACGTGCCGCTGGCACTGCAACAGAACCGTTGGCGCAGCCACGGACCCGCCTGGTGGCTGGGGGCGGCGCCCAAATCTGCAGCCGGCTGGGCGGGCCACGGCACGCTGAAAAACGCCTTCAACCAGCAGGCCTACGCCCAGCGCGACTTCAAGGACGGCGCCTACCCCTTCGAAACCATTCCGCGCCAAAACGAACCCACCACCTTCATCGACCACGACCGCGTGCCGCGTTTTCCCAAACGGGCCGACTTCTTCGCCCGCGCGCTGTTTGGCGACCTGGGCAAGGCGGTGCAGGAGGACGCCAAAAACGCCTACTACGTGATGAAAAGCCCGATCGGCGCCTGTGCAAGGCGGGCGCTGGGGGCCTTGCTGCTGCTGCAATTTGGCCAAGCGCGCGGGCCCGTGTCGCAAAGCACCGCCGACCCGGTGCGCAACGCCCACAACCTGAAGGCCACGTCCTACTACCTGGGTGCCGACGCTGTGGGCCTGTGTGCGGTGCCCACCTGGGCCTATTACTCGCACGACGCCGGCGGCAATGCGCTGCCGGCCTACCACGACAACGCCGTCAACCTGCTGCTGGACCAGGGCCACGAGACCATGGAAGGCGCCAGCGGCGACGACTGGATCAGCGTGGCGCAGAGCATGCGCGCCTACCTGCGCTTTTCGCTGATGGGCGGTGTGGTGGCCGAGCAGATCCGCCGCCTGGGTTACAGCGCACGCGTGCATTCGGTGCTGGACGGCGACGTGCTGCAGCCGCCGCTGCTGCTGCTGTCAGGCCTGGGTGAAGTCAGCCGCATCGGCGAGGTCATCCTCAACCCCTTTTTAGGCCCGCGCCTGAAAAGCGGCAGCGTCACCACCAGCCTGCCCCTGGCGCCGGACAAGCCCATCAACTTCGGGCTGCAAAGCTTTTGCGAAAGCTGCAACAAGTGCGCACGCGAATGCCCGTCGGGTGCCATCACAGCCGGCCCCAAGCTCATGTACAACGGCTACGAGATCTGGAAAAGCGACGCCGAAAAATGCGCGCGGTACCGCATCACCAACAGCGCCGGCGGCATGTGCGGGCGCTGCATGAAAACCTGCCCCTGGAACCTGGAAGGCCTGCTGTCCGACAACCTGTGGCGCCAGGTGGCCATGAAGTTGCCCAACACCGCGCCGCTGCTGGCGCGGCTGGACGACGACTGGAACCGCGGCAGCATCAACCCCGTGAAAGCCTGGTGGTGGGACATCGAACTGGACAAAACCAGCGGCCGCTACATCCAGGCGCGGCAGACCCACCGCCGCGGCCTGCAAAAAGACCTGGCGCTGAAGTACGAAGACCAGACGCTGGCCGTCTACCCGGCCGACAAGATGCCGCCGCCCTACCCTGTGCCTTTTGTGGCCAACCGCGACGAAGGCATCACCCGCTACCGCGCCTTGCTGACGCCGCAGCAGTACCGGCAGCGCCTGGCCCATGGGCAGACGGAAGGCCTGGCGCCCGGCCCCGCGCCGCTGACCGGCGAGCCGCCGGTATTCCCGGTGAAGCTGGTGCGCCGACAGGAGATGGCCGAAGGTGTGGCGAAGTTTGAACTGGCCGCTCTGGACGGCGTTGCGCTGCCGCCGTTCGAGGCCGGCGCGCACATCGACGTGGTCATCGCCCCCGAGTACCAGCGCCAGTACAGCCTGGCTGGCGACCCGGCCGACCGCAGCAAATACGTGCTGGGCCTGCTGCGTGAACAGCCGCAGATCTTGGGGGGCGTGGGGCGCGGCGGTTCGGCGCTGATGTTTCGCGCCTTCCGTGAAGGCCGCAAAGTGTTCATCAGCAAGCCGTCCAACCACTTTCCGTTGATCGAAGACGCGCGGCACAGCTTCCTGTTTGCAGGGGGCATTGGCGTCACGCCGATGATCGCCATGGCGCACCGGCTGCACCGCATCGGCAAGCCGTTTGACTTTCACTACAGCGCCGCCGGCCGCAACACGGCAGGCTTTCTGGACGACCTGCAACAAGCGCCCTGGGCCGACCATGTGCAGTTGCACTTCAAGGACGAAGGCCGACGCGCCGATCTGCCTTCCCTGCTGCCGGCCTACACGCCCGGCGTGCAGCTGTACACCTGCGGCGCGCCACGCTACATGGACGGCGTGTTTGAAGCCGCCAGCGCCAAGGGCTGGCCCGAGAGCGCGCTGCACCGTGAATACTTCAGCGTACCCGAAGCGCCGGCGTGGGTGAACTTGCCGTTCACGCTGAAGCTGATGCGGTCAGGCCAGACCCTGGAAGTGCCCGCTGACAGCAGCGCCACCGACGTGCTCGCGCGCCATGGCGTGCGCATCGATGTGAAATGCAGTGACGGCCTGTGCGGCGTGTGTGCCACCGACTACGACGCCAGCGCGTCGGACGAGGTTGAACACCGCGACTTTGTGCTGAGCCAAGCGCAGCGCCAGCACAAGATCATCTTGTGTTGTTCCAGGGCGCAGCGTGACCAGGGCGTGGTGGTGGTGGACTTGTAATCGGGGTGCGGTGCTCTGCACGGGCGCGTGCCAATTGGCCGGCGCACCCGTGCGGCCAACGGCCCAGCTCCATGCCGTGAGGGCTGGCTCAGCGTGTTTTCAACCCGGGCTGGCCCGTGTCGGCTTCAGTCAGCGCATCGGAAAGGGCGTTGCATTCGCTGCAGGAAACCGCCCGCACGACGTGGCAGTGTTCACATGGCGACTGGCTCCGGCCGGACCTGGGATGAGGAAAGCCACCCCGCCCGGGTGCGCGTTTCTTCGTCCTGCGTCCCGTCTCAGCCGTCGGGCGTGAAATCGCCCTCCGGCCTTCGACCAGCGACACACGCCTTCCGGCGTGTGACGTCCCGTCTCAGCCGTCGGGCGTGAAATCGCCCTCCGGCCTTCGACCAGCGACACACGCCTTCCGGCGTGTGACGTCCCGTCTCAGTGATAAAACGCGTAGCCTACGAGGATGGCGCCGATCAGGCCCACCGCGTCGGCGACCAGGCCGCAGGTCAGCGCATAGCGGGTCTTGCGGATGTTGACGCTGCCGAAGTACACCGCCAGCACATAAAAGGTGGTTTCGGTGCTGCCCTGGATGATGGACGCCAGCTTGCCCTGGAACGAATCCACGCCGTAGGTTTTCATCACGTCCACCATCAGGCCTCGCGCGCCGCTGCCCGACAGCGTTTTCATCAAACCCACGGGCAGCGCGGGCACGAAGTCGGTGTTCAAGCCCATCAGCCCCACCAGCGCACCGATGGCCTGCACCACGTAATCCATGCAGCCGGTGGTGCGGAACACCGAAATCGCCACCAGGATGGCGATCAGGTACGGAATGATCTGCACCGCCACGCCAAAACCCTCTTTGGCACCTTCAACAAAAGCTTCGTAGACGTTGATGCGCCGCCACGCGCCAGCGGCCACAAACAGCGCAATCACCGCCAGGATGACACCGCTGCCGATGATGCCGATGGTCTGCGCCATCTGGTCGGGTGGCAGGCTGTGCAGGGCCAAGTACAGCGCGCCCATCAGCGCGGCAAAAGCGGCAAAAAACGCCAGGATGGGCGCGCTGAAGAGCTTGATGCGCTGCAGCCAGGCCACCGCCACCAGCCCGGCGGTGAAGGAAATGAAGGTGCCGATCAGCGTTGGCAAAAAGATGTCGGCGCCGTTGAAGTTGACCAGGCCTTGCTGCGCCGCCATGGTCTGCCGGATGGCAATGACCGAGGTGGGGATCAGCGTGATGCCCGCCGTGTTCAGCACCAGGAACATGATCATCGGATCGCTGGCCACGTCCTTCTGCGGGTTGATCTCCTGCAGTTCGCGCATGGCCTTCAGGCCCAGCGGCGTGGCGGCGTTGTCCAGCCCCAGCATGTTGGCGCTGAAGTTCATGATGATGCTGCCGCCCGCCGGGTGCCCCGGCGGAATCTGCGGAAAAAGCCGCCTGAAAAACGGCCCCATGACGCGTGCAAACAGCTGGATGACACCCGCCTGTTCGCCGATCTTCATCAGCCCCAGCCACAGGCTCATCACACCCACCAGGCCCAGGCTGATGTCAAAGCCGGTCTTGGCGGTGTCGAAGATGCCGCCCAGCACCTTGGCAAAGATGTCGGCTTCGCCTTGCACCAGTCGCAGCACGGCCACGGCCAGGCCGATCAGGATGAAACCGATCCAGACAACATTCAGAACCATGGCGCAACTTCGAACATCAGGTGCCGCGCAGCATACGCGAGCGTGCACCCAGGGCGCGGCTCAACCGGACGGCACCGACAGCGCCGCGCGCACCGCCCGGTCCAGGTCGCTGCGCCGATAGGGCTTGCTCAGCAGCTGTGCACCCACGTCCAGCCGGCCATGGTGCACGATGGCGTTTTCGGTGTGCCCCGAGGTGTACAGCACACGCAGGCCAGGGCGCTTCAGGCGGGCCGCATCGGCCAAGGCACGACCGTTCATGCCGCCGGGCATGACCACGTCGGTGAACAGCAGGTCCAGCGGCCCCACCTGGTCCAGCAGCGCCAACGCCGTGGGGCCGTCCTCTGCCTCGATGACCTTGTAGCCAAAGGAACGCAGCGCCGTGACGGCGTAGTGACGCACCGCGGCGTCGTCTTCAACCAGCAGGATGGTTTCGCTGCCGCCGGCCACGCTGCTCACAACAGGCGCCGCGTTCTGGCCCGTTGGCGACGTGGTAGCACGCGGCAGGTACATCTTGACCGTGGTGCCCTGACCCAGCTCGGAATAAATGGCCAGATGGCCTGCCGACTGCTTGACAAAGCCGTACACCATGGCCAGTCCCAGCCCGGTGCCTTTGCCTTTTGCCTTGGTGGTGAAAAAGGGTTCAAAGACCCGCTGCAGGTTCTGCGGCGAAATGCCCTGGCCGGTGTCCGACACAGCCAGCATCACATACTGGCCCGGCACCACGTCGCCGAAGCGTTGAACGTATTCGTCGTCCAGGCGCACGTTGGCCGTTTCCAGCGTCAGGCGGCCGCCGTCGGGCATGGCGTCGCGGGCGTTCAGGCACAGGTTGAGCAGGGCATTTTCAAGCGGCCCCTGGTCTACCAGCGCAGACCACAGGCCTGCCGCGCGGATGAGCTCGATCTCGATATGGGCACCCAGCGTGCGGCGCAACATCGGGTCCAGACTCCCCACCAACTGGTTGATGTCCACCGCCTTGGGGTCCAGCGCCTGCTTGCGCGCAAAGGCCAGCAGGCGTTGGGTGAGCTCGGCGCCGCGCTGCGCCGCCGTCACGATGCTGTCGGCCATGGCCCGAAGCCTGGGGTCCATGTCGCGCTGCTCGGCCAGCAATTCGGCATTGCCCAGCACCACGGTCAACAGGTTGTTGAAATCGTGCGCCACACCGCCGGTGAGCTGGCCAATGGCCTCCATGCGCTGCGACTGCTGCAAGCGCGTGTTGAGTTCGCTGATATCGGTGCGCTGCTGTTCCAAGGACTCGGCCGTCTGGTTCAAGGTGGTCATCAACGCGCCCAGTTCACCACTGGGCAGCGGCTGGGCGATGCGGGCCGACAGGTCGCCAGCGGCCAGCTGGCGGGCCATGCCGGTCAGGCGCCCCACCTGGCGCCGGACACCGTATTCGGCGAGCGCCCAGACGCCCAGGAACAAGCCCAGTGCCGACAAGCCCAGCAGTACAAGGTCTTGCCTGAAACGCCGGTCGGCCTGCGCCAGCAAGGCGTTTTTCGCCACACCGGCCGAGACATGGATGCCGGCGCGGGCGCTCGCAACGGAATGCGCGTTGGCCCATACCTGCAACTGGCCGTCGGGGCCCACCAGTTCGGCGGTCTGGTGTTCGGCGTTGGTGATGAACCGCGACAGCGGCGTTGCCGACAGCGAAGAACCTGCCGGATGGCTGGCATCGGCCGCGTCGGTGCTGGCCAGCACCGTTCCCTGGTCATCCAGCAGCAGCAGCCGGGCTTCGGGAACCGGCAAGGGCGGCTTGGCCAGCAGGCTCTGCAGGTTCAACGATGCCAGTACCAGGAATTCGAGCTCACCCTGGGCGGAACGCACGGGGTGCGCCACCTGCAGCACGGCCAGCCCGGACAGACGGCCAAACACCGGTTCCAGCACCACCCCCGTGGGCGCGGACAGCGCCGCCTGGAAGTACGCACGGTCGCGCAGGTCCAACTCGCGACCCGTGTTCAGCGAATCGCAGAACATCTGACCGTTGGGCAGCACCGTGATGATGCCGGTGTACTGCGGATAGGCTTCGCGCACCTCTTTCAGAAACGCCGAGCAGGTCGTGCGATTGGCGCTGTGCACCAGTTCGTCAGCCCGCGCCAGGCCGTACAGCAGTTGGGCCGTACCCCGCACGCGCTCGTCGATGGTCCTGGCCTGCTGCTCGGCCATCTGCACCAGCCGCGCGGTGTCTTCTTCGATGGCCAGGCTGCGGGCCTGCAGGAATCTGCCCAGCCCCAACAGCCCCGGCAAGGCGCTGGCCATAAAGGCAATCAACATCAGCCGCGCTCGGATACTCACTGGGGTGTCATGGACATAGGGGGTGGTACCGCGCGCCATGCGCGTTCTTGCGACGATGATAGGGTCGGCTGAAACGGGGCATCGCGGTTTCTTTGTCACTGCCATCTGCAGCGCGGCCGGAAACCTGCCCCAGGAGTGTCCCCCATGAATCAAGGCCGGCTGCTGGTGCTGGATGACGACCTGACCGTCGGCACGCTGCTGGTCATCGTTGCCGAGTCTGCGGGCTTCGAGGCGCAGTTGTGCGAACAACCGCAAGTCTTTTTGGACGCCGTCAAAACCTGGGCACCCACCCACGTGGCCATCGATCTGAAGATGCCGCAGATGAATGGCAGCCAGGTGTTGCAGGCGCTGGCCGCAGCACAGAGCCAGGCCCGGGTCATCATCTGCAGCGGCGCCGGCAGCGCCGACACACAAGACGCTTTGGACGAAGCGCGACGCCTGGGGCTGCACACGGTCGGCGCGCTGCCCAAGCCCTTTTCGCTCTCGTCGCTGCGCGCCTTGCTGGCCTCCGCTTAGGGCGCCCGCAACGGCGGCTCACGGCCGCACCATCAGCCATCGCAGGGACGCCGTAAAACAGGGCAATCGCCAGCCATCTCTGCGCCATGGCGCCTTGCACCCTGCCGGAAAATGCCGGCATGAGGCCAAGCGAAGGTTCTGCCGTGCTGCACGACGCCACCCGCCTGGCGGCGCCGGCCGGCGATCTGCACGTGCAGCCCGCCGACGCCACACCCGCACGCTCGATGACCGCACACGCCGCTGCAGCGGCGCACTCCGATGGTGCCTCCACGGCGCAGGCGCTGGCGCTGTATGCCCAGGTGCTGGATGCCAGCAGCTTCAGCGCTGCTGCCCACCGCCTGGTCGCCGCACTGGCGGCGGCAAACGGCTGCAGCCAGGTCGCCTTTGGCCTGCACCGCGATCAGCGCACGCGCCTGCTGGCGCTGTCGCAAGGCGACCTGGCCGACCTGCCCGCGGACGGCCTGCTGCGCTGGCAAGGCGCCATGGACGAGGCCATCGAGCAGGCCTTGTGCGTGGGCTGGCCGGTGCCCGACGGTGAACGCCGCCGCGGTGTTGCCGACCGCATCCGCATCGAACACCAGGCGCTGCACAAGCACCTGGGCGGTGCCGTGGCCAGCGTGCCGCTGGGGCAGGATGGCCGTGTGCTGGGTGCCGTCTGCCTGCACCGCGAAGACGGCCCGCCGTTCACGCAGCGTGAACTGCAGCGCCTGGCGCTGCAACTGCAACTCGCCACACAGGCCCTGCGCTGGATGCAACAAGCCAGCCTGCCCTGGCACCGCCGCAGCGGGCAGGACCTGCAGCGCGCCTGGCAGGCGCTGCACCGACCCGACAAGCTGTGGGCCCGGCGCGGGCTGGCAGCAGCCGCACTCATGCTGGCCGGCCTGGCCCTGTTGCCGCTGCCGCAGCACGTCAGCGGTCGTGCCCGCATCGAAGGTGCACGGCAGCAGGTGCTGGTGGCCCCCAGCGACGGCTTTGTCAAGACGGCCCATGCACGCCCGGGCGACCGCGTGAAGGCCGGTGCGCCGCTGCTGGACCTGCTGGAGCAGGACCTGCAACTGGAGCAGGACAAGTGGCGCAGCCAGCTCGAGCAGCACCAGAACGCCTACGCCTCGGCGATGGCACGGTCGGACCGTGTGGCCGCCGCCACGGCCGAAGCCCGCGTGGCGGAAGCGCAATCCCAGCTGGCGCTGGTGGCGGGCCAGTTGCAGCGCGGGCGCATCGTCGCGCCGTTTGACGGCCTGGTGATCCAGGGCGACCTGAGCCAGTCCATGGGCGCGCCGGTGCGCCAGGGCGACACCCTGATCACGCTGGCCAGCACGGCGCAGCACCGTGTCATGGTGGACATCGACGAAACCGACATTGCCGCCGTGGCGCCGGGCCAGGTCGGTCAACTGGCCCTGTCTTCGCTGCCCTGGCAGCAGCAGGACCTGGTGGTGGAACGCATCGCGCCGCTGGCGCGGGCCGTGGACGGCCGCAACGTGTTTGAAGTTGAAGCGCGACTGGCCACACCCGGGCCCGGCCTGCGCCCCGGGCTGCTGGGGCGTGCCGAACTGGTGGTGGGCAGGCAGCCGCCGCTGTGGGGCTGGCTGATGCAGGCGGCCAACCGGTTGCGGCTGGCCTGGTGGTCGTGGCTGGGCTGAACGCCGCTCGATCATGACCGCGCTGTACAGCCCACGCTGGCATCGAGTGGCCGCGACGTGCCCACGCCTGGCCCCCGGGGTGACGGTGCGGCGCCAGCGACTGCGGGGCGAAACCTGGGTGCAACTGGCCGACGCGGCCACAGGCCGCAGCGTCAGGCTCAATGCCGCCGCCTACGCCCTGGTGGGCCGCTTCGATGGCGAATGCACGCTGCAACACGCCTGGGACGCACAACTGCAGCGGCCGTATGACGCTGCGACCCAGGACGAGACCATCGAGCTGCTGGCGCAACTGCGTGAAGCCGGCCTGCTGCGCGGTGACCTCACGGCCGACTTCGACGCCCTGCTGCCACACCTGGCCAAGGTCTCGCGCCCGGCCGGCCGCAGCAGCCTGATCGCCTGGCGCCTGCCGCTGGGCAACCCCGGTGCGCTGCTGCGCCGATTTGATGCGCTGGCCGGCTTGCTGTTTTGCCGCACCGGCCTGCTGCTGTTGCTGCTGGCGCTGGCCCATCTGCTGCTACAGGCCGTGCAGCACGCGCCCACACTCTGGGCCCATGGCCAGACCTGGCTGGCCCAGCCCCGTTTCATGGCCCTGGCCGCCTTGCTGTTTGTGCCCATCAAGCTGTGGCACGAGCTGGCCCACGGCATGGCGGTGCGCCGCTGGGGCGGGCAGGTTCGGCAGGCCGGCGTCACGTTCATGCTGGGCATGCCCATGCCGTATGTCGACGCGTCGGCCGCGTCAGCGTTTTCGCAGCGCTACCAGCGCGTGGTGGTCAGCGCCGCGGGCATGATGGCCGAAACCTGCCTGGCTGCGGCCGCCCTGCCGCTGTGGCTGGTGCTGGAGCCCGGCCTGGCGCGCGACACTGCCTTTGTCACGCTGGTGCTGACCAGCGTGTCGACCCTGGTGTTCAACGCCAACCCGCTGCTGCGGCTGGACGGTTACTACATCGCCAGCGACCTGCTGCAACTGCCCAACCTGGCGCCCCGCAGCCAGGCCTGGTGGCACAAGCTGCTGCAACGCCGGGTGCTGCGCCTACCCGAAGGCGACGCGATGCTGGTGGCACGGGGCGAAGGGCCATGGCTGATGCTCTATGCACCCCTGGCCTGGGCCAACGGCCTGGTGGTGGCCACGCTGGCCGCGGCCTGGCTGGGCCAATGGTCGATGCCGCTGGGCCTGTTGGCAGCAGCCCTGCTGCTGTGGCAGATGGCGCTGCGGCCGCTGTGGCGCCTGCTGTCGAAGTTGCAGGCCATGGCCTTGGCGCGGGACAGCACCGCCAGACGCTGGCGCCGTCTGCGGCTGGCCGGGTTGACGCTGGTGGTGCTGGCCCTGGGGCTGCCCCTGCCCCAGCGCAGCCTGGTGCGGGGTGTGGTCTGGCCTGCCGACGACGCACAACTGCGCGCCGAAGCCGAAGGCCAGGTCGAAGCCGTGCTGGTGGCCGACGGCAGCACGGTGCAGACGGGCACCGTGATCCTGCGTCTGGCCAACCCCCCACTGCGCGCAGACCACACGCGCCAGGCGGCCCGCGTGGCGGCGCTGGAGGCGCGCCTGTATGGTGCCATGCCCGGCGACAACGACCGGACCGACGCGGCCAGCGCCGGTGTCGCCCAGGCCGAACTGGCGGCGGCGCGGGCAGAACTGGCGCTGCTGGACCAGCGCCTGGGCGCCTTGCAGGTTCGCGCCCGCAGCGCAGGCCGTCTGGCGCTGCCCCATGCCGCAGACCTGCCCGGGCGCCACCTGCGCCAGGGTGCCTTGCTGGGCCAGATCCTCGGTAACACCGCTGCCACGGTGCGTGTGGCGCTGCCCGAGGCGCAGGCACAGGACCTGCGCCAGCACCGCGGCGCGGCCAGCGTGTGGCTGGCCTCATCACCCGGCCAGGTGCACAACGCAAGCTTGCTGCGAGACAGTGGCGGCGCCGGCCTGCGCCTGCCCAGTGCCGCGCTCAGCCTGAAACACGGAGGCCCCATCGCCACCGAGCCGGGCGACAAGGACGACCTCACCGCCCTGCAACCCGTGCTGCTGCTGGACGTGCGCCTGCCACCTCCCGGCGCCGGGCCCGACGACGCGGGCGCGGCGCCCAGCACACGCCTGGGTGAACGCGCCTGGGTGCGCTTCGACGGCGGTTTTTCACCCCTGGCCTGGCAGCTGGCACGCCGTGTGCGGCGCGAGATGCTGCAGCACTTCAACCCCCAGGTCTGACGGCACGGCGGTATGGCGATCTCCATGATGATGTCCCGCCTGTCTGCAGGCGCTGCAGACCGCAACGGCCGCCAGTTGCCGGTGCCCGGCCCCGTGTGGGGCGCCTACCCACAACGGCCGGACACCACCACCGCAGGCGCTGCCCCGGGTGCGCCTTTGATGGGTGGCACACCACGGCAAACCCCGCATCTGCGCAACGCCAGCACACACTGCGCCGCCCTGGCGCGCACCGTGCCGGCCCATGCCGCGGCATGGACAGCACGCGACGGCGCAACGCGGCTGGCGGCCCTGCAAAGGCTGCGGCAGCAGCTGCGCCGGCAGGGCCTGCAGCCCCGCCTGGTGGCCCAGGCTCTGGGCCTGGTGGCGCTGCAGGCCGCGCGCGTGTTGGGCCATGCTCCGCGCCACACCCAGTGCATGGCTGCGGCCGCCCTGCTGGACAACCGCATGGCCGAGATGGCCACCGGCGAAGGCAAGACGCTGGCCGTGGGCCTGGCCGCCGCCGTTGCCGCGCTGGCCGGTGTGCCGGTGCACGTGGTCACCGCCAACGACTACCTGGCCCGGCGCGACGCGGAACAGATGCGCCCGCTGTACCACGCCCTGGGCCTGCGGGTGGCGCCCCTGGTCGACGCAGGCGGCGACGACGCGCGCCGTGCGGTGTACGGCCACGAAGTCGTGTACGCCACTGCCAAGGCGCTGGCCTTCGACCACCTGCGCGACCGCCAGGGCACGCAAGCGATGCAGCCCGCCACCCAGT